>CAXUKA010000180.1:10794-12863 GCA_964251335.1 uncultured Hymenobacter sp.
GTGCTAGCCCTGGTCCTATTTCTGTGGAAGCGCCAGCAACTGCTCAATTACGCACTGGGCGAAGTGAAAACCCGCGTAGAGCGTAAATACCCCGTCACGCTGACCCTAGGGCGCGCCCATTTTACGGGCCTGAAAACGGTAGAAATTGGCGGTATGAGCCTGGTGCCCACGGCCGCCGCTGGCCCGCAGGCCGCTGGCGATACCCTACTCACAGCCCGCCGCCTGCAAGCCGGCTTGAGCTTGCGCTCGCTCTTTGCGGGGCGACCAGTGTTCAGCGAATTGCAAATAGACCGCGCCCAACTGACGGCGCATAAAAACGAAGCAGGCGCCAATAACTTCGCCTTTCTGTTGAAAAAACAGGGTGCAACACCCGTGGTGCCACGCGATACCACGCTGGGCCGCAACTACGGCGTGCTGCTCAACCAAGTGCTCGAAGCTACTTTCAATAGTGTGCCGGGCGAGGCCGAGTTTCGGCAGTTTGTGGTGAGCTACACCAGCCCGCGCCACCAGATTTTACTGAATATGCCGCGCCTGAGCTTTGAAGATGGCGAGGTAAAGGGCCAGCTTACGGCCACCGTCGACTCGGTGGTGAACGAGCTGGGCGTAAGCGGCACCGTGGAGCCCAGCGATGATGCCCTGAATTTACAGTTGTTTGGAGTCGGCAACTCGGTGCAGGTGCCCTACGTGGCGCGTCGCTTCGGCGCGCTGATATCGTTTGATACCATCCGGGTGCAGCTGACGGGTAAGGAGTTTCAGGCCGACGATAAAACGGGCGGCCAGCTCACCGTGCGCGGCTCGGTAGCGGCCCGTAACTTCAGTTTTTTTCATAAGCGATTGGCTTCCAGTGATATTGTAGTGCATCGGGGGCAGCTCGACTTTGTGGCCACGCTGGGCCGAGGCACTGTCTCGCTCGACCCTGGCACGCGGGCCGTACTCAATCAGTTGGTATTTCATCCCGAAATCGCGGTGCGTACCAAGCCGCAATTGGCAGTCAATCTGAAAGTGGATTCGGACCCCACGGCGGTAAACGACTTCTTTAATTCGCTACCCGAAGGCATGTTCGACGTGGTGGCCGGCACCCAGGGCACGGGTACGCCCGCCTACCATCTGGCCGCCAGCGTCGATATGACCCAGGTCGATAGCCTCAAGCTGACCTCGTCGTTGGTGCCGAGCAAGAATTTTAGCATCACGCACTTTGGCAAGGAAGACCTGAGTATGGTAGAGCGGGAGTTTCCCTTCACGGCCTACAATGACAAGGGCGACTCGCTACGCACTTTCACGGTGGGGCCGAGCAATCCCGATTTCACGCCCTACGCCGAGGTGTCGCCCTTCCTGCCAGCTGTTATTCAGACCACTGAAGACCCGCAGTTCTTTAAGCACCACGGCTTTATGGAAAAGGCGTTCGTTAGTGCTGCTATTGCCGATATCAAGGAAAAGCGCTTTGCCCGCGGCGGCAGCACGCTGAGTATGCAGCTGGTCAAAAATGTGTTTTTGAGCCGCGAAAAAACCGTGGGCCGCAAGGCCGAGGAAATGCTAATGGTTTGGCTGATTGAGAACTGGTTGGTAGCGCGCACGCACTCCCTCACCAAGGAGCGCATGTTCGAGATATACCTCAACATCGTGGAGTGGGGACCGACGGCCTACAAGTGGCCCAGCGGCAAGCGCGGCGTGTACGGCGTGCGCGAGGCGGCGCTTTTCTACTACGCCAAGCAGCCTAGCGAGCTCAATTTGGGCGAATGCCTGTACTTGGCCAGCATTATTCCCAAGCCGAAATACTACCGTGAGTCGTTCAATAAATACGGCGAGCTACGCGGCTCTACACGCTGGTTTTTCCGCTTCATTGCGGATATTATGCAGGATAAGGGCCTGATTACGTCCAACCAGCGCAATAGTCTCAACTACTCAGTGGGCTTGCAAGGGCCAGCCAGCAAGTACATTGTGCGCGCCATCCGCGACACCGTTCGCACCGTGCAGCCGGGCGATACTGCCCAGTTTGCCCCGCTCAACCTCATCGACCTGCTAAATACGGGTGCTCAGCCAGCCCCCGCCGTGCCCGATGCCACCACGCC
>CAXUKA010000181.1:0-12852 GCA_964251335.1 uncultured Hymenobacter sp.
TCGCTGAGGTGCGTGGCGGCGGGGTGCACGGGCGCTTCGGGCGGCAGCCACGAGGGCACCGTGATGCCGCTGGCGCTGGAAGTTGTCTCCGTAGGGGGCGAGCTATTTTTTTTGTCGGCGGTTTTGCTTTTACCACCGGCGGGTTGGCCGACAGCGGTGAAGCCAAGCAGACAAAGCCCCAGAAAGCTCGCGCAAAAAGAATGTTTCATATCAAATACCAGGGCAGGAACGCGGCAGCAAGTTCCGCACGAAACGGCGATTTAACTTACCTTTAACCCCGCTTCGGCTCACATGGCCGGTTCCTATATGCTTCAAATCAGCGCTGGCCCGGCCCACGGCTGGGAGGTGGACTTCCAAGCCGCCGACTCGATAACACTTAATGGTCAACCTTTTGCCTGGGACCTGGCCGTGCTGGGCGAAGGCCGCTACCACGTGCTGCTCCACGGCAAATCGTACAACGCCGAACTGGTGAGCGCCGATTACACAACCAAAACGTTTGTGTTAAAAATTAACGGCCAGCGCGTGGAACTGCAAGCCAAAGACCGGTTCGACCAGCTGCTCGACCGCATGGGTTTGAGCAATGCTACCGCTGCTAAAATCAACGAATTGAAAGCGCCTATGCCGGGCCTTATCGTGGATATTCGGGTGCAACCCGGCCAGGCCGTGCAAAAAGGCGACCCGCTGCTAGTACTGGAAGCCATGAAGATGGAAAACATCCTGAAAGCGCCGACCGATGGCGTAGTAAGCAGCATAAAAGCGGAGCTGCGGGCGAACGTGCAAAAAGGACAGGTATTGGTGCAGTTTGCTTAACGCAAGACAGCTTTAAACCAGTAGGCGAAGTACCTCAACGATAATCAGCAATTACTTACAAAGCCTTAACCGCTTTTTACTTTGACCTACCAACGAATTCTACTCAAGCTCAGCGGCGAGGCGCTGATGGGCAACCAGCAGTACGGCATCGATGCCGAGCGCCTGATGCAATACGCCACCGAAATTAAAACCGTGGCTAGTAAAGGTGTACAAGTGGCCGTGGTGATTGGCGGCGGCAACATTTTCCGCGGGGTGCAAGCGGCGGCCTTTGGCCTCGACCGGGTGCAGGGCGACTATATGGGCATGCTGGCCACGGTCATCAACTCGATGGCCTTGCAGAGCGCCCTGGAGAAAATTGACGTGAGCACGCGCCTATTGTCGGGCCTTACCATTCAGCAGGTGTGCGAGCCGTACATCCGCCGCCGGGCGGTGCGGCATTTGGAGAAAGGCCGCGTCGTGATTTTTGGGGCTGGCATCGGCTCGCCTTACTTCACTACCGACTCGGCGGCTTCGCTGCGGGCTATTGAGATTGAGGCCGATGTGGTGCTGAAAGGCACGCGAGTAGACGGCATCTACACCGCCGACCCCGAGAAAGACCCTTCGGCTACCAAATTCTCGGAAATCTCGTTTGATGAGGTAATTGAGAAAAACCTGAACGTGATGGACATGACTGCCTTCACACTCTGTAAAGAGAATAACCTGCCCATCATCGTGTTCGACATGAATACGGAAGGCAACCTGGAGCGTCTGCTGGGTGGCGAGCCGCTCGGCACCCTGGTGAATATGAGCGGCAAAAGCGACCGGTCTACGGCCACGCTACCCACCGCCTAAGCAAAGCGAGAGCGGCCAGGAATTAAAAAGTTGGCGCGCGGCTTTTGCAAGCTGAATTTTGCAGCCTCGACCTGCGCCTCTACCGCTTATCCTTTTTCAACTTTTTAACTTTTTTTCTGAAGTGGACGAAGAAATTCAATTTTACCTGAACGATGCTGAGGAGTCGATGGGCAAGGCCGTTGCCCACGTAGGCATGGAGTTGGCGCGCATTCGGGCTGGCAAGGCCTCGCCGGCCATGCTCGACAGCCTGAAAGTAGATTACTACGGCACACCCACGCCGTTGTCGCAAGTGGCCAACGTATCGGCTCCCGATGCGCGCTCGCTGCACATCAAGCCCTGGGAAAAAAACATGGTGGGCGAGATTGTGAAGGCCATCAAAAACAGTGACCTGGGCCTCAACCCCATGTCGGATGCCGATGGGGTGCGCCTCAACATTCCGCCCATGACGGAGGAGCGCCGCCGCGACCTCGTGAAGCAAGCCAAAAACGAGACGGAAGCCGGCAAAGTGCGCGTACGCGCCATCCGCAAGGATGTGAACGAAGCCCTCCGCAAGCTGCAAAAAGACGGTGCCTCCGAAGACGCCGTGAAAGATGCCGAAGGCAAGGTGCAAAAATATACCGATGCTCACATCGTGGAAGTAGACAAGCTATTGACCAAGAAGGAGTCGGAGATTATGACTGTCTGAGGCCGTAAACACATCAATAAAAAAGGGCGACTCCGCACGGAGTCGCCCTTTTTTATTGATAATACTTTTGAGCTAAAATCTCTTGCTCCACCGCCGATGGCACTAGGTAGCGAATACTTTGCCCAGCCTGGATGCTGGTTCTGATAAAAGTGGCCGATACATCGAGTAAGGGTGCATTGAATACCTGAACGCGCGAAAAAGCCGCCAAATCGGGCAAGTCAGCCCCAGGGCGGGGGTACACATAGAGGTCAAACTCGCTCAGCAGCCGGTCGGCGGCGCGCCAGCGGGGCAGGCCGGGTAGGTTGTCGCCACCCATCAGCAGCACAAAATCGTGCGTAGGATAGCAGGCACGTAGCGCATCGAGCGTGGCGATAGTATAGCTGGGGCGCGGCAAGCTTAGCTCAATGTCCTCGGCACGTAAGCGAGGATTATCGACTATGGCCAAGCGCAGCAGCGCCAGCCGAGCGGTGTCGGGCAGCAGCTCCTCCCCTACTTTAAATGGGCTTTGGGGCGACACAACCAGCCAGACTTCGGCCAAGTCAGTGCGTGTGGCAAAGTACTCGGCCAGAATAAGATGGCCGGTATGCACGGGGTTGAACGAGCCGAAAAGCAAACCCACGCGCTTGCTAGCCGGGGGCATTGTGGCCCCGGCTAGTGACTCGGTAGCCAGTTGGCTCATACCGCTTCGGCTTCGGGACTGATGAAGTTGCGCACCAAGCTTTCGGCGTGGGCCGCGGCTTCCTCCAGATTGTCGTTCACCACCACTTCGTCGAACTTATCCTCAAAGGCAAGCTCGAACGTGGCTTTGTAGACCCGCGAAGAAATACTGGAAGTAGAGTCGGTGGCTCGCGCCGTGAGGCGTTGGGCCAAGGCCTCGATGGACGGCGGACGCACGAAAATCGCCAGCGCCCGGTCCTTGTAGAACTGCTTGATGCTGAGGCCGCCCTTCACATCCACATCGAGGATGGCGTGTTTGCCCAGCGACCAAATGCGCTCAATTTCTGACTTCAGCGTGCCGTAGAACGCGCCTTCGTAGACCTCTTCCCATTCCACGAATTCGTCGTGGCGGATTTTATCTTGGAAATCGGCTACCGAAATGAAGTGGTAGTCCTTGCCGTTTATCTCGGCCCGGCCCCGCTTGTCGCGGGTGCAGGCCGAGATAGAAAAGCTAAGGTCTGGCACCAACTCCATGAGTCGGTGCACGATAGTCGTTTTGCCGGCACCCGATGGGGCCGAGAATACAATGATTTTGCCCTGCATAGGGCTACAAAGCTAGGCCATTTCGGCGTGTAGCCGCGCCATGATGGCGTGCGACAGCTCCGCAGGCACTTGCTTTTTGTTCACTTTCTGCTTCAGGAAAGTGACAAACACCTGTTGCTTTTCGATGCTATCGAAGCACGGCGAGCAATCTTCGGCGTAGTTGATGAGGTAAGCGGCGTCGTCTTCTTCGAGCACCCGGCCCTCCAGCAGCTGGTCTAATACAATGTTCACGCGTTCACAATCGGCTTCATTGCTGGGGGCAGCGAGAGGGGCCGAGAAGTTGGTTGTAGTAGCAGTAGCTTCCATACAGGAGGAGAGAGGGGGGTTAGAAGGTGAAAAATACAGCCAAAGACTTATTCATCGTCTTCGTCCTTGTTGGCGGCATCAACGGCTTCGTCTACGGCTTCGTTCCCGTAGCCCATTGAGGACGCATATTTTTCGAGCTTCTCCTTGAGGAAATTACGTGCCCGGTGCAGGCGTGAGCGCACCGTACCGATGGGGATATCGAGCACCTTGGCCATTTCCTCGTAGGTGAAGCCTTCGAGGTCGCACAAGATGATAACCGTCCGAAAATCAACGGGTAGCGAGTTCAATGCACTAGCTACCTCGTCGCCGATGAGGTCGCGGGTCGACTGTTGGCGCAGGTCGGATGACGAGGCTCCGGTATCGGCGTCGCCCTCCACTTCGTCGGGGTTGTAATAGCCTTCGACTTCGCTGTAATCGACCTTAGCGGGCTGCTTACTTTTTTTCCGAAAATCGTTGATAAACGAGTTTTTCAGGATGCGAAAAAGCCACGCCTTGGCATTGGTGCCGGGCTCGAAGTACTCGAAAAAGCGGTAGGCCTTGAGGTAGGTCTCTTGCACGAGGTCGTTGGCATCGTCCTCGTCGAGGGTTAGCCGGTAGGCAAAATTGTAGAGCGGGTCGAGCACCGGCATTAACTCGGCCTGGAAGCGCCGGTCTTTTTCTTCTTTGCTCAACTTCACCCGTTCGGGGGAGTCACTCATGTGAGGTAGGTGTTAAGGCAGAACGTGTGCGAAAAGAATAGGGCAGTTGAGCAAAGAGCGTAGAGAAACACCAAGAAAGTGAATAAGATGGGTTAACCAAAAATCATCAAAAATTCATTTTAGTGGGCGGTCGATTAGTGTGCTCGCACCTTTCAACATTGCAAGTACGCAGTAAACAACTCGTCAGGTTTCAACAAATGGTTGCCAAGTCGCTAAACGGGCTAATACGGTCGACGTTTCTATTGCTTTAATGCAAGTGCAAGCGGCCGGTGCGGCGCGGCAATCCTGGCAGTCGGGCCGGTCGAAAACCAAGTACTCGGCCAGTGGCCCCAGCGGTGCCCAGCGCCCCGGATGCATGGGCCGAATGGGCGGATACAGTCCCAGTGCGTGGCGGCCCAGCGCGGCAGCCAGGTGCAGCGGACCGGTGCTGCCCGCCACCAGTCCATCGGCGGCGGCGATGAAGGCGATAAACTCGGGCAGCGCTAGCTGCCCGGTGAGGTCGGCAGCGAGGTAAGCAGCATTTTCGGCGAGCCAATCGGCTAGCTCCTCCCCTTCGGCTGCCGTGCCACTTACAAAAACGCGGTGCCCGGCCGCGTGCAGCCCCCGGGCCAGCGCGCCAAAGTGCGGCAAGCCCCACTCGCGGGCGCTGCCCCGGCTGCGCGGGTGCAGAATAACATTGAGCTGGCCGGGCTGGCGGGCCGCTAGCAGTGCCTGCCACTGCTGGCCCAGCGGCACCGCAGGCTTCAAGCGCACTAGCTCGGCTACCTCGGTCAATGGCGGTGTGGTGATATAGCCGAGCGGAGCTAGCAGCTTTAAATTGAGTTGGGCCTCGTGCAGTAGCGAGTGGCGGCGGCTGAGTGCCACCAGTCGGTTGCAAGTGAGCCAATGAAATAGGCGGTTGCGGGTACCAATGCGAATAGGGATACCCGCCTGCTTGGCCAGTCGCGCCAGTGCTTTATTAGGGAAAACGTAAATGATGGCCGCTGCTGAATAGCTGCGCAGCTGGGCCACTTGCGCATTAGCAGGCAAAGCCAATAATTCATCCACGTTCAGAAAAGCATCGACCCACGGACAAGCCGCCCCTACCGCCGCCGTGTAACTGCGGCCGATAAGCACCAGCCGGCAGCCTGGAAACAGCAGTTTGAGCTGCCCAGCCACTGGCAAAGTCAGCACCACGTCGCCGATGGCATCGGTGCGCGAGACGAGGAAGGTCTGGCTCATGCGGTGGGCGCGTCTTGGGTGCGGGTTTTCAGCTTGGCGAATTTTAAGAACACACCGGCAGCCGAGATGGCAGCAATGCTTAGGCCAGCGAAGCCATCTAGAAAGCCTAGCCGGAATACGTAGCCGTGCACAAATTTCCAAAGCGGCTTGCCTACCAAGTGAAACAGCGTAACCTTGGTTTTGCCTTTCAAGGCCAGCTCCTGCGCCGTGATGCTGGTGAATTTATTGAGTTGACTAACGTGCTGCGCGATAGAATGATACGAGTAGTGCAGGGCGTCGCCGTGGAGCTGGCCGGTAGTTTGGCCAGGGTGCACCTCGTAGTGCTCGTGCAGTAGCAGGCCCTGCCAGCGGCCCAGGCGGCGGTCGTAGAGGCGCAGCTTGCGGTCGGGGTACCAGCCACCGTGGCGCACCCAGCTGCCGCAGTAGTTAGTGAGACGGGCCAGCGAGTAGGCAGCGTGATGCCAATTTTGCTTGACTGCGCGGATACTTTGACGCAGCTCGTCGGTGAGCACTTCGTCGGCATCGAGCTGGAGTATGTGGTCGAACTTAGCTTGGTCGGTGGCGAAGTTTTTTTGCTCGACGTAGCCGGCGAAGGCGTTTTGCACCACGCGGGCCCCGTACTGGCGGCAGATTTCGACGGTGCGGTCGGTAGAAAAGGAGTCGACTACCAGTACCTCGTCAGCCACGTCGCCCAGCGCATGCAGACAGCGGGCAATGTTAGCTTCTTCATTAAAGGTGATGATGACGATGGAGAGCGCGGGCATGGTGGGTGCAAAGCTAGGCGGCCGGCCGCAGTCAGATTGCAGCCCGAAGGATATATTCCGGCATGAAAACAACGCTACTCATAGCACTGGCTGCGCTGGGACTGCTACTGCCGGGCACCGGCTGGGGCCAGGCATACGAAGCCAAAGAAGATTGTGCCTTTATCGTTACAAAACACAATTTTCACTACGTAGGCGACGACCAGCCGCTACGGGACGAGGATTTCTCAGGCCATGACTTGGATGGCAACCCCGCCAGTGTGCCGCCCGCGCCCCAAGCGGCGCCCATCGTGATAGCTGTACCTCACCCCATCGAGGTGGCCGAGTCGGAGCGGGCTTATACCGATGGGCAGCTGGCCTACGCCGCTTCGGCCGTGGCTGAGGTGGCCAAGCTGGAGCCCGCCGACCCCACGGTGCTGTATTGCTACGCCCGTGCCTTGTACCGGGGCAACGAAACGCGCGACCTGAGCTATCCGGTGTACCAGCGCCTGATTGCGCTGCTGGATTTATATGGCCGCGAAAACCCGTACACCGTCACGGTGTACCTGCCGTTTTTGGAAGCCTATTTCAAGCTGGCCACACTTCAACTGGATAAGCAGCAGTGGGCCGCCGCTTCCTACAACCTGTCGCGGGCAGCGGCCGCTCTGCAAACTATGCCCGAAGCGGCCGCCGATAATGCCC
This sequence comes from uncultured Hymenobacter sp., assembly GCA_964251335.1. Taxonomy (GTDB): domain Bacteria; phylum Bacteroidota; class Bacteroidia; order Cytophagales; family Hymenobacteraceae; genus Hymenobacter. The sequence goes on from CAXUKA010000181.1 coordinate 7,254, forward strand.
TGCTCCGCGAGCAGATTTTGCAGTACCAGACCGAGTGCTTTGCCAATCTGCACAATACCAAGCTTTGCCGTTATTTCGGGCAGCGCACCCTGAAATTCTTTCCTAAAAACCAGTACGTCAAGCCTTTTCTAGCGGCGCTACCCAAGCCAGCAATTAAGACTCGCCGCTAGCTTGCCTTGTTTAGTCACTTGCATGCAGCCATTCATTTACCCAACTCTTCACCGCGAGTACCGCACGGCCACGGGCTGGCTGCTGTTCATTTACCTATTTGCGCCGCCGCTCATCGTCGTTTTTCTGGTAACGCCTTTTTTCCTGCTCCAGAAAAGCGAGTCGCTGGGCATCGGCATTGCCTTTCTGGTGCTGATGTGGGGTTTGGCAATATTCTTTCTGTTTGCAATGCTGGAAGCGCGCAAGGCCCGGTTTATCGTCACGGCGCATAGTCTCACTTATGAGAGCCTGCTGGGGCGCAAGGTTATTCCAATGGCTAACCTCAAGGGCTATCGCGCTGACTGGCAATACACTTACTTCGTCTCCACTAATCCTGCCGACCCCAAAATCAAGATTGGCTACACCATCGAGGACTATGCCAATATGCAGCAGTGGTTTGCCGACCGCTTCCCCGAGCTCGACCAGTTGGCGCAGCAGCAGGAGGCCACCCAAGTACTCATCGACCCCGCTCTCGGCCCCACCGAGGAGGACCGCCTGACCGCCGTGGCGCAGGCCCGCCAAGTAGCCAAGCTGCTGAATGTAGCCGGAGCAGCAGCGGCCGTATGGATGCTGCACCCGCAGCCCTACCGCTGGGCGGTGGCGGCGGCCATTGCCGTGACGCTGCTGGCAATAGCTGCGCTGTGGCAGCACCGAGGCACACTGCGGCTCGATGAGCGTAATAACAGCGCTTACCCCTCGGTATTTACGGCCTTGCTTTTTCCGTCGCTGGCAATGGGCGGGCGGGCGGCATTCGATTTTGAGTTGGAGAGCTACGCCCCTTTTTGGCCACTGATGGGCGCGGTGGCTGGGGGCTTTATACTGCTTTCGGTGGGTAGCCGACGGCGGCAGGAGTGGCTAGGGCCCTATCAGGGTGCATTTGTGCTGGCGGTGGGGTTATACACGCTGTTTTTCAGCTTTGGAGCTACTACGCTGGTCAACTGTGTGTTCGATGATAGTTCGGCGGCAGTCTACCCGGCTCATGTAGTGAAGAAGGAAACTTCTGGTGGCTCAACTACCACGTACTATTTGAGGCTGAGCGCTTGGGGGCCGCGCTCCACGCCCGACATCGTGACGGTCAGTGCCGACTACTACCGCCGCAAGCAGGTAGGCGATGGCCTACACGTGTATCTGCACCCCGGCCGCCTGCACGTGCCGTGGCTTGAAGTAAAAGACTAGCAACTTCGTCTGCACGCGGAAGCCTGCGTATAAATGGCTGTTTCAGAAAATTATGCCCGACTTACAAGACAAAATCATCCTCGTGACCGGCGCAACGTCTGGCATCGGCGAGGTAACGGCCCGCGAGCTGGCCCGGCAGGGCGCGCACATCATCATCTTGGCACGCAGCGCGGAAAAAGCCAAGCGCACGCAGCAGGAAATCATCGCGACTACCGGCAACAAGCAGGTCGATGTGGTGCTGGCCGACCTCTCGGTGCTGCAACAGGTGCGCGACGTAGCCGCTAAAATCCACGCCACGTACCCGCGCCTCGACGTGCTGGTGAACAACGCCGGGCTGATGTTCGGAGCCGAGCGCCAAGTATCGCCCGACGGCTACGAGATGACGCTGGCAACCAATCACCTTGGGCCATTTTTGCTCACCAGCCTGCTGCTCGACCTGCTGCAAAAAAGCCCGGCGGCTCGCATCGTCAACGTGGCCTCGATGGCCTACCGCTTCTCGAAGCCCACGCTCGACGACCTGCAATCGGAGCGCAGCTACAGCGCCATGTGGGAATATGGCACGACCAAGCTCTGGAACATCATGTTCACGCAAGAGCTAGCCGAGCGGCTGCGCACTCACGGCATCACCAACATTACCACTAATTGCCTGCACCCCGGCGCGGTGGCTACCAATTATGGCCAGCAATCGGGCGGCTGGTTATCGGCTGTCTTAGCGTTGGGCCGGCCTTTTATGATTTCGCCTGAGAAAGGTGCCGAAACCAGCATTTTTCTGGCTTCCGATGCCAAAGTGGCGAATGTCAGCGGTGGTTATTTCAGCAAGAAAAAGCTAGAGCCGGTGAAAAGCGCCTTCAATACAGCCGCCAACAACCGCCGCCTCTGGGAAATGAGCGAACAGTTGACGGGCACGAAATTTTTGGATTAAGCTGCGTACTCGAGCAGCAAACTACAAAGCCAGCACGCCCCGCCACTGCCAGCACAGGCAGTAGCGGGGCGTGTTTATTATTAATGCGGAAGGTTTAGGTTAATCAGCGTTGTTTACTGGCCCACGATGGTAGACTTGAGCGGGGCGAGAATATTTACCACTTCGGTTTGCTGGGCGGTGGGTACTCCTTTGGTGCTCATGGCTCGGGCCAACTCGGCTACCAAGGCGTTGAACTCAACATCGGTTATCGCCATGCCTTGGTGCGCCAGCTGCATAGTTTTGCCTTTGTACACCAGCGGGCCACCGGCAGCCTGCCCAATCTGGTCGATGAGGTGGTTGCGAAGCGAGGCCACCCGGTACGAGTTGCCCGACTGCACCAGTGGGTCGAAAGTGCGCTTGAGCTTCGAATTGGAAGTCATAGTTTCGGCTACCACATTGGTAATGAACTGGTCGACCACGGCCGATACGGCGGGCAGGCCGCCCAGCCGGTCGTAAAGCGAGGCTTGGGCCACGGGGGCATCTTCGTTTTTCTTGCAGGCGCTCAGCGTGCCCAGCAATAAAGCCGCCAGCAACACGCTAAGCGAAAATTTACGCGTAAGATTCAGCATAGGTAAGAGAGAAAAAAGGTGAGCTAAGCAGAGAAATAGCGCAAGCAGAAAATCAGACTTTTACAAAAAGCCGACGCAGGTTAAGAGCAAAGCGCAGCCGCTCCAGCGCTGTGACGTAGCCCAGCGGCACCGGGCATTGCGGCCCCACCACGGGCGCGGCCGGTGCGTGGTACTCCTGCACCTGGAAGGCGGGCGCTACCTGCTGCTGCACTTGAGCGGGCGTCACTTCATCGGGGTGGTAGGTGTAAGCCACGGCGTGTGCGTCGGCGCTCACGGTACAGGCCGTAATGCCGGGTATCTGCATTAGTCGAGTGTGCAGAGCTACGGCCTGGGGGCCGGGTTGCACGCCCGCTACTTGCAGCGCCCCTACCCCGATGGGAGACGGATAGTCATGAAGATTAGGCTCTTGCCAGTTGGACCACAACAGCAAAGCCGCTGCACTGCCCAGCCCCAGGCGGCCCCAAAAAGTAGCTTTTGACATACGTAACAACCCAATAAATCCGGCGAATGCCGCACCTACGGTTGAGCCTATTCACCTGGATTTAGCAACGGCTATTTTTTTAATTTCGGGCTATCTGTCAGCAAATCTGGCTAAACATTACGCCGCCCTTGAGCTTCTTCAGCTGTTTCTAACCGATTTGCTTTCATTTATGGAATTTGGCATCAGCTCCTTCGGGGAGGTAGCGCCCGCCCACGTAGCCGGGGCCGACCACGCGGCTGCTCAGCGCATGCAAGAGCTTCTGGCCCTAGGCCGCTTGGCCGACGAGGTGGGCCTCGATGTGCTGGCCCTGGGCGAGCACCACCGGCCCGACTATGTTATTTCGGCCCCCGAAGTAGTGCTGGCCGCCGTGGCCGCCCAAACCAAGCGCATCCGCCTATCGAGCGCCGTCACGGTGCTCAGTTCCGTTGACCCAGTGCGCACCTTCCAGAACTTCGCCACCGTGGACCTCATTTCGGGCGGGCGGGCCGAGATTCTGGCCGGGCGCGGCTCATTTATCGAGTCGTTTCCGCTCTTTGGCTACGACCTGAAAGACTACGATGCGCTGTTCGTAGAAAAGCTGAAGCTGCTGCTGGAAATCAACAAAAACGAAGTCGTAACCTGGAAAGGCAAGCACCGCGCCGACATCGTGGCCAAGGGCGTGTACCCGCGCCCGGTGCAGCCGCAGCTGCCGGTTTGGATTGGGGTAGGCGGCACGCCCGCCTCGGTGGTGCGCGCTGGCCAAATGGGCTTGCCGCTTACCATTGCCATACTGGGCGGCGCACCAGCCCAGTATGTGAGCTTCACTGACCTATACCGCCAGGCCTACCGCGAGGCCGGCCACGACGAAGCCCGCCAGCAGATTGCCATCAACTGTCACTTTCACGTGGCCGAAACGGCCAAACAGGCCGCCGACGAGTTTTTCCCGGCCTATTCGGCCATCATGAACCGCATTGGCCGCGAGCGCGGCTGGCGCCCCATGTCGCGGCAGCAGTTCGACTACCTGTGTGGGCCCGAGGGGCCGCTTTTCGTAGGCAGCGTGCCCGAGATTATCGACAAGCTCTTGTACCAAAAGCAGTTATTTAACAACACCCGCTACCTGGCCCAACTGGTTATCGAAGGCATTTCGCACCAGCACGTTATGCGCTCGGTCAAGCTATTCGGTAAAGAAGTCGCGCCCGCCGTGCGCGCCGCGCTGGGCGTAGCGGCCCCAGCTAGTGTCGCTTAGGCTGAATCCAAATTACTTAAAACTAAAAAAGGCCACCCAATCGGGTGGCCTTTTTGCTGAAAGTATGGATAACCGAGAATGGCTTTTAAGGTCCGCGAAATCGGTTGAATCCGTTAAATCTGCGGTCTAGTAGCGATACAGGTCCGACTTGAACGGGCCTTCTACCGGCACTTTGATATAGTCAGCCTGCTTAGGCGTCAGCTCGTCCAGCTCCACACCGATTTTGGCGAGGTGCAGGCGGGCTACCTTCTCGTCAAGGTGCTTGGGCAGGGTATACACTTGGTTTTCGTACTGGTCGGCATGCGCCCACAGCTCTAGCTGGGCTAGGGTCTGGTTGGTGAAGGAGTTCGACATTACGAACGACGGGTGGCCAGTGGCGCAACCCAGGTTTACCAAGCGGCCTTCGGCCAGGATGATAACCTCTTTGCCATCAATGTTGTACAGGTCAACCTGCGGCTTCACCGTGTCTTTGGTGTGGCCGTAGTTTTTGTTGAGCCAAGCCATGTCGATTTCATCGTCGAAGTGGCCGATGTTGCAGACAATGGCTTTGTCCTTAAGGGCACGGAAATGCTCCTCACGGATGATGTCGCAGTTGCCAGTGGTGGTAATCACGATATCGGCGCGCGGAATGGCGTTCTCCATCTTCTTCACCTCGTAGCTATCCATGGCTGCTTGCAGCGCACAGATGGGGTCGATTTCGGTGACAATAACACGGGCACCCGCACCGCGCAGCGAGGCAGCGGTGCCTTTTCCTACGTCGCCGTAGCCAGCTACTACGGCTACTTTACCGGCCATCATCACGTCGGTAGCGCGGCGGATAGCATCTACAGCCGATTCTTTGCAGCCGTATTTGTTGTCGAACTTCGACTTGGTTACCGAGTCGTTGATGTTGAAGGCGGGGAAGGGCAGCGTGCCAACTTTCACGCGCTCGATGAGGCGAAGCACGCCGGTCGTGGTTTCTTCCGAAACACCTTTGATGC
>CAXUKA010000182.1:0-12795 GCA_964251335.1 uncultured Hymenobacter sp.
CGTGTTGGCGCTGGCCCAGCCCATTGGCCCGACCTGCCATCGGGGTACCACCAGCTGCTTTGATGCCGAGGTACCAGTAGTATCGGCCCCTCAGGAGGGGGGAGTAGGAGGGGGGCTGCCGGCTCCCGCTGTGGGTTTCCTGGCCGAGCTAGACCAGCTCATCGAGCGGCGGCGGCAGTTCCCGGCCGAGGAGCCGGGTTCGTATACAGTGCGGCTGTTTGAGAAGGGCTTGGCCCGCATTGCCCAAAAGGTGGGAGAAGAGGCGGTGGAAACCGTCATCGACGCGATGGCCGGCAATAAAACCGGGCTGGCTGGCGAGGCCGCCGACTTGGTATATCACTTGCTAGTGCTGCTACGGGTCAGTGGTTCGTCGCTTGACGAGATGTTAACAGTACTACGCCAGCGCCACCAAACAATCGGGGCTGGGCAGCGCCGTCCGTTGCCGGATTAGTAGCAGTAACATAGAGAAAGCCCTTTCAAATAGAAAGGGCTTTCTTATGAATACTCAGTTTAACATAATATAAAAACAGGATAGTAACACGCTATTGTTAAGCGTTTAACTATTGTCGAAGTCGGCGCTCAATTTTATCAAGCAGGGCTCTGACTAAGGCCAGGTCGTCCACGTCGACAACATCGAGTTGTGTATTTATACCCGGTCCTGCCAGTTGAATGCGAAATAGTAAGCCAGCCGGCACTGGTTGGGCTGGTGTAGGAGAGGCTATAGCTATACTAGCTTCCGAAGCTTTGGCTGCGGCAGGTGCTGGTGCCACCACAGGGGCTGGGTGGGTAGCAGGGTTCTGGGAGGTCGTAGTGGCTGGGCTGCTGGTTTGCAAGCCAAATAGGTGCGCGATAGCGTCGCTGGTAGCTGCGGGTGCCGGGCGTGACGCTGGTAAGGGTGAGCGCGAAGCTAAGCTAGGTCTAGGCAGCGTGTTGGTCGGAGTTAGTTGGAGGCTTTCGGGTGCCTCGTCGGCCGTAGAGTCGTCGGTATCGGTGTCGTCTGTGTCATCTGAAGTATCATCTTCCTCCGGAATGGCTGGGGGAGGCGACTGCCGAAAGATGTTACCAGCAGGTAGGGGGCTGGCTAGCTCCCGGCGCGGGGGCTGTTTAGCGGCCAGTTGGTCGATATCAGCTACGATGTTGTTCTCATCAAGTATACCTACCATACGTGCCCCGTCAACGAAGGCTTTGGCCACTCCCTGGGCATTTATTTCCTCTACACCAAACTCACGGATGAGTAGTACATCCAGCATAGCTACCGGGAGCTCACGGGAGCGGAACTTGCGGCAGAGCTGCGTAAACAATGGGGGTGTCAGGAAGGCTTCCCGGTGGAAAAGCAATTCCTCCTGCTTGTCGTAAGCGTGCTTAATACGCCGAAAAAGGGTCGTAGTGGTCAGCATTTCTCGTTTGCTGGTCAGCAGGCCAAACTTGACCCCGGAGCCTACAATGGCTTTAAATGAGCCGCTTACCTTACGATTGAGCTTGCGAGCACAGGTTTCCAGGGCGCATTTGCCGCCAGTATCATCAACTACTTCAGCTACTTCCCAGGCTCCGGTGTAGCTAGTGCGGGGATAGTCTATCAGTTTAGGCATAAGGTGGGAGAAATGAGGCAGTATATACGGGTAGGCGAAAATATAGGCAAGTATAAAACAAGAATAACCATAAAAGTAAACTATAGTATAAAAAAGTATAAAATAATATTATGAATTTATACTTTTTTATACTATAGTTTACTTTTTATGATTTCATGAATTATATACTCTATCAATTCGCATACAGTAATAGAGTAGTAGGAGAGTAGTACCTCATAAACCTAGTATCTAAAGGTCACTAAAGCCACTGGAGAATCAAGATTCTAAGAGCTTATTGTATCCACCCGAAGCTTGGATACAATAAGCCGAATCCTGGATACATTTCAACTTATAAGCTGCCACAACTTTGCACTAGCTAGCATGACTAGTACAACTAGAATAACACCATGAAAACAACCTTGATAACCGGAGCTTCAGGCGGAATAGGAGAGGCCTTGGCTTCCAAGTTTGCAGAGCGCAAACACAACCTGTTGCTAGTGGCTCGCAACGCCAGTAAATTAGAAGCACAATGCAAGCAGCTAACCGAAAGGTTTGGCGTGAAGGCACAGTATATCGCAGCCGACTTGGCAACACTAAGTGCACCAACCCAAATTTTTGCTGAAGCACAACAACGCGGCCTGGAAGTAGACGTGTTAGTCAATAATGCCGGGATTGGTTCGGGCGGCGAGTTTTCACAACTGGCACTGACAGCGGAATTGAGCTTAATACAGTTAAACATTTCGGCGCTGGTGGCTCTCACGCATCTGTTTATGCCCCAGATGCTGGCGCGCAAAAGTGGCACTATTATCAACGTCGCCTCGATGGCAGCTTTTATGCCAGTACCATATATGGCTACGTATGCCGCCAGCAAAGCCTTCGTACGCTCATTTACCGAGGCTATCACCGAAGAATGCAAGCCGTACAATGTGCAGGTGCTGCTGGTGTTTCCAGGGCTGACTAAAACCAACTTCAACGAGGCTGCTGGCATCGGCGGCGACATCGGCAAAGGACTGAACGCAGACCACACCAGCAGTACGCAAACCCCCGAGCAGGTAGCCAACGAAACGTTGAAAGCACTGGATGCTGGTAAACAGACTGTCGTGTCGGGAGCAATGAACCGATTGGGGGCCAAAATGCTTGCGCTGGTACCAAATGCGATAACCGCTAAAAGCCTAGCGAATAATTATCGGAAGAAAATGGGCTTCTAACCTGGTGCTAACTCATGAGCAAAGAAGAAACTGTAACTATTCAGGTGCCATCGGTAGCAGCGCAGCATCAGCTACTGGGGTTTGCCCGCCTCAAGCATCCGTTATTCAGCATCCTGCGCTTCGAAGACCTGCCGCCAGTCGACATAGCGCAACGGGTGCGACTGATTTCCGACCTCTATCAGATTACACTGAAAAAAGACTGCCCGTGCAAATTGCAGTACGGGCAAACGGCCTATGACTTTAGCGAAGGCGTCATGTCTTTCTTTGCGCCCCAGCAGGTTGCCATCCTGGAGCCCGGCCGCGTTGGGCCAACGTCGGGCTGGCTGCTGCTGCTGCATCCCGATTTTCTGCGGGGCCATCCGCTCGGTCAGAAAATCGCCGAGTACGGGTTCTTTGAATACGCTGTCAATGAAGCGCTGCTGCTGTCGGCAGAAGAACAGGAAGCCATTGAGTTACTGTTGCTCCAAATGGAACAGGAGGTCAACAGGTCCCTCGATAACATCAGTCAAGAAGTGCTTATCCTGCACCTGGACTTGCTACTAACTTACTGCCAGCGCTACGTCAACCGTCAGTTTCTGACCCGGAAACCGGCTAGCCACGCGTTGCTAAGCAAGGTCGAGCTGCTGCTGAACCAGCACTTTGCCGAACAAATAGGCCTGCCAACCGTTGGCTTTCTGGCCGCACAGCTGCACTTGTCGCCGAAGTATCTGAGCGACTGCCTGAAACAGCTGACCGGCCAAACCGCGCAACAGCTTATTCAAGAGAAACTGCTAGCGCATGCCAAACACGTGCTGGCCACCACCAACCTTACCGTGAGTGAAATAGCGTACCGACTGGGATTTGAGTACCCGCAATCGTTCAATAAGCTGTTTAAAAACAAGACCAACCAAACACCGCTGGCATATCGCCAGTCATTCAACTGACTGCTGTAGCCTGTTCTTCAATTAAAGATATTTGTCTTATAATTTATATTATGTTAAACTGACTTTTGATTCTTACCTGACCCGCCCCCAAACGCCCTCTCCCGATACCCTCGTTCTGTACAAAAAAAGGCCCGACTTATGTCGGGCCTTTTTTCAACTACTACAGATTGTGAATCCTATTACTTGAGCGTTTGCAGCTTTGCATTCATGCGCTCGGCATCGGCGGCGCGGCCTAGCTGGTGGTAAACTTTTTGGAGCGCGACGACTGTACTCTTGTCATTGGGCTGGATTTCCAGCGCCTTCTCAAAGTATGGCAGCGCGGCTTCAAAATACTTCTTGCCTTCCGCTTCGAGCTTTTTGCCCTGTGCTTGGTAAGTCTTCAGGTCCATTTTGCTTACCTTGGTGGAAATCGTGGCAGCCCGGTTGAAGTTGTAGATACCCATGTTGTACTGGGCATCAAAGCTGTTGGGGTCAAGAGCAATGGCCTTTTTGTAGTCCTCTTGAGCCAAATCACTCTTCTTCTGCTTATCGTACAACGTGCCCCGCACCGCATACAGGTTAGCATTATTGGGGTCGGCCGCGATGGCTTTGCTGATTTTATCCAGGGCCTGGCTGCCGTCGCCACCATTCATCGACAGGTTCAGGTCTTCGATGAGGAACATCTTATTGTTGGGGTACACGGCCAGTGCTTGCTGCACCACTTTGCGGCCTTCTGCCTCGTTCTTTTCCTCGCGGGCAATCTGCAACAGGCGCGTATACACGTTTACCGGGGCGGGCTTGCTCTTGTAAGCGTCCAAGGTCAGCAACTGGGTATAGAGTGCTTTTTCACCGGCTACATTCTGGCGAGCCTGCTGCGTGTAAGCGCTGTAGAGGATTGCCGTGGTATCCTGCGGATTGATGGTGGAAGCTAATTGAAAGCCAGCCAGGGCTTTATCATACTCCTTATCCTGGTAGCCTTTTACCCCACCGTTGAAGGCAATGTTGTACAGATTCTTCAGGCGGTCAGGCACTTGCTTGCCAAATTCTCCGGTGGGGCCATCCAGCGCCAGCGCCTTATTATACGACTCGGCTGCTTTTTGAATTGCGTCGGCCGGCTGAATATCCTTCGGATACTTAGCCGACAGGGCCGCCGGAATAGTGGGGTCTACCAGTTGGTAGTAGATATCACCGCGGGTAAACCAGGCCTTGGGTTTATCCTTATCCTTGGTTTTATCGCTGGCCACGGCTTCGTTGATGCCGGCAATGGCTTTGTCAAGCTGATTGGCCTTCTGGCTAAGGATGGCATTGGTAATCGCCGAGCTCTGGGCCAGCACCGGCGTGGCCAGGCCAAGCGCCGTGGAGAAAGCGGTGGCAGTGGCCAGAGTCAGAATGAAATTCTTCATGGGAAGGAGAAAAGAGTAAATGATGGTCGGGCAAAACTACGCCTGCACGGCAAACTAGCAGCTTCAGCGTCTACGGGGGAAAGTCCAGCCGGTTCGTGCCAAAATCATGCGAACTTAGGGAGAAACTAAAAAGGCGGCCCGCGACTGCGGACCGCCCTCTCCTACTTATTGCTGAGTTCCTGGGGAATTAACTTATTCCTCGTCCTCGCTCAGTGGCTCGTCAGCTTCCTCATCGGCGGCATCGGCCACCAAGTCAGTATCCAGTTCAGCTGGCTCGTCGGCCAGCGCTAGCGCCACGCCTTCGGGAGCCAAGGCGTCGCCCAACAACAGGATTTCCGCTTCTTCGGCCTCAACGGCCGCTACTTTGGCTACCGACGAAATCTCGTCGTTGGCCGCCACCTTGAACAAGCGCACCCCTTGCGTGGCCCGGCCGATGGTACGTAGCTCGCTCATGCTCAAACGGATGGTGAGACCCGAGCGGTTGATTATCATCAGGTCGTTGGCATCGGTCACGGCCTGAATCGATACCAGCTTACCGGTTTTATCGGTTACCTGCATGGCTTTCACGCCCTTGCCGCCCCGGTTGGTAATGCGGTATTCTTCCAGCACCGAGCGCTTGCCGTAGCCGTGGTCGCTCACCACCAGCAGCTCTTCGGTGCTGTCTTCGGCGATGCACACCATTCCGACTACTTTATCGTCGGCTTCTTCTTCGTTCAGGGTAATACCCCGCACCCCGGCGGCCGTGCGGCCCATGGGGCGCACTTTCTCTTCGGGGAAGCGCACAGCCCGGCCCGAGCGCGAAGCCAGAATCACCTGCGAGTTGCCGGAGAGCAGCTGCACATCTAGCAAACGGTCGCCATCGTTAATGGTAATGGCGTTGATGCCGGCGGCGCGGGGGCGCGAGTATGCCTCCAGCGGGGTCTTTTTCACCGTGCCCTGTTCGGTGCAGAACATGAGGAAGGTATTCTCCAGGTAGTCGGCCGAGCGCAGGTTGCGCACGTTCAGCACCGAGCGCACCGAGTCTTCCTTGGGCTTGTCGATGAGGTTTTGGAGCGGCGTGCCTTTGCTCGTTTTAGCGGTTTCGGGCACTTCGTAGGCTCGCAGCCAGAACATACGGCCCTGCTCGGTGAAGATGAGCAGGTACTCGTGGGTAGTGGCCACAAACAGATGCTCGGTAAAATCATCCTGCTTCGAGCCAACGCCCCGGGCACCTACCCCACCCCGGCCCTGCGTGCGGTACTCGTCGAGGCTGGTGCGCTTGATGTAGCCCTCGCGGCTGACGGTAATCACCATCGCCTCGTCGGCAATCATGTCCTCCATCGAGAAGTCGCCGCCCGCGTGGTTGATGCTCGTGCGGCGGGCATCGCCGTAGCGCTCACGCAGCTCCAGCAGCTCGCTCTTAATCAGGGCGCGCTGCTCTTCTGGCGAGGCCAAAATGGCATTCAGGCGGTCAATAATGCGCATCAGCTCCTCAAACTCAGCCACGAGCTTATCGCGCTCCAGGCCGGTAAGGCGCTGCAAGCGCATATCCAGAATGGCACGGGCCTGCACTTCGCTCAGGGCAAAGCGCTCGATGAGGCCCATGCGGGCTACCTCAGGGTCCCGCGACTCGCGAATCAGCTTGATAACCTCATCCAAATGGTCGAGCGCGATGAGCAGGCCCTCCAGGATGTGTGCCCGCTTCTGGGCTTCGGCCAGCTCAAACTTCGTGCGGCGTACAATTACTTCCTCACGGTGCTCGACGAAGTACTTGATGAGGTCGCGCAAGCCCAGCGTCATCGGGCGGCCTTTTACCAGGGCCACGTTGTTGACGCCAAATGACGATTGCAGCTGGGTGTATTTGAACAAGTTATTCAAAACCACCGTGTTCAGCGCATCGCGCTTTAGCTCGTACACGATGCGCATGCCATCGCGGTCGCTTTCGTCGCGCAGGGCGGCAATGCCCTCGATTTTCTTGTCGTTGATGAGCGCAGCGGTTTTCTCAATCATCGACGCCTTGTTCACCTGATAGGGAATCTCGGTTACGATAATCTGCTCTTTGCCGCTGGGCAGCACCTCGAAATGGTGCTTAGCCCGCATTACGATGCGGCCCCGGCCGGTTTCAAAGGCCTGCTTCACGCCCTCGTAGCCGTAGATAATGCCACCGGTGGGGAAGTCAGGCGCCGTGATATGCTCCATCAGCTCCGTCACCGTAATGTCCTCGTTGTCGAGGTAGGCCACGATGCCATTTACCACTTCGGTGAGGTTGTGGGGCGCCATGTTGGTGGCCATGCCCACGGCAATGCCGCTGGTACCGTTTACGAGCAGGTTTGGGAACTTGGCGGGCAGTACGCTGGGCTCTTCGAGCGAGTCGTCGAAGTTGGGCTGGAATTCTACCGTGTCCTTATCAAGGTCGCCAAGCAGCTCATCAGCAATGCGCTTGAGGCGGGCTTCGGTGTAACGCATGGCAGCCGGCGAGTCGCCGTCAACGCTACCGAAGTTACCCTGGCCATCGACCAGCGGGTAGCGTAGGCTCCAGTCCTGAGCCATGCGTACCATGGTGTCGTACACGCTGCTATCGCCGTGGGGGTGGTACTTGCCTAGCACCTCACCCACGATACGAGCCGATTTCTTGTGGCTCTTGGTGTAGCTCACGCCCAGCTCGCTCATGCCATAGAGCACGCGCCGGTGCACGGGCTTGAGGCCGTCGCGCACGTCGGGCAGCGCCCGCGAGATGATAACCGACATCGAGTAGTCGATGTAGGCCCCGCGCATCTCGTCTTCAATGTTTATCGGGATAATTTTTTCGCCTTCGGCCATTCTGGTTTTTAGCTGGTAGCTAGTAGCTGGTGGCTACTAGCTTGTTGGTGGAAGAAGGCACGAAGCAGCGCCGTTCAGGCTATTGACCAAGCCAACGCGCCAAAACAAACCACTACTTAATGCGCGCGCAAGTTACGGCTAAAAAGGCGTTTTTCCTAGCCTATAAGCAACTTTACCACGCCGCTCGACTACCTGACGCAGCAAGCCCTTGCGCAGCTCCTACGCCATAAAAAAGGCCAATTCGAAAAAACTACTGGCTAACGACCACTTACTGCAGCGCTCCGCGCTTACAACGAATAACAGATTTACTGCCCCTGCCATATAGCTCGAACCGAAGAGCACTTCTCCAACAAGTGACACCATTTTCCACCACGCAGTTGCCAGCACCGGCCTTACGGATTTACTGCCCCTGCCATATAGCTCGAACCGAAGAGCACTTCTCCAACAAGTGACACCATTTTCCACCACGCAGTTGCTAGCACCGGCCTTACGGACAAGCCGACATCAGCCTACGTATCACTGGCTACAGTGAGCGGCTGTGGTCGTTTTCCTTGCGCTTGTTTTTGCCTTGGTTCTTCCACTTCACCCGCTCACCAACGGCGGGGTTCTGCATTTTCCAAATAGGCCGGGCGCGGTATTTCACGCCGTTGTGCATGTGCACTTTGCGGGCGTGGCACGAGTCGATGGGGCAAGTGCGGCAGCTGGCCAGCACTAGGCCTACGAGGAATACCAAATAGAGCGGCCAGCGGCCCAGGGCAGAGAATACGCGCAGCTTCATCGCCCTAAAGGTACGGGCACAGCTGCCTCAACCCCGCATTTTGCCGGCAACTCGCGTTTGGTACAGCGGCCAGCCGTCCGGCTATTCCTAAAAAAGCGAAGCCCGGCTACTGGGAGCAGTCCGGGCTTCGCGAATTATGGGGAAGTTTTGCTTACCCCATTGCTGCCAATTAAATGGCCTACCCAGCAGCCTTATACCAGGTCGGCACTCTCCCACTCGCGCAGAAACTGCGCCACAAACTCCTCCATAAACTGGTGCCGGCGCTCGGCCAGCCGGCGGGCGGCCGGCGTGTGCAGCCGGTCCTTGAGGTGCAGGAGCTTCTCGTAGAAGTGGTTGAGCGTGGGTGCGGTGCTTTGCTTGTACTGCTCGAAGTCGGCGTGCGACACGGGCGGCGTGGCGGGGTCGTGCATCGGGCGGCCCTTATGCCCGCCGTACGCAAAGGCCCGGCCCACGCCGATGGCCCCGATGGCATCGAGGCGGTCGGCATCCTGCACCACGGCAGCCTCGGGGCTGGTTACGGGCGTCTCCACTCCCAAGCCTTTGAAACTCACTTCACGAATAACCTGCTCGACGCGGGCCACGGTGGCTTCGGGCACCTGCTGGCTCAGCAGCCAGGCGCGGGCGGCGCGGGGGCCGGCTTCATAGTCGCCGCCGTGAAATTTCCAGTCGGCAATGTCGTGGAGCAGGGCGGCCAGCTCGGCTACTTCGAGGTCGGTGCCGGGCGTTTGGGCGGCCAGGGCTCGGGCTACCTGCCACACCCGATGGATGTGCGGCCAGTCGTGGCCGGAGCCTTCTTCTTTGAATTTCTCTTCGATAAAGGCGGCGGTGGCGGCGATAACGGGGGTCATGGCAGTGGGGTGTTTTAAGGTAAGAAGTTAGTTTTCCGACTCAATTGCCAGGGGGCTGAAACTCGCTTTTGCCGCAGGGCGTCATTTCCCGGATAAAGAAAATACCGTCGTACACGGCCGTCCAGTCGGCCAGCTCGTGCACATGGTGCGGCCCCGCCAACCAAAAGAAATCGGCCGATTGGGGAAACTGCGCATGGAAAGCGTTAAAATCCACAAACGCATACGGCAGCCGGTTGTCTATCCAGGTTTCGAAGCTGTCTTTCGGCGGGCGACGCACGGCGGTAGGCTGCGCCGCCTGCACGCGGCGGGTCATGCCCCACTTCGAGCTAAAGCCCAGCACATAGGTCTGGCGGGCATTCTCGGGCCGGGCGGCCATAAAGTGCACCCCCATGCGGGTAATGGGGCGCGGCTGGTGCTCATAGGCGGTGCTGGGGCCTTTGGCAATGTGGCTGCTCGCCGCCCACACCAGTATTTTTTCGGTGGGGTATTTTTCATTTACCAGCCAGTCCAGGTTGCGCGCCATCTGGGCGTCACGCAGGTTTTCAGTGGCAATATCGTCTTCCGTAAACACGGCACTTTCGCGGGCCAGCACCCCCAGGTTTTCCAATACCCGCCCCTCATACGTGAGCCGGCTCGCGGGCGGCAGCTGCTGCCAGATGGTATCGAGCCCAGCTTGGAAGCGCCGCAGCTTGCCCGGCTTGTCGGCTATCAGCGCCGTCGCGGGCTGGCGCGAAAAGCGCCACGGCTGGCTGAGCGTATCCAGGAATGGCCGCCAGAACGTCTGGTAGGTGCGCGACTTTACGTAAGCCACACCTTGCTGAGTCAGGTAGGTATCGAGGTAGCCCGGCAGCGCCTGGCGGCTGAAAGGCATGTAGAGCTGGTTGTCAAAGCCCGCCAGCCGCAGAGGCGTCGCCGTGCGGTAGGTCTGGGGCAGGTAGGTGGAGAGCAGCTCGTCGCACTCCTGGCAATCTGACCAGTACGGATAATTGTTTCTATGCAGGAAAGCCGGCAGCTTGTCTGCCTCTTTCGGCAGGCTTTCCCAGCCATAGTTGAGGGCAAAGAAATCTCCCTCAAAGGCCAGCACAGTAAAGCCTTTTTGCTCGTGCAAGTACTTCACCAGGCGGGTTTTGGCCAGAAAAGTCGCCCCGTCGCCGTGGTCCTGCTCGCCCAGCAGCACCACGCGGGCCGAGCCAATAGCCTGGCCGATAGCCGCCAAATCGGTAGCATCGGCAAAGCCCGGCTGAATGGACGCAATGGGCACTTGCCGGTGCTGCACGTAGCTTTTGATAGTAGCCTGCGCGCCTGCCTGGCAAACGACCGCACCAGCCAGCAGTGCGCTGTAAAAAAGCTTCATAGCGAAGTAAAGGCTTAAGCCAACCACAGTGGCAGGACCGTAGCGCGGCGGCAAAGTTCGCGCAGCGGCGGCTACTGCGGACTTTACACGCTAGTTTGCGGGCTGAATTCCCTCCTGACCTGTTTGCCGGGCCACTTTTGCCCGGCCCTCCCCTATGGAAAAAATTGCGATGATTGGCGGCGGCTCCTGGGCTACCGCACTGACGAAAATCCTCTCCGAAAACGGCGCGCGCGTCGATTGGTGGCTGCGCTCGAAAGACGACGTGCAGCACTTGCAGCGCACCGGCCACAACCCGCGTTACCTCTCGTCGGTCCTCTTCGACCGCAACCTGGTGTATCCCACCACCGACCTCACCGACGCCGTGGCCGAGGCCGACTGGCTGGTGCTGGCCGTGCCCGCCGCCTTTGTGCAGCCCGTGCTCGACAAGCTGGGCCGCGATGCCCTGCGCCACAAAACCGGCGTAGTATCGGCCATTAAAGGCATGATTCCGGGCAAGAATATTCTCGTGACCGACTACGTGCAGGAACGCTTCCGGCTGCCCGCCGCCCGCCTCGGCGTGATAGCCGGCCCCTGCCACGCCGAAGAAGTGGCCCTCGAAAAACAGAGCTACCTCACCATCGGCTCGCCCGATGTGAGCGGGCTAGCCAACAGCTTTTGCCAGCTGCTGCGCAATCGCTACGTGAGCGCCCACCCTGCCGCCGACCTCGACGGCATCGAGTACTGCGCCGTGATGAAAAATATCATTGCCCTCACTGGCGGCATCGCCCACGGTCTGGGCTACGGCGACAACTTCCTGGCCGTGCTGGTGAGCAACGCGGTGCAGGAAATCCGACGCTTTTTGCAAGCCATCTCGCCTCAACCCCGCGACCTCTCGGCCTCGGCTTACCTCGGCGACTTGCTAGTGACAGCCTACTCGCAGTTTTCGCGCAACCGCACGTTTGGCAATATGGTGGGCCGCGGCTACTCGGTGAAATCGGCCCAACTGGAGATGAATATGATTGCTGAGGGGTATTATGCCGTGAAAAGCATTCACGAGCTAAACCGCCAGCTCAAGGTGAATATGCCCATTACTACGGCGGCGTATAATATTTTGTACGAGCGCATTGCGCCGGCTGTGGAGTTGGAGATTCTGAAGGAAAAGCTACGATAAACCTAGTGCAGACCACAGTATAGCTAGCGTTACCAGGCAGGCCCCCATAAAGACTAGGTACCGTGACTTCAAATCTAGCTCTTGGTAAAACAGAAAGCGTGTTGGCTTAGCTGGGTCATAGACTATTACTGCTATATCACCATCAAAGAACTCTGTTTTAAATCTGTACTCCTGGCTTTCACCCACCAGCTTCTCCCCACTACTAGTACAATACGCTACCCGTGGTACTAATTGACTGTTCCCACGTCCAACGGACACTAATCGTTGACTAATAACGGTAGCTTCTACTTCAACACCAGCTATTCTTAGCTTCTGTACAAAGCGAATTTGCTTTAGGAGCCGCGTTGCAAACCAACCTGGCACCAAACAGTAATAACCAGTGCATAATCCAAAATTGCTCCACTGCTCGTAGGCTCCGCTTGCCTACCCGTTGCGCCACAATTTGCTTTAGCTACTTCACCCGCACCCGAAGGTCAACGTAGTTAAACCCCACCAATGCCGCCGTACCGATGGCATCGAGTAGTTTCTTCGCGTTGTCCCGTTTCATTAGTGTGAAGTGAAAGGGTTCTGCAAAACCTCCGCTTCAGAAACCCCAAGCTGTTCCTAGCAGCCGGGGTTTCCCTTTTTCAAGGGCTACCGTAAGCCGGGGGACTAACCCAACGCACATGCCTCAAAGATAACAGTGACATGTTTGAGGCACTATTGCCTCCTTACCACTATGTCGAACTGGCTGCCCCTGGCCCTGCTTACCGCCTTGTGCCTGGCGGGTTGTAATTTCTTTATAA
>CAXUKA010000183.1:0-12682 GCA_964251335.1 uncultured Hymenobacter sp.
ACTTTCTCTACCTCAAAGCTCCTACCGGGCCGGAGGGCAATATCAGCCTCTACAAAAATATCGGAATCGGGGACTCCCAGCCGGGTATAAAACAGAAAATCAGGCTTTTTATAGCTCGAAAAAGAAGTAAAGGAAAGTGCTAGGCTGGATAATGGCCCTATCTTTTGGGCAACTGCATCGCCCTGGAAAATAGCTTTCGTCAGGCGTGCTCTTTGCCAGATACGTCCGCTTTTGCTGATGATAAGGTCACTTTCATAGTTGTGAGATATATCCAGGGCCGGGCCGGTATTGAGCGTGGTTGGGTTTGATACGGCACTGTCATTCAAGCAAGTGGTGGCAATCAGGACACGGTATTGTGGAAAGCCGGGCACTATAGTCTGCTTTTGCTCTCGAGTATGGTCGAGAGGCCAGTAAAGCCGCGGCAAAGCCTTTGGAATAGAGGCAGTATTAAAGGCTTGAGGATGGGTATCATCCTGCTGGTCCGACGCATCAGGCCTAGAGCAGCTCCAAATAAACATTGGTAGCAAAGCCAATAATATTCTCATAGCACCAAGATAGCCAGCGACTATTCCTCCAGCAGCGGTCCGCCGCCTGTAATAAACCGCTCCAACTGCCGCGCCCGCGCTGTTTCTCGCGCCAGCGCAGCTTGCAGACTCAGCAGGCGCT
Organism: uncultured Hymenobacter sp.; assembly: GCA_964251335.1. Classification (GTDB taxonomy): domain Bacteria; phylum Bacteroidota; class Bacteroidia; order Cytophagales; family Hymenobacteraceae; genus Hymenobacter. The sequence continues at coordinate 667 of CAXUKA010000183.1, forward strand.
GACGCATCAGCATCACCACATCAATAGCCTCGGGAGCTAGCCCAAGGCCGTGGTGCAGGCGGGCCAGCCGGGGCAGCAATTCATCAGGCTCGTCGACCTCGATGGTATCAGGCGCAGGCGCGGAGCGCACTAAACCCAAGTCTAAAAACTGACGCAATTCAGCCTGGCCCAGGCCGTAGCGGGTATCAACTTCCTGAAAAGTGAGCACTAGCACGTGGGTTTCCATAGAAATAGCAAGTGATAGATTGACAATGATTAAGCTTCTTCGCCGCGCAGCTGCGCCAGCTGTTTGATGAGGTCTTTTTCCTGGTCAGTGAGGTTTTGGGGCAGCTGCACGTTCAGGCGCAGGTAGAGGTCACCAAACTTGCCATCCTCACGGTACACCGGGAAGCCTTTGCCGCGCAGGCGCAGGCGGGTGCCACTGGCGCTTTCGGGCTTGATATTGATTTTGACGGTGCCGCTCAGGGTTTCCACTGTTTGCGAGCCGCCGAGCAGGGCGCGGTATAGGCTCACGGGCACGTCCTGGGTGAGGTCGTCGCCGGTGCGCACGTAGCGGGCATCGGGCGAAATGCGGAACGTGATAAGCAGTGAGCCATTAGGCCCGCCGTTGCGGCCGGGGCCGCCCTGGTCGCGCAGCCGAATGGTCTGGCCATCGGCCACGCCGGGGTGAATGGTGATACGCAGATTTTTACCATTGACCGTGATGGTGCGCGGCCCGCCGTGGTAGGCTTCTTCGAGCGTTAGCTCTAGTTCGGCCTGGTAGTCCTGGCCGGCACCGGGGCGGGTGCTGCGGCTGCCACCCCCCCCCATGCCGCCGAAAAGCGAGCCAAAAAAGTCAGAAAAATCTTCGCCTTCGCCAAAAGACGCGCCGCCTCCGCCGAAGCCGCCAAACGGGTTACCACCTTGGCCGCCCGCGCCACCTTGGGCATACTGGCTCCAGTCGAAGCCGCCGGGGCCACGGCCTGCTCCGCCTGCGCCGGCCTGCTCATAGCGCCGGTAGTCGGCCCCGAACTGGTCGTATTTCTTGCGCTTTTCGGGGTCCGAGAGCACCTCGTTGGCCTCGTTGGCTTCCTTGAATTTCTGTTCGGCGGTGGCGTCGCCGGGGTTTACATCGGGGTGGTGCTGGCGGGCTAGCTTGCGGTACGCCTTTTTAATCTGCTCGGCAGTAGCGGTTTTCTCCACGCCGAGTATTTTGTAATAATCCTTGTAGTCCATGGTAATGAGTTAAGAGCTGTAAGTTAAGAGTTATGAGTTGGAGAGCAGACTATTGGCCGGCAACTTTCAACTCACAACTTCTAACTCATAACTATTTCAACGGGTCGTGGCCCCAGTTCATGAGTGAGTAGCGCCAGCGCGAGTGCTCTACATCGCCGTGCGGACGCTGGGCCGAGTGGCGGCTTACGTAGGAGTGTACCTTGTGCATGTGCGCTTCATCGTCGGGGGTGATATCAGCCTTCTTCTTGTGCAAAATGCGAATAATGTGCTCGCCCGACTTGTGGCCGATGCTTTCGCCATCGCCGCTGTCCTGGCCCACCGACTTCGATTCTTCGGTTTTCAGCCAGTGTTCCAGCTCGCTGGCCGTCATATTGACGTCTTTTTTAAACTCGGCGTAGATGTCAGGGGCGGCAGATGCAGTACTCATATTGGGTGGGCGGAAAGTGAAAAAACAGCCAGGGTAATTGAACGCGAGCCAGCCGGCAAACGTTGGCTGCGGCAAGCTGACGAGTTTAGCTTAGATTTGCACTTCGGAAAGAATGCGGCTCAGCTATTCAATTCCTTAATTCGACTTTTTTTACCTCAATTTTATTACTCCTACACTACTTTTTTAACTGCCTCATGAAAAGTGTTGCTCGTATTTTACTCGCTGCCTGCTGCCTCCTAACTGCCTACGGTGCCCAAGCTCAGTCGCACCCCGTGCCGCACGGCCGCGTGGCTCCCAAAGCTCGCCCTAAAGCCGGGGCTGGCATGATGAAAGACGGCGTGATGATGAAAGATGGGAAGATTGTTGTCACCGAAATGGGCATGACCAACCCCGCTACGGTCGATAAAAAGCTGCTCAACGGTACCGTTATCACCACCTCGGGCGTGGTAACCGGCAAAGACGGCACTACCACCCAGCTAAAAGAAGGCGACTACGTATCGCTGACTGGCCGCATCGAAACCCGCGCCGAAATAGCCGCCCAAGACAGCATCCAGAAGCTGCAAGCCTACGACCTGAAGCACCCCGGCAAACGCAAAGAGTTGGAAAAAGCCCGTGAAAAAGCCGAGAAAGCCAAAGAAAAGGCCGACAAGGAAAAAGAGAAAGCCAAGGCTAAAGCCGCCAAAGGCTAATCAGCCAAGTTGTTACAAATCGTCCGTCATGCTGAGCTTGTCGAAGCATCTTGCGTGGTGCGTTAACTTTTTGCGTAAGAGTTTACTGCACCACGCGAGATGCTTCGACAAGCTCAGCATGACAACGATAAAACCATTGTTATCTACAAAAGCCTGGCTCCTATGCTGCCCTTCAGGCGGCGTTGGAGCCAGGCTTTTGTATTAGCGGGCGGTGTAGTCGGCTAGGATGGCGAGGCCGGCCGCGTCGTCGTCGGCTTCGACTACCTCATCCATCACAAATTGGATTTCGGCGTCGGACCAGCCTTCGTCTTCGGCGGCTTTTACGAAGCTGTCGAGGGCTGCAAAGCGGCCACCGGCTGGGGCCGCCCAGGTTAGTTTTTTGCGGATGTTGAGTTGTTTGGCCATTGAGGAAGGGGAGATGTAGCGTAAGCTTTAGCTTGCGTGCGTCAGCAAATGTGCCCTAACGGCCCGCAAGCTAAAGCTTACGCTACACTTAACGCGTCGGCGCGGCTTTTACTACTTTGAGCTGCACGGGGGCCACGCCGGCCTCGGTGAGGCCGATTTTGCTGGCCGCTTTTTTCGAAAGGTCCACGATGCGGCCTTTTACGTGCGGCCCCCGGTCGTTGACGGTCACTTTTACTGAGCGGCCTGTTTTGACGTTGGTGACTTTGATTTTGGTGCCGAAGGGTAGCGTGTTGTGCGCTGCCGTGAGTTTGCCAGGGCGGTAGGGCGTGCCGCTGGCCGTAGGCTTGCCCGCAAATTTATCGGCGTAGTACGAGCCCTGGCCGCTTTGGGTAAACGCCGATTTGCTACCGCCGCAGGCGGAAAGTAAGCCAGCTAATAAGCTGACTGACAAGAGTAAATTTTTGACCCGCGAAGTGCCGGAGTACATAATTTGGGTATTCACCCGGAGTTCATTTGCCATACCAGAATAAAAGCTCACCTTGGCAGCGAAGTTTCTTTCTCACCCCAAATTCTCCCAAAGCTCCCATGAAAAATATCTGCAAAATTGCTGCTGGCCTCGCGCTGTCGGGCCTGTTTTTGACTGCCCACGCCCAGACTACCCCCATGCCCCAGGACCGCCCCAGCACCGACGGCAAAATGATGGATGGCAAGATGAAGGACGGCAAGATGAAGGGCAAAGACGGTAAGATGAAAGACGGCAAAATGAAAGGCAAAGACAAGATGGCCGACGATAAAATGAAAACCAAGATGTAATCTTGGTTTCTATACCATTTTGGTCGTCCGGTCCGGCAGCTTCTTATGTGAGCTGCCGGGCCGGGCGGCTTTTTTTTGGCGGATGGTTGGGGCCTTAGGCGTAGCCTTGCGGGCCGGCACGCGCAGGTCTTGCAGGGCCTCGTAGCTGCCCTGAAATACGTTGAAATCGACAGTGCCCCGAATGCCGGGCACGTAGGCCTCGTCGGAGTGCTGCCAGATTATCCAGCGGGTGGCGGGCAAACTGGGGCGGGCCACCTCGTAGTGCGCCAGCCACAGCGGAAAATCGTCGAAGTGCCCAGCCAGGTAGCGCTGGTAAAAGCCGTAGTTGGAATATAGGATAGGCCGCACGCCGTAGTGCGCCTGCACCAATTCGAGCCACTGGCGCACCTCGCGGCGCAGCTCGGCCACATCGTGAAAGCGCGGGGCCTCTACATCGAGCACCGGTGGCAGGTCGCCAGCGGCCAGTGGCACCAGTTTGATAAATAAATCGGCCTGCACGGCACCATCGCGGTTGGGCTGAAAGTAGTGGTAAGCCCCGCTCATAATGCCCGCGGCGCGGGCCTCGCGCCAGTTGCGGGCAAAGCGCGCATCACGCAACGTGGCTCCTTCGCTGGCCTTTATGAAGGCAAAATGCACCTGGTGCCGGGCCACTTCGGGCCAGTCGATAGTGCCTTGGTAGGCCGATACGTCGATGCCGTGTACCGAATAGCCAGCCAGCAGGGGCGTTTTTTCGTGGCCTGTGAGGTAGCGGCTGGTCAGGGTGGCCCAGGTGTGGCGCACGTAGCGATTGAGCTGGCGCTGGTGGCGGAAGTACACCGTGCCAGCCACTAACAGCGTCAGTAGCAGCCCTTGCAGCACCCACTGCCGCCACGGCCGACGCGGGCGCGGCGGCAAACCAGGAGGCAAAGAGGACTTGGCGGCAGAAGGAAGCATCAGGAGCAGGGGCGGCCAAATTTAACGCATGGCGCGGCCGTAGCGTATGCACCCCCAACCCAATAGTGGAAGTGGCTGGGCCGCGCAGTCGTTAATTTTGGGCTTTCCTTTTGCCATCCTCGTTTTTATGCCCGACGCCCGCGACGAATCCGGCCACCTTATCCGCGAGCTGCACGGCGTGACGTTGGCCGACATCCTCGATTATCTGGTGGCGCACTACACCTTCGCCGGCCTCGATGAGCGCCTGCGCCTCAACTGTTTCTCCGTGAACCCGAGCGTGAAGTCCAGTCTCACTTTTCTGCGCCGCACGCCCTGGGCACGGGCCAAGGTCGAGGACTTATACATTCGCCTCCGCACCGCCGAGGTGCTCGGCCGCACCCGGCCCTGAATAGGCCATAAAATAACAAAGCCACCGTTCATCACGGTGGCTCTCAAGAGGGTGAAACCAGGCGGCCGGTCGGTCCCGGCCATATCGCAGGTAGTGAGGGGGCCGGTCGGTCCCGGCCGTATCAACGGGCCAAGCGCTTAGCTCGGCAGAATGTCAATCTCGCGCTGCTGGTTGGCGGCGTCTTTGAAAGGGATGGCCACGCGCAGCTCACCTTTTTCGTGGGTGGCGTTGATGCTCGTCAGGTCGAGGTTGGCGGGCAGGTTGAGCTGCTGCACGAAGAGGGGGGCGGCTAGCTGGTCTTCGGGCTGGTGGCGGTACTCGCCGTACACCGTCAGGTTGTTATTGTTGAGCACTACGTGGAACTGCTCGGCAGCTACGGTCGGCATGGCTACGTGCAGCACCACGCCCTGGGGGCGCTGGTTGACATGCAGCTTGGGCTGCGCCACACCCCCACCAATAGTGTTCAGCAAATCAAGCTGAGGAGCGATGTTACGGATAAATTCGCGGCTGATAAGTTTCATAGGATAGGGCCGTTTTAGCTGGCTTCGCCAGAAGTAAATCAAACTACGTACCAACTTCTAATCGCCGCATGGTCAAGTCATTATCGGCCAAATTGGCCTGATTGAAAAAGTCGGCATGCCGAATAAATGACAGCTTGGCCGGATAGCCGCCGATGTGGCAGAAGTTACCGTTTAGGCGTAGTTACCCCACCCCCGGCCCCTCCCCTCCGGGAGAGGGGAGCCTGACGACTGCTTACGTGTTCTAGCGTCCGCTTGCGGTTGGCTCCCCTCTCCCGAAGGGGAGGGGCTGGGGGTGGGGTTACGCGGTCGAGCTACACTAAAACCGACTAGTCAACCCGAAGTGAATCTTCGATGACCCTAAACTCAGCTGCTGCCCCGCAAACCCCGAGCGCCCCACCGAGTACACGAATTGAAACAGCCCCGCCGCCGTGCGAAAGCTGATGCCCGTGCCTAGGCCGGTAGGCTCGTCGAGCGCGCGGCCCTGCGTGAGGTCGCTCTGGCAGGCTTGCAGCACCGCCTGGTCTACGAACACGAATACGTAGCCTTCAGGGCCAGTAAACTGTCGAAATTCCAGCGTGCCCACGCCATAGGCGTTGGTATAAAACTGGTTTTCGCTGAAGCCCCGCAACGAGTTCAGCCCGCCCAGCCGAAACAGGTCGTTGAGGAAATACTGTTGGTTGAACAGGCCCTCGCCGCGCAGTCGGGCCAGCACTACGCTCTGTCGGCCCAACGCCCAGTAGCGCTCGGCGCGGGCGCTAAAGCTATACTGCGTAGTGTGCAGATTTACATTGCTATACAGCGCTTCGCTGATGCTGGCATTGCGCCGAATGGTCTTGGTGCCAGCCCCGCCCTGCACAGTCACGAAGATGCCTCGGTGAGGGAAAAATAAGTCGTCCAGATTGGTGCGGGCGTAGGCCAGCCCGTAAGAGCTGGTTTCGGAATCGACGTAAGGCGGTAACGTTGTCGTGACCTGCGTATAAGCCAGGCTATCAAGCAAAAGCCGCGAGCTAAGCTGCTCGGCAAAAAACGTGAGCCGCCCCGCCCGCGCCGTAGGATACGTTATCTGCAAGCGGGGCCGAATGGTGAGGTAGTTGCCGCTTTGCTTGTAGAGATTGAACGTGGTGCCCACTTCCAGCGGCGTGCCGAAAAAATTGGGATGCAGGTAGTTAGCATCGAGTGACTGTGTCACGGCATCGACCTTGCGCCACTGCAAGCCGATTTGCTTGCCGCCCCCACGCAGGTTGCGCAGATTGATGTTGACATCGCCCGTAAACTGAAAGCCGCCCGCCGTGCCCGTATTGGGCAGCAAGCCAATAATGGCGTCGAACTGGTTGGAGGAGCGTTCATCGAGCAGCAGGTACACCCGCGCCCGGCCCTTGGCGAAGCGCACTTCGGGCTCGGCGCGCAGGCGCACGTAGGGCAGTTGGCGCAGCAGCACGGCAGCGGCATCAATGCGCTGCTGGCTATACGGCACCCCCGGAAATATCTGCAAATACTTGCTCAGAAAGCGCTTTTTGGTCTTGCTGGTGCCGATAATCTCGATGGAATCGAACACCACGGCCTGGCCGCGCTTCAGCACCACGCGCCCCGCAATGTCGTGGCCATCGAGCCGCACCGAGTCGAGGCCCACCGTGGCGAAGGGATAGCCCTGGTTTTCGGCCTCCGTGAGAATACGCTCCTGCAAGGCCGCCCAATCGGCAGGATGCCAGGGCGCGTGCCGGAAGAATTTTTCGCGGTAGCCGGCGCGGGTCAGCAGGCCATCGCCGAGGTTGCCGTTGCGCAGGTAGGCCCAGCGAAATTGCTCGCCCACATATACTTGCGCCCGCACCGTGTCGCGGCCCCAGCGCATTTTATCGGCCGAAGCCAGCAGGTAGGCATTGGCTTGCAGGTCGAGCACCAGCTCGCGCACCGTGCGCAGCGCCGTGAGCGAGTCGGCCACGGTAGCGGGCAGGCGGTAATGGCGCACCACCGCGCGTTGGGTTGGGTCGGTGTCGATTTTCAATACCCGGCTGTGGCCCGCGCGCCGCGCCGTGGCTACCTGGGGGCTGGGGGCACTTGCAGCCGGTGGCAACTGCGGCGAGCCCAGCCCCGGCGCATTGGGCACCGCCACGCCCGATTGCGTGCCGGGCGCTTGGGCACACGCGGGCCGGCCCATCCCGACCAGCCCCAGCCAACAACCCCATAAGACGAGTAGACGGACGTACATTCGGGGTGGCAAACGCAAAACGGAAATTTAAATTTCGAACCGGCGGTTTTAACTACCGAAAATACAACCAAAGTAGGGTGTAGGACTTGTTGCCGCCCAGCTTTGTTAAGTAAAAGCATCGCGTACCCAAACGCCGGACGGGGCAAGCCTCGCACCTTACCACTTACTTATGGCTGGCCTTTACCTCCACATTCCTTTCTGCAAGCAAGCCTGCCACTACTGCGACTTCCATTTCAGCACCTCCATGGGCCTGAAAGGGCAATTTGTAGAAGCGCTGCTGAAGGAAATGGCCCTGCGCCGCACCTACCTGCCCGACCCCGCCGCGCCGCTCGAAACCATCTACTTCGGCGGCGGCACGCCCTCGCTGCTGACGGGGGAGGAGCTAGGCCAGATTTTCGCGGCCATCCAGCAAAATTTTACGATTTCGCCGCAGGCTGAAATCACCCTCGAAGCCAACCCCGACGACCTCACTGCTGAGAAGCTGGCTGTGCTGGCCGCCTCGCCCGTCAACCGCCTCAGCATCGGCCTGCAAAGCTTTCACGAGCCGCACCTGCGTATGATGAACCGCGCCCACTCGGCCCAGGAGTCGGGCGAGGCTGTGCGGCGGGCGCAAGCTGCGGGCTTTGAGAATATCTCGGTCGATTTAATCTACGGCGTGCCGGCCGCCAGCCACGATATCTGGCAGGAGGATTTATGGCGCTTATTCGAGCTGAACGTGCCGCACGTATCGGCCTACGCGCTTACCATCGAGCCCGATACGGCTTTCGGCCGCCGTTTGAAGAAAGGTACTTTCGTAGCGCCGCCCGAAGAGTTTGTGGCCCAGCAGTTTGAATTGCTGCTTTCTCAGCTGCGCGCCCACGGCTACGAGCAGTACGAAATCAGCAATTTCTGCCAGCCCGGCCGCGAAAGCCGACATAATTCCAACTATTGGCGCGGTGTGCCTTACCTCGGCCTCGGCCCCAGCGCCCACTCCTTCGACGGCCGCAGCCGCCAGTATGCCGTGGCCAACAACCCGCAGTACGTAGCCGCCGTGCTCGAGCGCGGCGAGGTGCCCGCCACCGTAGAGCACCTCAGCCCCCTCGACCAGGCCAACGAATACCTGCTCACCACCCTGCGCACCAGCCGCGGCTGCGACCTCGGCCACTTGCGCAATGTGCTGGGCCTCGACCTGCTAACCGAGCGCGCCGACTACCTGCGCAGCCTCACCGAGCAAGGCATGGCCATGCTGGAAAACAACGTGTTGCGCCTCACCGATGCCGGCAAGCTACTGGCCGACCACATCACGCTGGAGCTGTTTGCCGAAGCGCCGGCCACCGCTGGCGCGTAGCTTGCGCGCTGTGGTTGGCCGGTAATGCGTTTCTTGCAGTACCTATTCTTTCTGTGCCAACCCTTTTTACCCCGTGGCCCGTGAAGCAACTCAGTGACGCTCTGGTTAGCAACGACGACTTTTTTGTGGAGCAAGTCCACCTCACGGCCATCGTCTTCGATAATACCGACGATGTGACTGTCTGGGCTACTACGTTTCGCGACGATGAGCCGCATTTTTTTCACCTCGGCCTGCCTTTTCACGACCTCGATACGCTGCTGCGCGTGGCCGGCGACCGTGCCGAGGCCCTGGCCGAAGAAGTAGCCGACGCCTTGGCCACTACCGAGGAGTGGCCCTGCCTGCTCGAATACAACTCGGATGAGGCTCCGCCCGTCGCCCTGCCTGCCGTGGCCCTCAAACTAGCCGTCACCTTCGCCGCCGATGCCGAGGATGACGACGACCCACAGCCGCATAATATTTTCTATTTGGAAGGTATTTATGCTCGGTTGAATGGTTGATAATCAGTTTTTTTGTAGCAATTATTGCGTTTGTTATACTGACGAAGGTAGCATGGCAGACGCAGTGACAAATGCCAGAACATGGTACCTCATCCCCGGCCTCGGGGCCGACGAGCGGGTATTTCGGGGACTGCACTTGCCCGGCCCGAGCACGGTGCTGCACTGGCTGCCGCCCCAGTCGCCCACCGAGCCGCTACGGCACTACGCCGCTCGCCTGGCCGAGGCCGTGCCGCCCGACCAGCCTTGCTGGCTGTTGGGCGTGTCTTTTGGTGGTTTACTGGCGCTGGAAGTCGGCCGGCTGCGGCCGTTGGCGCGGATAGTACTGATTTCCAGCTTAGCCGAAGCCCGGCAACTGCCGCCGTTGTTGAAGCTGGGCCGCTCTACCGGGCTATACCGGCTGGTGCCGTTTGGGCTGCTACCTCGGTTGCCGCGCTTGGCACAGTGGTTTTTTGGGGCGCGCAATGGCCGCGAATACCGCTTGCTGGCCCGCATTTTACGCGATACTGACCCGGTATTTGCCCGCTGGGCCACTCGTCAATTATTGCACTGGGACAGTGCGGGCGTGCCCGCCGCCGTGCGCCTGCACGGCACCCACGACCGGCTGCTGCCGGCCGGTTCGGCGCACATCGAGTACCCGCTGCCCGGCGCGGGACACTTTATGATAGTGAGTCACGCTGCCGAAGTAAGTCGCATTTTGCAGCAACTGGCCGAACGAGCTAGTACACCTTAAAAGCCGATAAAAGTCAGTATATTAGTAGTAATTTTCACACGCTAGCTTAATTCTACGTGAGCAAAAATTACGCTCTTAAAACTGGCCTGCTAAGCTTAGGCTTGTTGGGCACCACGCTGGGCGCGGGCGCGCAAGTCATATCTGCCGACTCGGTGCGCCAACCGGCCCCGCCACGGATACTGCTTAAAGCGGGCTTGAGCCTCACGCACTTCAGCTACTCGTCGGGTGGCCAGACTTGGCGGGTAGTGGTGCCACTGTCGGTAGGAGCAGAGTACCGGCTGTCGCCGCGCTTGGGCTTTTATGGCCAGGCCGATGCCGACTTGCAAGCCAGTCGTACGGCTACTCGCCGCCGCTTTGGCCAAGCCAATGCGCTGCCCAGCGCCGCAGTAGGGCTGGGTATGCGCTACTACTATAATCAGCCCGGCAAAGGCCAACCCTTGCGTAATCATAACCTATACGGCAGCTACCTGGCGCTGGAAGGCAACATCGAGCGCAATGAGATAGCCGCAAAATACCTGACTACCAACCTAGCGCGGCGCCAAACGCCTACCAGCCTTACGCCGGGCGTGTATGCTTACTGGGGTATGCAACATCGGTTGCGGCGCGCCATGCTTTACGATATAAATGCCGGCCTGGGCTTGCAGGCACCGCCGTACTACAATTACGAAAGCATTGCCCCCGCGCACTACAACCTGACGGCGCAGGTAAATGTGCGTTTGTATTGGGGCTGGGGCTTCAAGTAGCCCGAGCCGACTGCTAACGCCAAAAGGGCTGCCCCGTTAGGAGCAGCCCTTTTTAGCTTAGAAGCAAGTAGTGCGAAGCCTAGGCTTGTGCTACTTCAGCAGCAACCGGAACTACCGAAACGAACGAGCGGTCGTCGCGGCCTTTCTTGAACTGTACGATGCCATCGGCCATCGCGAACAGCGTGTGGTCTTTGCCCATGCCCACGTTGGTGCCAGCGTGGTGCTTGGTGCCGCGCTGACGCACGATGATGTTGCCAGCGATGAGCGACTGACCACCGAAGATTTTCACGCCGAGGCGTTTGCTATGCGATTCACGGCCGTTGTTTGACGAGCCTACGCCTTTTTTGTGTGCCATTTTAGTTAGTGCTTAGTGCTTAGAGGTTTGTGCTTAGTTCAGAATCAGTACTGGCTTGGCGATATCCCCAAGCACTAGGCACCAATACTAAGCACCAAATTACCCGATGCTGTTAATCAGAACTTTGGTAAACTGCTGGCGGTGGCCATTCAGTTTCTTGTAGCCTTTACGGCGCTTCTTCTTGAACACCAGTACTTTGTCGCCCTGAACGTGGGCTACAATAGTGCCTTTTACGGCGATGCTCAGGGTAGGAGCACCTACGCTGATGGTGCCGTTATCATCGGTCAGCAGGGCGTTGCCCAGCTCTACCGAGTCGCCGACGTTACCAGCCAGGCGATTGGCGTAAACAAATTTATTAGCCTCAACCTTAGTCTGTTGGCCGGCGATATTGACAATGGCGTACATCTTATTTCCGCTGGTGGTTTCTCAAAAGGGAACGCAAAAGTACGGCGACTTTCCGGCAATTCCAAACCTAAGTTGTTAATCTATAACAGCTCGCCAGAAATTGAGGTTATTTCAAGCACATTGTTGGTGAGCAAGGCTAAGTAGTTGAGGTCAAGAAAGTGATTGGCCAGCGCCCGCTTTTGTGGACAACTGACATTATCCACACTCAAAATGTGGATAAGTGGTTAAAAATCGGTCGTTTTCGGGCCGTCACCTCATCTGTTACTCTGAGGTGTTCGGGTTAGCCATTTAGCAGGGGGATAGTGAAACCGGAATGCCCGCCGAGAGGTTGCTGGCTCTATCTTTGGAAAGCAGCAGTCGCA
>CAXUKA010000184.1:0-12659 GCA_964251335.1 uncultured Hymenobacter sp.
GCTGGGGGTAAATTGATAACTCGTCCCCGAACCCGATACCCCTACCCCAGCCCAAATGCCCCCGGCCGGCGTACCGACTAGTGCCAGTGGCGGGTCGTTGGCGCATACCTCTTTCAGTGGCCCCACCTCGGGCTTGGGCACCCGCTCGACTACCATCACGAGCGGCACCAGGGCTGGGCAGCGCCCACCGCTTACCGAATACCACAGCGTATGCACCCCTGCTCCGGCCAGCATAGGGTCAAATACCGCACCAGCGGCTGTGTTCACTACGCCCTTGCCACTATAAACCCCGCCAGCCGGCGAGCCCGTGAGCGGCACGGGCACCAACGGGCTGCCTGGCACCAAACAAAACTGCATTAGAGGGGCTGAAAGTGAAGCCTGTAGCTGCGCCAGCACCACAATGCGCCGGGTAGTAGTGCCCGTGCAACCTGCCGTTACGGCCGGGCTGGTATACGTAAGCACCTGCGTACCCACCAGTAAGGTCGAGGGCGTAAATACAAAGCCCGCCGCCACTGAGCCCGTCACACCCGGCCCAACCCAGGTGCCTCCGGCCGGCGAGCCCCCTAGCGGAATGGGCTGGGCAAAAGCGCACACGCTCAAGGTATCGCCAGCCAGCGCCCCGGACGGAAATGCCAGCTTAAAAGCTGCGTTGTTGCAGCGCACCGCGCCGTTGGTGGCGGTGTAGGTATAAGCGCCAGGCGGAATGGGTAGCGTGATGGCTTTGCCTTGGTCGCAGGCGCATACGGCCTGGTAGAGCGTCAGTTGGCTATCGAAGCGCGACATGCCGCCATCGACGTGGTCGTCGGCGGTACTGCCAAAAAAGCTGGCATAATCGAGCGCCCGTGCCCCATCCGAAAGCTGCATCAGGTAAAAATCCTGGCCGTCGGTATTGGCTTGCAGGGCATTGCTCGTCACTGGCAAGCCTATGGTATTGCCACCGCCGGGGTCGAGGCCGCCGCCCCAGCCGGCCAGCGCCATACGCCCGTAGCAGTCGAGCCCGAAGGCCGTGGGCGAGATATCCGTAGTGCTCCGCCCGCTGCCAAACACCGTGGCAAAGCCCGCCGAGCGCAGGTCGGCCGCTAATTGCTGAATAAACTGCTGGCCATTAGCTTTATAATAACGCGTAGTATCGACGCCCGGCCAGCGCGGCCCCAGCGTCTGGCCCAGCACGTAGGCTTGGCCCGTAGGCCCGGTACGCACGAAAAAAGCTTGGTCATAGCCACTGGTGCCCAGATAGGTAGCCTGCGTGAGCGCCCCGCCCGCCGTGAGGCGAGCCACGAAGCCATCGACATCGCCGCCCAGCGTTGGGCGGTAGCCATTGGCCGCGCCGGCCAGGTTGGGGCTGGTAGTGCCGCCGGCCACCAGCAGCCCGCCGCCGTCTTCGCGCTGAAGCGAATAAGCCGCATCGGCCCCGCTGCCGCCCAGCAGCGTAGTCCAGCGCACTTGGCTAAAGCTGGAATCGAGGCAGGTAACCAGCCCGTCGCTAGCGCCGCCCCGGTAGGCCGCCCCGGCCGCCAGCCCCGGAAAATTGGTCGAGCTGGTGACGCTGGCCACGTACACATTGCCCTGCGCATCGAGGGCGAGGTCGCCCCGAAAGGAATCGCCATAGTTGTGGCGCAGGCGCGGGGTAGGCGCGGCGGCATCGAGCAGGCCATCAGTACCGGTGCCGCCCAGGTAGGTGCTGGCCCGCAGCTGGCCCCCACTGGCATTCAGGCGCGTCAGCACCAGGTCGGCCCCGCCCGTGAGCACGAAAGGCGAATTGCCACCGAAGGGCGACACTGAGGGCCCACCCTTCAGTACCCGGCTGAGGGCGTTGGTTGTGGTAGGGTAGTTGCCCGACGAAGTAGTACCCAACAGCAGCAGTTCGCCGCGCCCATTCACCAGCAGGCTGTGCGGAAATTCGAGTGCGCCGCCACCCAGGTAAGTGGCCCAGGCTCGCGCTGCTGGCCCGGTCGTATTAGCGTTGAATTTCATCACCGCTATGTCGATGTTCCCGCCGAAGGTGGTCTGGTACGCCCCCGTCGTGACCGGGTAGCCGGGCTCAAACACTACCCCGGCCGTGTAGAGGTTGCCGGCCGCATCATGGGTGGCCGCAAAGCCCCAGTTCTCCACCACCGAGCCGGTGTAGCTGCTAAACTGCACAGTCGGGTCAATCACCAACGGCAGGCGATTATCATAAGCTCCCAGCCGAAAGCCCACCGTAGTGCCCACCAGCTCAAATGCGCAGCTTACCGCCCGGCGCTGCCCGCTGGCCGGGTCAGTTTGCCAGGCGCGGGGCTGGTATTCGGTGAGCTGCCCGGCCGAGGTGGCTACCAGCAGGTTGCCGGTGGCTGGGTCGAGGTGCAAGCCATCGGCCCCGTGGTAGCGCAGGCGAACCAGGGCTGGGTCGGCTCCGGCCGCTATTTGCAGGTCATACTCAAACTGTTGCGTTTCGCTTTCGTGCAGCAGCATATCAATGCCGGGCCATAGCTGCCGGTAGCGCAGCTGGTGCCAGGCCAGTACATTGGCGGCCCAACGGGCAGGGTCGGCCCCACGCAGGTAGTGGTGGCGACTAGCGGCAGTAGTGCCAGCTTCGGCGAGGAGGCGGTGCATCGGGCCGGGCTGCACGAACTCGACGCGCAGGCTATGCGCCCGCAGCGGGCCGCTTGGGGCGGCATCGGGGCCGTGCTGCGGCAACCCGGCCAGCAGAGCATACGTCAGGCCAGTTTCTTCTACAAAAAGCCGGGCGGCTGGGGCTATCTGCGTGGCATAGCGCACCTGTGCCGGCCATTGCCCACGGTTTTCACCGAATTCGAGGGTTTGCTTTGCCTCCTGCCCCCACGCTACCCGCACGGCCAGCAGTAGCCACAAAAACCAAAAACGAGTACCGGTACGGCGCATAGGCAGCAGGAAATATAAGAGAACCAACTGCCAGCAAGCAGCGCATTTGTTTGCGAAGCCAAGCTGGTCCGCGCAAGCTACCACCAGCGAACTACTCCAGACCTGCTATTTTTTAGCTTTAATCAATAATTTCTGGTAAAGCTCAGCCTTGCTAATGAGTAGTAATCGGCACGCTGAAATAACTAGGCTTGAGCTTTTTGCGCACCCAGCGCGGCAGGGGCTGCCCGTTTTCCAGGTCGGCCAGCACTTGCTCCTCACGCTTGGACCGGAAGCGACGCAGCAGCACTAGGTTGTCGACAAACTGATAGGTATAGTACCCCACAGCCACCCCAAAACCTACCGTCGATACGCGCTGGTAGGTGGTTTCGGGCCGGTTAACAGCCAGCAGCAGGCTCCCACTGCCCGTCATCAGTGCCCCCAAAATAAGCTTGGTGCGGCTATACCGGCGCTGGGCTAAGAAGAGCCGTTGCAGCGCCACGGCAGTGTCTTCGCGGGCAGCTTCAGCCAGGCTGTCGCCCACACTGGGCACTACAACTTGCGCTTGTGCCCGCGCCGGCACCCAGGCCAGCAGCCAGCCGGCTACCAAAAAAAACGAGAGGTATTTGGTCATGTTGCGATAAAGCGCCGCCCGTGCCAGTGGGCAGCCTGGTCGAAAGTCAGCGGCGGACCGTACGCCGTGTTACGGGGTGGCAGGCTTGGGCTTGAAGTAGGTAGCTACCAGCTTTTTGCGAATGCGCCGGGGCAACGGCTGACCCTGCGCCAGGGCAGTCAGCAATACTTTTTCGCGAGACACCCGGTAGCGCCGCCCTCGCACCACGGCCTCGCCCAAGTTGTACAGCCCCAGGCCCACGTAGCCCGCCGACAATCCTTGACTGATGCGCTCCAAGGTGGTTTCCCGCTTGGAATACGACAAGAAGTAATTGAAAATCAGGACGCTCGTGGTGGCCACGATAATACGCTCGCGATTGCCACGCCGCTGGGCCGCAAAGAGTTTGCGCAGGGCGGCGGCACTGTCGGGGCGCGGAGCTTGCCGGGCGCTGGTATCGGCCACAATGCGAGCGGACTGCCCAACGACTAGGCTAGGCATAGCTAACAGCAGCCCCAGCAGTAGTAGCAACGCCGGCCAGCGGCCAGGCAACTCACGAAAGCAAAGAAGCATCTGACAATGATGAATATAGAACCAGCTGTTACTCGCCCAGCAAGTGCGGTGGCAAATATACCTCGGCCCTTATTTTTACCCCTATCTTCAAGCTTATTATTTATGAGCCATGTGTTTACCCAAGTCAGGGCCTTGCTGCTAGCGCTGCTGTGCGTGAGTATTTGCCAAGCCAACGCCCAAACCACTGCGCCTCGCGAAGGCGAGCTAACCGGCCAGGTGCAGGACCAGGCCACTCATCGCCCATTGGGTTATGTGAGCGTCAGCGTATTGCGCCATCCTTTCGGCACCGTGGCCGATAAGCATGGCCACTTCACCCTCGCGCTGCCTACTCGCTACGACGCCGATTCGGTGCGGCTGTCGCTGCTGGGCTATGCCTCGCGCACGCTGGCAGTAGCCGACCTACGGCGGATGGTACGCAGTGGCCCACTGCTGCTGCGTGCCCAGGCGGTGCCCCTGCGGGCGGCGCGGGTGCAAGCCGCCGGGCTCCGACGGGTGCTAGTAGGCAACCAGGGCAAGGGAATGCTGGAAGACTACAAATACAACCTGGCCGGCAACCAGTCGGGGCAACTTATCGTGGTGAAGCACCCGGCTTTTTTGCAGGAAATGTCTTTTAAAGTCACGCACTGCACTTACGATACGCTGTTTTTCCGCCTGAATGTGTACCGCCTCAAAGACGGTTTTCCCAGCGAGAATATCCTGCTCAAGCCAGTGTACCTCCGCATCAGCCGCGAGCAAACCGCCGACCGCATCTACGTCAACCTCCGCCCCTACAAGCTTTGGCTAACCGAAAACGTGGTGGTGAGTCTGGAGTTGGTGCGCTCGCTGGGCTCGGGCACGCTGCTGCTACTCGCCAACTGGCCGGGTGGCGGCCCCAGCTACCAGCTTCAGCAAACCCCCGGCCCCCTCGACGCACTCAATATCATTCCTAAAGGCATGATAGACGCAAAATTGCGTGAGGAAAAACAGCCCGATAACGGCCCTTGGATAAGGTTTCCCGGGGCGGGCTTGGGCTTCGAGGCCACGCTACTGGAGCTACCGCAGTAGCGCCCGCCTAGCAGGAAGTACCCTTGCTATCGCGATTCGCTTGAGCTGTTTTGTGCTTCAAACTTTGAAGGCAATGGAACTAACAGGCTTTTTTATACCAAAATCCTGGTTTAGGCATCGCTTTCATCAGCGGGCACTATACCCACCCCATATTCTACCTTGCTCAAGTACAGCCCCTTAGCTGGCGCTGCCCCGCTGGCAGCTATCCGCTGCTGCCGATGCAATACTTGCTGGAACTCGGCTGGGGTCAGCTTTCCCCGGCCCACATCGAGCAGAGTGCCCACTACCAGTCGCACCATACCCCGCACAAAGCGGTTGGCCCGAATGCGAAATACCAGCCCATTGGGGATTTCGTGCCAGCCCGCTTCGTATAGGCGGCAGATGTAGTGCGTTTCGGCCCCTTTCACTTTCGAGAAAGCGGTAAAGTCGAACTGCCCAACGATATAGCTAGCGGCCTCATTCATGGCCGCCACATCGGGGCGGCCCCGGTCGAGGTACAGCGCTTGGTCGCGCCGAAACGGGTCGGGCTGCAAGCTCACAAAGTATTCGTAGGTGCGGGCTTCGGCCGAAAAGCGGGCATTAGCTTGGTCGCCTACCTCATGAATGCGAAAGACCTGCACATCTTTAGGCAAGGCCCGATTGAGGCGGTAGCGCAGCAAGTCGGTGGTCATTTCGGGCGGGAAATCGGCCTCGAAATGTGCTACTTGGTGGCTGGCGTGCACGCCGGCATCGGTGCGCCCGCTGCCCAAGGTCGAAACGGGCTGGCGCAAAACATTGCTCAGCGCCAGGTTGAGGGCCGCCTGCACGGTGGCTACACCGGGCTGCACCTGCCAGCCGCAGTAGGCGGTGCCATCGTAGGCTAAGTGAATAAAGTAGCGCATAGGCCACAAAACTACCGCCCTGGCCCGCGACTCCGCTTGCCGGTGCACAATTACCCTAGCTGTGGTTATCCGGCCACTACGGCCGCCATACGCTCGTTAGTAAGCCCCCATGTATAGCTCGGCAAAGGCCTGCTCGCGGCTCAGCTCGCCGCTCACGTAGCGCCGCAGGCGAGCCAGCACGCCTGCGCTGGGATGGCGCTCGCACAGCGCCTGCACCAGCAAGGCATTGTCGACTTCTCGTTGCCGGGCCGCCTGCTCCGACGAGGCTAGATAAGGGGCAATGGTGGTCGAGGCGAAAGTCAACGTGTTCATAGGGCAAAGAGGCAGAGAGCAGATTGGTAACTAGGGGGCCATTGCTGGCATACTACAACTACCCTAATGGCTTTTCACAAGCTAATACCGCCTTTGAGAGGTAAAGTTGGTACTTTCCGAGGCCGCCAGGAATAATTGTGCGGCAAATCTCAGCACTGTAGCTGAATAATGCTATAGCCTTCGCCTTAGAAGTAATAATTATTTATTTTTCGAGACTAATTAGCACAACAGTCAGCCGACGCTCCTACTGTGTAGTTGCTTAATAAGTTGTTCCTTTCGCTCCTGCCTTCTTCTACTCAGGGCATACAAAAAGCCCCCTGTCTTTGCAGACAGAGGGCTTGCATTTGTTGCGACTAGTCCTTACTACCGGCTAGCAGCCAGTGCTTCGGCACCACCCACGATTTCGAGAATCTCGGTCGTGATGGCCGCCTGGCGAGTCCGGTTATACGTCAGTTTAAGCGACTTCAGCAGCTCACCGGCGTTGTCGGTGGCTTTGTCCATCGCCGTCATGCGGGCACCGTGCTCCGAGGCATTACTTTCCAAAACAGCTTTGTAGAGCTGGATTTTCAGGCTTTGCGGGATGAGGGTTTTGATAATCTCCTCCTTGCTCGGCTCAAAAATGTAATCGATGCTGTTGGCAGGTTCCTTAGCGCTAGGGGTGCCAGCGGGCACTTCTGTGGGCACCAGTGGCAGCAATTGCTCAGCCTGTACTATCTGGGTAGCCACGTTTTTGAACTCGTTGTACACCATCACCACCTCGTCGTAGGTGCCTTCGGTGAAGCCTTGCATAGCTTCTTCAGCCGCCACCCGCACCGTATCAAACGACAGCTTGGCGAAGACATGGGTGTAATTGCCCACCACCATATTGCGCCGACCGTAGTAGTCGTGCGCCTTCTTGCCAATGGCCATAACCGAAATACTGCCCACCGGCAGGCTGGCGTAGCGGGCCGCAATCAGCGCATTCACGCCCTTGAAGACGTTGGCGTTGAACGCACCAGCCAAGCCCCGGTCGGAAGTAATGGCGATAATCAGCACCCGGCGCACTTCGCGCACCTCGCCGTACTCGCTCACCATCTCATCGGTGGTGGTGCGGGTCAGGTTGGCCAGGATGCTGGTCAGGCGCTGGGCGTAGGGGCGCATCCGAATGATGTTGTCCTGGGCCCGGCGCAGCTTGGCCGCCGCCACCATTTTCATGGCTTTGGTAATCTGCTGCGTGCTCGAAACCGACTGGATGCGCGAGCGAACTTCTTTTAAGCTAGCCATAAAATAATCTGAGAATTAAAAACCGCCTGTCATTGCGAGGAGGAACGACGAAGCAATCGCACCTGAACAGAACTAGAACAGCTCGCTTTGATGCGATTGCTTCGTCGTTCCTCCTCGCAATGACAGGCGGTTTTAACTTTTTACTTACGCGGCAAAACCTGCAGCCACATCCTTCGCCGTCTGGCGCAAGGCGCTAGTTACAGTGTCGTCGAGCTTGCCAGCTTTCAGAGCCTTTAATACGTCGGGGTGGCGGGCGTTCAGCACCGTGCGGTACTCCTTCTCAAACTCGCGCACGCGGTTCACGGGCACGGTGTCGAGCAGGCCGTTGGTGGCGGCGTAGATGATGGCAACCTGGTCTTCCACCTTCACAGGCGAGAACTGGGGCTGCTTCAAAATCTCCAGGTTGCGGCGGCCGCGCTCGATGGTGAGCTTGGTCGAAGCATCGAGGTCCGAGCCGAATTTAGCGAAAGCTTCCAGTTCGCGGAACTGCGCTTGGTCGAGCTTCAGCGTACCCGATACCTTCTTCATCGACTTAATCTGGGCGTTACCACCCACGCGGCTTACCGAGATACCCACGTTGATAGCGGGGCGCACGCCGGAGTTGAAGAGGTTGGTCTCAAGGAAAATCTGGCCGTCCGTAATTGAGATTACGTTGGTCGGGATGTAGGCCGAAACGTCACCAGCCTGGGTTTCGATGAGCGGCAGAGCCGTCAGCGAGCCACCACCTTTCACCAGCGGCTTCAGGCTTTCGGGCAGGTCGTTCATGTTCTTGGCAATCTCGTCCGAAGCGTTGATTTTAGCGGCACGCTCCAAGAGGCGGCTGTGCAGATAGAATACGTCGCCGGGATAAGCCTCACGTCCGGGAGGACGACGGAGCAGCAGCGACACCTCACGGTAAGCCACGGCTTGCTTCGACAAGTCATCATAAACCACGAGGGCCGGGCGACCCGTATCGCGGAAGTATTCGCCAATGGCGGCACCCGTGAAGGGCGCGTAGAACTGCATCGGGGCAGGGTCCGAGGCCGAGGCCGCTACTACCACCGTATAGTCCATGGCACCGCCCTTGGTGAGGGCGTTTACTACCTGCGCTACCGTCGAAGCCTTCTGGCCGATGGCGACGTAGATGCAGAAAACGGGCTCGCCGCGCTCGAAATACTCGCGCTGGTTCAGGATAGCATCAAGGGCTACGGTCGACTTGCCGGTCTGGCGGTCGCCTATAATCAATTCGCGCTGGCCCCGGCCAATCGGAATCATAGCGTCGATAGCCTTGATACCGGTTTGCAGCGGCTCGGTTACCGGCTGGCGGAAGATTACACCGGGAGCCTTGCGCTCCAGGGGCATCTCGTAGGTCTGGCCCGCGATGGGACCACGGCCGTCGATAGGCTGGCCCAGCGTATTTACCACGCGGCCCACGATGCCCTCACCTACCTGAATAGCGGCAATTTTATTGGTGCGGCGTACGGTATCGCCTTCCCGAACCCCGGAGGATTCGCCGAGCAATACGGCACCTACGTTGTCTTCTTCGAGGTTCAGAACCAGCCCTTGCAGGCCGTTCTCGAACTCAATCAGCTCGCCCGACTGCGCGTGCGACAAGCCGTAGATGCGGGCCACGCCGTCGCCGACCTGGAGCACCGTGCCGACTTCTTCCAGCTCGGCGGCCGATTTAAAATTGGACAGCTGCTGCCGCAGGATGGCGGAAACTTCGTCCGGGCGTACTTCTGCCATGGGAATATTAGTTTAAGCTGGGAGTAAAAGTCTTGTCGGTGAGCGAGGTGCGCAGGCGGCGCAGGCCACCACGCACCGAGTCATCTATTTGCTGGTCGCCGACGCGCAGGATAAAACCACCAATCAGCGAAGCATCCACTTTCTCGGTGAGCGAAACCTGCGTGAGGCCGGTTTGCTGCTGCACCATTTTCTCGATTTCGGCGCGGGAGGCCGGGGTGAGCGGCACGGCTGAAATTACTTCGGCCAGTTGCACGCCCATCATCGCGTTGTATTGCTTTATAAACTCGTCGCCGATGTTTTCGAGCACTGCTTCGCGGTTTTTGCTGGTCACAATCTGAAAGAAGCGCGTCAGCATCTCCGACACCTTGTCCTTAAACACGGCGTTGAGGATGCTTAGTTTCTTGTCGTGCTTCACAATCGGGTTGCGCAGCAACAGGCGCAGGTCGCGGCTGCCAGCCATGGTGTTGGCCAGCAAGTCCATGTCCTGCTTAATCGTTGCCAGGTTGCCCTGCTCTTTGGCCAAATCCAGCAGGGACTTAGCATAGCGGGCAGCTACTTGTTGGTCGGCCATGGGAAAAATAAATCGTTTGTCATGCTAAGCTTGCGAAGCATCTTGTCAGGGCTGCTTCGTCGGGTTTGGTAACCCAGATAATGCGAACCTGACGAGATGCTTCGCAGGCTCAGCATGACAAGACGGTTAGTTCAATTTAACGTCTTTCAGATAGTCGTCAACCAACTTTTGCTGGGCGGCGGGGTCGGCTAGCTCGCGGCGGAGCAAGCGCTCGGCAATATCCACGCTCAGTTGAGCGGCGGTATTGCGTACCTCGGCCAGAGCCTGGTTTTTCTCCTGCTGAATCGACTCGCGCGCTTGCTGGGCAATGCGGTTGGCTTCTTCGGTGGCAGCAGTCTTAGCTTTCTCGACGATTTGGTTGGCGATGTTCTGGCCTTCCTTCAGCATCTGGTCGCGCTCGTGGCGGGCATCAGCCAGCAGCTTTTCGTTGCCGGCTTTCAGGCTCTGCATTTCCAGCTTGGCTTGCTCAGCCATACGCAGGGCATTGTCGATGCTGTCTTCACGGTCGCGCAGGGCTACCAGAATCGGCTTCCAAGCAAACTTGGCCAGCAGGAACAATACCAGCAGGAAAATGACCAGCTGCCAGAAAATAAGGCCTAATTTGGGGGTTACAATTTCCATATTGAATAGAGCTTAACTGTTGGGGTAAATGTGGAAAATGCAGGCGATGTGAGAGATGTGGAAATGGGCAAATTTATGTTTTTACCCTCTTTCCACCTTTCACACTTTTCACATTTTCAACCGGCTACCTTCACGCAAACAGCCCGCCGCGCCCTACGCCGAAGCGACGCGCAGCGGGCTGCTTTGTGCCGTCTCTATTCTTAGAGCTTGAACGAAATCAGCAGGCAGACTACTACTGCGAACAGGGCCAGACCTTCGATAAGAGCAGCCACAATCAACATGGCAGTTTGGATTTTGCCCGAAGCTTCCGGCTGACGGCCAATGGCTTCCATAGCCTGACCACCGATGCGGCCGATGCCGAGGCCAGCGCCGAGGGCTACCAGACCAGCACCAATAGCAGCACCAAATACAGCCAGACCAGTGGCATTAGCAATCTGCAGTAACAGAGAGAGCAACATAAAAAAAGAGGGAAAGTGTGGGGAAATGAAAAAACAAAAGGAGGGCACCCAACCTGGCTGCCCGATGAAAAAGCAACCGTAGTACTAGTGGGCCGGGTTCGGAACGGTGCTACCGTCGAAGCCGGTTTGCAGGTCGAGGTGATGCTCCTCGTCGTGGTGATGCTCCTCTACGGCACCACCGATGTACATGGCGGTGAGCAGCGTAAAGATGTACGCTTGCAGAATGGCAACTAACAGTTCCAATACGTTGATAAACAAGCCGAAGGCGAGTGATACTGGCGCAACGTAGGGGCTCTTGAAGATGAAAATCAGGCTGATAAAGCTCAGAATTACGATGTGGCCGGCCGTAATGTTGGCGAACAGACGCACCATGAGCGAGAAGGGTTTCACGAAGATGCCAATCACTTCGACCGGAATCATGATGGGCAGCAACAGCTTGGGTACGCCGGGCGTGTTGAATATGTGACCCCAGTAGTTCTTGTTGCTACTGAACAAGGTAACTACCAGTGTGATGATAGCCAGCGTAAACGTTATATTAACGTTACCAGTCAGGTTTGCTGCTCCTGGTGTAAGGCCCAACAGGTTGTTAAACCACACAAAGAAGAAGAGCGTGAGCAGGTAAGGCATATACCGCTCGTACTTCGGGCCAATGGATTTCTTGGCTATCTCGTCACGGATGAAAACGATGATGGGCTCGAAGAACGACTGCACACCTTTGGGAGCGTGGCCTTGGGTTTTGGCGTAATTACCAGCGATATAGCGGAACAAAACCAGCATCAACAAGCTGCTGCCAAAGAGGGCTGCGATGTTCTTCGTGATGGAAAAGTCGTAAACCGAGCCGCCATTAACCGCTACTAACTCTTCGTGATGTAGCCGCAAGCCTTCGTACACAGGGCCTTCTGATTCTTCAGTAGTTTTGGCTTCGGCGCTTGAGCTTTCAGTTTCCTCGGCGCCGGCGATGAGGTGCTTTGAGGAGAATACCGAGAGGCCTTTGCCGGGGCGATAGGCGATAATGGGCAGATAAGAGGTAAACTCGTTGTTGTCGGTCGAGAACCAGTGCCACTCGTGTGAATCGCCGATGTGGTGCAAAATCATCTCGCCAGGGTTGAACCCCTCCTCTTTTTTGCCCCCTTCGGTGGGCTCGGCTGCAAAGCCGGCAAACGTGCAAAGGCAGAAAAGTAGCGTGAGTAACCTCTTCATTTAAAACTAATTAAAACCCAAGTAATTTGGTAAATTCCTATACTTCGGGGACTTACTTCTTTGAAAACGGGCGCAAGTTACTAAAAATAGCCCAAATTTCAAAGCCAGCACCCAGAAAGTAGCTCACAAAGAACACACCCAGGAAGGCCCAGGTGCTGCGTCCTTCATTGGCCCCACCCCGGTAAAAGTAGACCAGCACGATGACCAGCGACAGCATTAGTCGCAGCACCACGCCCCCGAAGTAGGCCCCCATAAAATTGTCGGCTGAGCGCGTCACAAAGTGCGCTGTGAGCCAATACGTGAATAGCGTGACTGCCAGCAGCCCACCCAGCACGTAGGGTGCCAGCGGATGAACCACGGCCGACCCAAACGCCGATTTCAGCCCAAAAAGCACCGCGAAACTTGCTAATACCAGGGCAGCAAACTGGGTGAAAAAAGAGCGGGTCATGCGGGTGGGCAAGCAGGCGAAACACAGAACGGACGGCAAAGGTCGGCACAAACCGGCGGTGCGCCCGCATAAAGGCTAATTAAAGAACAGTTAAATC
>CAXUKA010000185.1:0-12658 GCA_964251335.1 uncultured Hymenobacter sp.
TCCCTACCCCTGCACTGTCCTGCATTTGCCTCTAAAACACCTTTGCAGTCGCCCATGGCTCAAGTTGATTTTCCAGTTCAAATAGCGCTGCTCGACGACCATCCCTTGTTTCGGCAAGGCATGCGCTACATTTTGCAGTCGCTGCCCTTTGTGGAGTCGGTGGTAGAAGCCGGCGAATACGCCGAGCTGCTGGCTTTGTGCCGCCAGCGCCTACCCGATGTGCTGCTCCTCGACCTGCAAATGCCGGGCATGGATGGCCCCGAGGTGGCCGAGCGCCTGCTGGCCGAGTTTCCCGATTTGAAAATAATCGTGCTCTCGATGTTTTCGGCCGATAAGTTCATCACCCAAATGATGAAGCTCGGCGCACGCGGCTACCTGCCCAAAGACGTAAACCAGCAGGAGTTGACCCAGGCCCTGGAAGCCGTGCTGACTACTGGCAATTATTTCAGCGAGCGGGTATCGCGGGCACTGGTGCGCGGCGTGCAGCAGCCCACCCGCCAGCCCGCCGCCAGCCTGCTCACCGAGGAAGTGCACTTTACCAAGCGCGAGCTCGATGTGCTGCGCCTCATCTGCGAGGGCCGCACCACGCATGAAATTGCTGAAGCACTGATTATTGGCAGCCGCACCGTGGATGGGCACCGTCAGCGCCTGCTCGAAAAAACCGGCTCGCCCAACGTGGCTAGCCTGGGCGTGTACGCCGTGCGCCACGGCCTGCTCGATGGCTAGACTAGGCTAGGGTACCCCCGTAGAAATACGGGGGTCAGAAAAAAGGGTATTTCTACGCTAAAACGGGCCTCTTGGACAGTCGCACCTTTGCAGTGCAAATGCCTGGTCACGGCAGGTGTGTACTGCTCGCTCTTTCTGTTCTATGAACCCAAGCTTAGCCTGTTCCTTTCAGTAGGCTGGCTACACTACCCTTTCCTGGCTCACAAGCCACCAAACAAACTTAGCCCCTGGCTACCCCGGCCCATTCGCCAACGCTGCTTATCCTAGCAGCTGGCGCATGAGCCGGGGCTAGTTCGTTTATAGACGATTACTAGCCTTATTACTAGCCAGTTTGCCCCGCAGGCAGGCTGAGACGATAGTACGCCCCGTGGGTTACATCAAGGTGCAGGTGCCCGCCGAGCTGCCCGGTCAGGGCCGTTATCAATTGCTGGCCAAACGAGGTGGCACCACCGCCAGCAGCCGGGTCGAAGCCGGGGCCGTTGTCCTGCACTTCCAGCAGCAGGCCGCCAGCGGGCGTAGGGCTGAGGGCCACGCGCAAGGCCGGCCGCACTGGCCCCGGCTGCCCGATTACGTATTTAAAGGTATTGGTTAGCAGCTCATTCAGTATCAAGCCTAGCGGAACTGCCACATCTATTTCCAGCTGTAGGGGAGCTACGTCCACGGTCAGGTCGAAGTCGGCGGCCGTGTAGCTGTAGGCGGCGCTCAGGCTCTGCATCAGGTTGGCTACATAGCGGCGCATATCTACGGCCCGCACATCATCGGTCTGGTAGAGGCTCTGGTGCAGCAGCGACATGGCCTCGATGCGCTGCTGGCTGTCGCGCACAGCACGAGCAGCTTCGGGGTCGGTCAGGCGCTTGGCTTGCAGCCGCAGCAGGCTGGCCACAATGGCCAGGTTGTTCTTGACGCGGTGGTGCACCTCGCGCAGCAGCGTGGCCAGGCGCTCCGACTGCTCAGCAATGTGCCGGTTGTTATCACGCACGGTCAGGTTGGTGGCGTGTAGCCGGGCCACCGTGCGCCGGATGAGGCGGTACTGCCAGCCTACTACCCCGAGCAGCGCTAGTAGTAGGGCGGCGCCCACGCCCAGTCCCCACAGCAAGTGCAGCTGGCGCATGTTGGTCTGGTCGAGGCGGTTGATGTGGGCGGCTTGCTGCCTCAACTGGTAAGTGGCCTGGCTAGCCGCCACAGCGCGGGTCAGGTCGAGGCTGGCCAGGGTATCGGATACATTTTTCCACTCTTCGAGCAGGGTGAGGGCCTGGGGCAGCCGGCCCGCCGCGCGGTATGCCAGGTAGGCCGCTTGCAGCGAGTTTTGGAGGCGGTGCGGGTCGCCGCTGGCCCGGCCCAGCACCAGGCAGGTGTCGGCAGTTTGCAGGGCAGGTACCAGGTGGCCCTGCTGCCGGTAGGCCCAGCTGAGATTGCGGTAGGCGTGCTCCAGGCCATTGCGATTAGCTTCGTGCCGATAGAGTGGCAGCGCCTGCCGAAAATAGCTGATTGCCAATGGTATATTATGGTCGGCATCCATGAGCAGCTGCCCCAAATCGGCGTAGCCCACCGGCAGTGGCGACGGCAAGCCCGGATGCTGCTGCGCCAGCAAAATAGCTCGCTGGTAGCAGACCCGCGCCGAGTCGTAGTTAGCTAAATCGCGGTAGATAATGCCTTGCAGAATGTACGCCCGGCTCAAAGTGAGCGGATACGCCCCGTGGCGGGCCGCAGCTACTGCCTGGCTGGCCAGCCCCAGGGCCTGCCGCGTAAGCGCCCGCACATGCTGAGCATCGCCCAAGCGCTTATAGGTCTGGGCCAAGAGCGTGTAGGCGTTGGCCTCACCCTCATCATTATCATAGCGGGTCGCTAAGGTCAATGCCCGCTGGCCGTAATACAAACTAGAGTCGAACCGGCCCTGGTCGCGCAGGGCGCTGCCTAGCAGCCAGTAGCTTTCGACCAGCTCGGCGGGCTGACCCAGGTGGCGGGCCTGGGCCAACAGCTGCCGGCTTTGGCGGGTGGCGGCGGCATTATCGGTATTAAGCAGCAGCTGAATGCGCTGGCTGGCTGGCGAGAGCGGCGGTGCCGCCGCCACGCGCTGGCCAATCCAGAAGCTGGTCAGCACCATAAGCAAAAGCGTAGCTGTAAGCGGTTTCATACGGGCAAGTATCCGCCCCAAAACACGGCGATTTGCCCAAGATACTATGCCACCCATCCTGCGCCAGCCACTAGTGGGCCAACTACTGGTTTTAGCTTGTGAAAGCCCACTTTTACCCTGTGTATCTACTGAATGGGGCGGTAAACGCCCACGCCGGTGAGCCTTGGTTAGTTCACCTGAAACTGCCGCAGAAAATCCGCTTTGTACTGCCGGCCCAGCGGCACGGTGTGCGTGTGCAGCACGGCCTCTACTTCACTAAAGGCTGACACGTGCTGAAGATTGATGGCAAAAGACCGATGCACCCGCACCAGCGAGGGGTAGCCGAGGCGCTCCAGCGCGGCCGTTAGCGACAGGCGCAGCGAGTAGTGCGGGCCAGTCGTGACGAGAGTCGTCACGGTGTTGTCGGCTTCGAGCAGCACGATATCGGCCAGTGCCAGGCGCACATAGCGGTAGTTGTGCTTAAGGAAAATGTGCTGGTCGAGCCGCAGCATAGTTTCGCGCGGGCTGGCATCTGGGCCGCGCTCGGGGTAGGGTGCCTGGGTAGGCTCGCCGGTGGGCTTGCCGCCCAGCAGCGCCACCTCGATGGCAGCACGCAGCCCGGCCACGCTCACGGGCTTGGCCAGGTAGGCGGCGGGGGCGGTGGGCAGCGCCCGCGTGAGGGTGGCGCGGTCGGCCATGGCGGTGAGGTACACCAGCGGCACGGGGCGCTCGGCGGCAAGGCGGCGGGCGGTTTCGATACCGTCCCAGGGGCCTTGCAGGCGGATGTCGCAGAGCAGCAAATCGACGCGGTGCTGCCGGAAAAGCTCCAGGGCCTGCGGGCCATTGGCGGCGGTGCCGACCACGGCGTAGCCCTCCGATTCCAGCAGTTCGGCGAGGTCGAGCGCGAGCACGGCCTCATCCTCCACCACTAGTATCTGAATGCGAGTTGAGTCAGGATTCATAGCAAAAGAGAAGATTAGGTACTACGAATATAACGCGCCCGCTTTTCACAGTCCGACCGGTGTCGTTCACTACCCAAATCTGGTAGTTCACTGGCTTTTGTTGCCATCAGCCAAGTGGGCCGGGACCTTTACTAGTCACGCTACGGCAGGACTTCTCGCTTGTAGCCTATTCCGGTCTTTCTATGCGCATTTTAAGCGCCAGCTTTACGCGAGTATTTCTAACTGATTACTAGAATTTAAGCACCCAAAATACTCATTTTCCCTTTCACCCTACTTTCACTCACCATATGGACCCATTTGTCGGAGAAATCCGGGCGGTTGGCTTCAACTTTGCCCCCAGGGGGTGGGCATTGTGCGCCGGCCAGCTGCTACCCATCAGCCAGAACACGGCGCTGTATTCGCTGCTTGGCACCCAGTACGGCGGCGACGGCCGCAGCACCTTTGGCCTGCCCGACCTGCGCGGCCGGGCCGTGGTGCATCCGGGCCAGGGCCCGGGCCTGAGCGGCTACACCCAGGGCGAGATGACCGGCACGGAAAACGTGACGCTGCTGCCGCCTGAGCTGCCGGCGCACACGCACGGCACTACCGCAGGTACCCGCGTGGGGGCCAGCAGTACGCCTGGCACCCAGCCCTCGCCGGCTAACAGCTTCCTAGCCAACAGCGGTAGCGTTTACCAATATGGCGAAGAGTCGGATGGCACGGTGATGGCGCCCAACATGGTAACGGGTATGAGCGGCACCGCGGGGAGTAGCACACCGCACAGCAACATGATGCCCTACCTGGTCACGAATTACATCATTGCCCTCCAGGGCATCTTCCCCCAGCGCCCCTAACTACCGGCCCCATCATGGAAAATTACTTAGGAGAAATTCGCATTTTTGGCGGCACCTTCGCCCCCTACGGCTGGTACGACTGCAATGGCCAGTTGCTGGCCATCAACGAGAACGATGCCCTGTTTGCACTGCTGGGCACCACCTACGGCGGCGACGGGCAAACCACGTTTGCGTTGCCCAACCTGCAATCGCGGGCGGTAGTAGGCCAGGGCGCGGGCCAGGGCCTGAGCAGCTACAGCCAGGGCCAGACCGCGGGCACCGAAGGCGTAACGCTGACGACCCCGCAGATGCCGGCGCATAACCACCCGCTGCAAGGCACCACCGTGAAAGCTAACACGGGCGGGGCCGGCGCGGTATCGCCGGCTGGGGCTTTTTTTGGCGACAAGGGAAGCGAGCTATATACCGGCAGCGCGGGCGCGGCGGCGCTGGCTCCGGATGTGCTGTCGCTGACGGTGGCGCCGGCCGGCGGCAGCCAGCCGCACACCAATATCCAGCCCATACTGGCTATTCGCTACATCATTGCCTGGCAGGGCATCTTCCCCAGCCCGCAGTAGTTCCATCTGCTTTTTTCCATCTTTAGCATCCTTTTCTATGGAACCTTTTCTTGGTGAAATCCGCCTGATGGGCTTTGGTATCGTTCCGAAGGGCTGGATGGCCTGCGCCGGCCAGACACTCCCCATCAACACCAACCAGGCGCTGTTCAGCCTGCTGGGCACTACCTATGGTGGCGACGGCCGCACCACATTTGCCCTGCCCGACCTGCGCGGCCGGGTGACCCTGGGCTTTGGCCAGGGCCTGGGCCTGCAAAGCTACGCGCCGGGCCAGCGGGCTGGTACGGAGAGCGTTACGTTGCAGGCGGCCAACATGCCGGTGCACGCCCACCCGATTACGGGTACCCTCAAGGCTACTGCTACGCCGACTGGGACTGACCCAAATGGGAGCTACCCGGCCAAGAGCACTACCAACCAATACAGCACGGCGGGCGGCAACGCCAACCTGAGCGGCGCTATGCTGACGGGCAATCTGGACATGAACGGCGGCAACCAGCCCCACGAGAACCGCCAGCCGGTAATGGCCCTGAACTACTGCATCGCGCTTCAGGGTATTTTCCCGTCGCGCGGCTAAGCTAGTTGTTGCCCTGGTGCGGCCCTTGGCGGGGCCGTGCCAGGGCACTTTTCTTACTACTTTATGCGGTTTGCTATCATTATCAGCAGCATACTGGGGCTGCCCCTGTTGCAAGACCTTGCCGCGCAGGGGGTAGTGGCCGGGGTGGCCGTGCCCGTGACCGGGCATGACGAGCCCGAGCAGCTAGCCCAATTGGCCGCCGCCCAGGGGCTACCGGTGCAGCGCCTGCACCGGCAGCCCCTGGGCCCGGCCCTGGTGGCCTGGCTCACGCCCCTGGCCCCCGATGCGGTGCTGGTGCTGACGCTGCCGTGGCGCATTCCGGCCAGCGTGCTGGCGTTGCCTCGCCTGGGTTTTCTCAACGTGCATTTTGCCGCGCTGCCCGGCTACCGGGGGCCCGAGCCGCTGTTTTGGCAGCTGCGCAATGGCGAAACCGCCGGCGCCGTGACGATACACCGCATGGATGCCAATTTTGATACCGGGCCGGTGGCGGTGGCTTTGCCAGTGCCCATTGGGCCGCAAGACACCCACGGTGTGCACCGGACCCAGCTGGCCCGCTATGCCGTGGCGGCGGGCCGCCAGCTGCTGGCGGCCCTACAAGCCGGCGAGCTTCCCCTACAGCCCCAAAACGAAACCACGGCCCGCTACTGGCCCCGGGCCAGCCTCGCCGATGTGTGCGTGCGCTGGGCCGAGCCGGCAGTGGGCATTGCCCGCTTGGTGCGGGCCACTAACCCCTGGAACCGGGGCGCGGTGGCTACCCTGCGCCAGCAGCCCCTGCGCCTGCTGGGCGTGACGCCCATGCCGGGCAGCGTGCAAGCCCTGCCCGGCACCGTGGTGCGGGCCGAAGCCGACCTGCTGGTGGCCTGCGGCCCCGGCGAGCTGCTACGGCTCGACATGCTGGCCTTGGACGAAGGCTACTTCACCGGGGAGCAGTTGGTGGGCCTGGGCGTGCGAGCTGGCGAGCTACTGGGCGAGTTGGGGGTAGTGCCCACGCCGGAACCAACCACGCCGGAGCCAACCGCTGTGACTTTGTAGCCGGCTGGCCGGCATTTTGGCTAGCCAGTGCGTTGTTTTTTGTTTTTCTCCCATCCCACTTCCTTTTTTCATGAGATTTAATTTACACAGGTGCCTGCTGCTGCTACTGCTGCCGCTGGGCATGGCCCTCGGGGCCCGCGGGCAAGTGACGCTGGTCACCGAAGACTTTAATACCGATGGGGACAACGGCGCCCGCTATACCTCCAACTCGGCCACGATAGATGGCCAGCAGTATCTGGACCCAGCGAACGGAACTACCCATAGCGGCTTTTCGACCCTCCACTACTTTATCCGGTCGGACTTCAACCCGCCGCGGTACCCGAATACTTCAACAGGTGCCGTTGTATTTGGTACAGCAACCACTCCATATCCGGTGTACAACCCGGCCAATACGGCGCTGGCGGCACCGGGCTTCTGGGCCTGCGAAGGGGTGCGCGGTGCCGGCGGCATTAGTGCCGGGCCCTATACCGACCCGGGCACGGTAACGCTGAATGCCGTAAGCGTGGCGAACTACACCGGCCTGCAAGTGCAGGTGAAGCTGGCGGAGCCGCGAGCGGCGGTATCCACCGGATTGGGTGCCGACGACAAACTCCGCATTGAGTACTCGATGGATAACGGGCCGTGGACGACGGTGGGCTTGTTCAGAAAGTCTGGCACAGTCTCCATCCCCTGGACTTCTGCTAATCCAACATCTGAAGTGCTGTATGCCAGCTCAGACCCGGCCTATCGCACGCTGAACCGGGCCTTTCAGGTTTGCACCTACAACATCCCCGATGTGGGCAGCAGCCTGCGCGTGCGCGTGACAGTAGACCAGTTTGGCAGCACGAAGGAAACCGCCTTCGATGACCTTACTGTACTTGGCACAGTGAGCGCCGTGACACCGCCCGGCCTGGCGAATATAAACCCTGGAAGTACCGACGTGCTTTACACGGAAGGCCAGGCCAGCCCAGTACAAATAACCAACAGCATCACGGCTTCTTATTCGACCAACCTGACCGGCGCGACCGTGCAGCTTACCACGGGCTTTAAGAGCGGACAAGACGTGCTGAACTTCTCGAATCAGAACGGCATCACGGGCACTTACAACGGGACTACCGGCGTGCTCGCGCTGACTGGCACAGCCACTCCGGCAGCTTATACTACTGCGCTACGCTCGATTACGTACTCCAACTCGAACACGGCCACCGCCACTGGCGGACGGCGCACCGTGCGGTTCAACGTATTCGACGGCTCCAATAGCAGCACCTCGCAGTCGCGCGATGTGGTGGTGACGGCTATTCTGGCTGGCCCGGCCGCTATGCCGTACACCGAGGATTTCACGACCGACGGCGAAGGCACTCGCTACGCCACCAACACCTTTAATTACCCTGCTTCCGGCGTCAATAGCGACGGGCTGGGCTGGTTCCGCACCAACGTGAACCCGCTGACAGGCTACACCCCGGCCACGTTCAGCAACATCAGCAACGGTTACTACTGGTACGGTGAAGGCACTAAAAACGTCACCAACCCCGACCCGACCCTGATTGGCTACCTCCAAACGCAGACCATTGATGCCAGCTCCTACCGAAACCTGCACTACCAGGTGCGCCTGGCCCAGGGCGATGCCAACCAATGGGAATCGAATGACTATTTGAAGTTCTATTACCGCGTGGGTAGTGGCAGTTGGGTACTATTCGGAGCCTTCTACGGCAACGGCGCCCCGGGCAACCTGCAACGCGATGCCGACCTGAATGGCACGGCGGATACCGGCGGCACGGTGCTGACCAACGCCTTGACCAACATAGATTTTGTCCTCCCCGCTACCCTGAGTGGCATCATCGATTTCCGCACCGAGCTGAGCAGCAACGGGCAGGAAGAGATGGCGATGGACCTGATACAGGTGACGGGCACGCAAATAGTGGCCCCGACGGTGACCACGGGCACGGCCACCAGCCTCACGACCACTACAGCCTCGATAAGCAACAGCACGCTCGCCAGCGACGGCGGAGCCAGCCTCAGCGATTACGGGGTGGTGTATGTGCTGGGCACGGGCACGCCCACCACGAGCAACACGAAAGCGCAGGCGGGCAACAGCTCGCCGGGCAGCTTCCCCGCTAGCTTCACGGTCAACCTATCGGGCCTGGCACCTGGCACTACCTACACGGCGCGGGCCTACGCCACCAACAGCGTGAACACCAGCTACGGGGCCAACGTGACCTTCACGACCCCTACCACGGTTTCGTCTATCACGACGGCAACCGCCAGCCCCACTAATGCCACTAGCATCAGCTACACGGTGACCTTCGGGGCCAGCGTGACAGGCGTGACAATCAGCAATTTCACTCTAACCACCAGTGGGTTGACCGGAGCCACCATTAGCAGTGTAGCGGGCTCGGGCACAACGTACACCGTGGTGGTAAACACGGGTACCGGCAGCGGAACGCTCCAACTGAGCCTGGCCAACAGCTCGGGCATCACCCCCAGCGTGTCGAACGTGCCCTTCGCCGGGCCAACCACTACTATCGATAAAACGGCCCCGACTATCGCCAGCGTGGCCGTGCCGGCCAACGGTACCTACCGCGCCGGCCAAGTGCTGAGCTTCACGGTGAACTTCTCGGAAGCCGTGACCGTGACGGGCACCCCGCAGCTGGGTTTGACCATCGGCTCGACCGTCCGGCAGGCCAGCTACGCCTCGGGCAGTGGCAGCACGGCGCTGGTATTCGGCTACACCGTGGTGAGCGGTGACCTAGACACCGATGGCATCGCGCTGGGTACGCTGGCGCTGAACGGCGGCACCATACAGGATGCGGTGGGTAACAACGCCACACTTACGCTCAACAGCGTAGCCTCGACTACCGGCGTGCTGGTAGATGCCGTGGCCCCGACGGTGACGCTGACTAGCAGCACCGTAACTAATGGCGGCACGACTACTACCTCGCCCGTGAGTTTCACGGCCCAATTCTCGGAGAGCGTGGGCAGCACCTTCACGGCCAGCGGCATTACGGTGAGTGGCGGCACAGTGAGTGGCTTCACGGCGAACAGCTCGCCCGCAAACTCCTATTCGTTTAGCGTGACGCCAACGGCGAGTACCGTGGTGGTGAGCATCGCGGCCGGCGTGGCCCAAGATGCAGCCGGCAACAACAATACGGCCTCCACGCCGGTCGCTTATAGCTTCACCTACACCCAGCCCGTGACGGCGGCCCCTACAGTAACAGCGCCAGCCAATAACAGCACGCCTAACACGACTACGCCCACCTACTCGGGCACGGCCCCGGCCAATAGCACGGTAACGGTGTATGTGGATGGCACGTCCATCGGCACAACGATAGCTCTGGCGGGCGGCACTTTCAGCTTGACTCAGCCCACGCCCCTAGCTCAGGGCAGCCACACGGTGCGGGCTACCGCTCAAAGCAGTGGCTCGACGGTGAGCGCCAGCTCCAACACGAACACCTTCACGGTTGACACCGTAGCCCCTACTGCTACCATTAGCAGCTCGGCGGGCACCTCAGGCAGCAGCACGGGCACTACGCCTCTGCCGTTCTCCGTCACGTTCTCGGAGCCTGTGACGGGCTTCTCGGCTAGCGGTATAACCGTGACTAACGGTACGGTGGTGAGCGGCAGCCTCAGCGGCAGCGGTGCGGGCCCCTACACCTTCAGCGTAACGCCGACTACAGCCGGCACCGCCACCACGGTTACCATCGCGGCCAATGCCGCGCAGGATGCGGCCAGCAACGGCAGCGTGGCTTCTTCGCCCTACTCGCTCACCTACGTGGCCCCCGTCACGATGACGACCTGGACGGGCAACGTGAGCCAGGACTGGTTTATGGCTGGCAACTGGACGGCGGGCGTGCCCACCAGCACCATCGATGCCCTGATTCCAACCGGGCGGCCTCTCTACCCCGTCATAGGCTCGGGGGCCGCCGCCACGCGTAACCTCACCAACAACGGCTCTATTACCCAAGGGGCGGGCACCATCACCGTCAGCGGCTCGCTATTTAACAGCGGCTCCATTGTGCGCGCTGCGGGCACCATTGCCGTCACCGGCAACTTTACCAGCACGGGCAGCCTCATCCAGAGCGCGGGCGACGTGACCATAGGGGGCAGCCTGACCAACAACAGCAGCGGCACTATCAGCCAAGCAGCGGGCACCATCGCCGTCACGGGCAACCTGACCAACAACGGCTCCTTCGCCACTGGCGCGGGCACCGTGCTGCTAGGCAGTGCCACGGGTGCCAGCTCCAATATTTTTGGCAGCGCAGCAGTTCGTTTCTGGAACCTGACCATCCAGGCTAGTGGCGCGCAGCTAAGCACCAGCGCCGGAGCCTCGGTGCAACGCGTGCTCACACTCACCGGCAACTTCAACACCAACGGCAACGTCTTCACCATCGAGTCGGCAAGCACGGGCGACGCCCTGGTGGTCAACAACCCCGGCATGGTGGTCGGCAACGCCACGGTGCAACGCTACATCGACCCCAGCCTGAACCGAGGCCCCGGCTACCGCCACTACTCGGCCCCGGTGAGCACCTCGACCGTAGCCGACCTGACTACGACGGGCTTTACCCCAATCATCAACCCGAATTACAACACGTCGGCCACTCCCACCGCAGAAGTACCGTTCCCCAATGTGTATGGCTATGATGAGCAGCGGGTATCGCTGCCCAATAACCTGGGCGGCTTCGACAAGGGCTACTTTTCGCCTACAACCCTGAGCGACCCGCTCGTCGTGGGCCGGGGCTATACCGTGAATATTCCTGGTACCGAGCTGGTGGATTTTGTGGGTACGCTCAACAACAACGCCATCACGATAAACATGACCAGCAAACGGACCACCTACCCCGATGGCGGCTGGCATTTGCTGGGCAACCCCTACCCCGCCCCACTCGACTACAGCTTGGTGGCCTCGGCCGACAAGATGAATCTGGACGGTGCCATCTACGTGTACAGCAGCACTAGCCAATACGGGGGCCAGTACCGGGTCTACAACAATGGCGTCGGCAACAGCATCATTCCGATGGGCCAGGGCTTCTTTGCCCGGGTGGCTGTCGGGGCAACTTCGGGCTCGCTCACCTTCCGCAACAGCCAGCGCCTGACCGTGCCTAACGGCACCACCTTCCAGCGCACCGCCGAAACCCGGCCATTGGTGCAGCTGACCTTGCAAGGAGCTGGTAGCTCGCTCACCGACGAGCTGTACGTGTACACCCAGGCCGGGGCCACGGCAAGCTTCGACACCGATTTCGACGCCCTCAAGCTGCCCAATACCACTGGCCTCAACCTGTCGTCGCAGGCCATGGGCCAGCAGCTGGCCATTGATGGCCAGCCCGAGCTAGGCACCACCCAGCGCGTGGTGCCGCTGGCCGTGGGTGTGCCCGCTCCCGGCAGCTACACGCTTTCGGCTGCCCAGCTGCTCAACCTGACCAACGTGCCCGTGTACCTGCGCGACCGGCAAACGGGGGCACTCATCGACTTGGTTCTGCAACCCAACTACTCGTTTGTGGTGAGCAATGCCTCGGCGCTCGTTACTGGTCGCTTCGAGCTGGTGTTTTCGCCGCAGCAGGTGCTGGCTACGGTGCCGCCCGCCTTGGCCCAGCAGGTGCTGGTGTACCCCAACCCCGCCACTACGGCGGTGGCCATCGAGCTGCCCCTCAGCCTAAGCCACCAAGCCGTGACGGCAACCTTAATCGATGCCGTGGGCCGCACAGTGCGCACTCAGGTGCTACCCGCTGGCCTAGCAAGCCACACTCTACCAATCAGCGACTTGGCCACTGGCGTGTATGTCCTGCGCCTCAATACAGAAGCAGGCTTACTAGTTAAAAAGCTGGTAATCGAGTAGCGAGCAGCTAACAAAAAGGCTGGCTACCCCTGAAGCAATTGCTTCAGGGGTAGCCAGC
>CAXUKA010000186.1:0-12616 GCA_964251335.1 uncultured Hymenobacter sp.
TACCGTGCAGCAACCAGAACAAACCAAGTAAATCGCCTCCGCACCCGAGGCCGGCAAAGTGGCCACTCGCTTCCCAGCCCCCGAGGGCCGCGAAAATTCGGAAGTGCTGGAATAAAAAGCAGCTTAATGCCGGGCGGCGAGGTAGTACAGCGTCCGGTAAGTAGTCACATCGCCCTGCAAAGACTGGAGGCGTTCCTGGGCATCGGGGCTGAGCACCGGCGTCAGGCTTGCCGTCAAATCTTCGGGTGCGAGGGTGCGAGCGGGCCGATTGCGCAAAGCCTGCTGCACGGCCACGGCCTGCTTAGGCGTCAGGCGTAGCGTAGCGGCGAGGTAGCGCGTGAGTGGCCGCACCGTGGGGCGAGTGGCCGCCACCGGCAGCGGTAGCTGGCTCTGCGCATGAACCGAAATCGGGCCAGCCAAGCATAAGCCAAGCAATAAAAAGGTGGTAGTGAGCAGGGCTTTCATAAGTAGAGCGGAAGATGATATAAGGCCAAAACCGCTTCGATAAACTGTTCTGTCAGGTTAGCGAGCTGGTTACTGTTATAAAATTGGCCTTCCCCTTAGCCGTCCCTTTTTCTTATTCGACTAGGCCAGCTTTCTACCCTCTCAGTGCTGCGGTTTTCTATGCGAAGCGGTGAGTAGGAAAACAAGCACAGTAACTGTTGAAAGGATAATGCAAAAGGGCTGCCCTCTTCTCAGAAAGCAGCCCTTTACAGATACAATTCAATGAATTACGCCTTCTCGGGCAGCAGTACCGCATCGGGGTAATTACCCAGCACAGGACCAGCGTGGTCGCCCTGGGTCACGGCTTCTACCAGCAGCTTGCCGCCCACGAAAGCCCCTTTCCACGACTCGCCGAGGCCGCCGAATACTTCCTCGCGGTCGCCCCGCGAGCGGAGTTTATTGATACCTACTTTAAAGGCACGCAGCTCCTTGCTGGTGCGGGTGGCCCATTTCTCATCGTCCGAGCCGAGGGCGGTTACGAGGGCACCGTTCGAGATGTTCATCTCGCCCACCAGCTCCTCCACACGGTCTACCAGCACCACCGAGTCAATAGGGCCGAAGGGCTCTTTGAAGTACAGCTCGGCCTGGCGGGGCAGGCCCACGAGGGCGCGGGGCGCCCGGTAAGCCGAGCGGTCCTGGCCGGGCAGGAAGAGCGAGTCATCGAGCTTGCCTTGGAA
This sequence comes from uncultured Hymenobacter sp., assembly GCA_964251335.1. Classification (GTDB taxonomy): domain Bacteria; phylum Bacteroidota; class Bacteroidia; order Cytophagales; family Hymenobacteraceae; genus Hymenobacter. The sequence goes on from CAXUKA010000186.1 coordinate 1,182, forward strand.
GAAGGGAATAGCCCCATGCTTGTTAGCATCGCTGAACAGGTCGTCGAGGCTTTTAGCCTGCGCCGCGTTGATGACGGGGCCAAAGGCGAGGTCGGGCATCTTGTCGCCGGCATTGTCTACCAGCGTCGGGTTGCCGATTTTGAGGCTGCCGATGGCTTGGGTGTAAGTTTCGAGGAACTGCGGAAATAAGTCACGCTGCACCACCCAGCGCACGTAGGCCGTGCAGCGCTGCTTGCCGTAGTCGTAGCCTTTTTTGAGCTGGTCGGCCAGCAAATCCCACTGCGAATAATCCCAGATGCCGTAGGTATTTACGCCCTCCATTTCAAGCATGTAGCGCTTGTGCTGCGAGGCCAGCGCATCGGCAATGTTGCGGCCGTTGTAGCGGCCACCCACGAAGGAGAGGCAGTCTACGGCTTCGTCTTTTACCAGCACGTCGCTCAGCTCGCCGCCGGGGCCGCTCACCAGCGTCACGGGCAGGCCGGCGCGGCGGGCAATGGCGAAAGTGAGGCTAAGCGAGATAAATCCACCATCGGTGGGCGTCTTGGCAATCACTGCATTACCGCATAGCACTTGAACTAATACCGCGTGCATCAGTACCGACATGGGGTAGTTCCAGGAGGCAATATTGCTCACTAGGCCCAGCGGCTCGCGGTCGCCAATCAGGCTTTCAATGTTCTCCACGTACCACTGCACGCCTTCGATGCAGCGGTCGATATCGTTGAAACCCAGCTTGTAAGTTTTGCCTATTTCCCACATCAACAGCTTGCTCACCAGGTCGATGTGCGGGCGCAGCTGATTGAGGCAATCCTGTACTTTGGCTTGGCGGGTTTGCAGGTCGGTAGCGGCCCAGGCGGCACTTTCGCCTTTGGCGAAGCGCACAGCCCGCAGCGCCTCGTCGTGCTTGAGCATGGGCAGCGAGCCAATATCCGAGCCGTCGATGGGCGAGTGGAAGGGGCGGGGAGTGCCAGGAGCCTGCCACTTGCCTTCAAAGAGGTTGAGGTAGCCGCCGTCGGCGGAAAATATTTCGGGTACAGCCTGCTTCACGTCGCTCAGCAGTTTGCTGAATTCGACCTCGGGCGCAATGATTTTGGGCATGAGAAGTAGCGCGAAGCTGCGGCTTCGCGAATCGGTGAAAGAATATGATTAGGAACAGCCTAACCAGCTAGAGGTTAAAAAAAGGCCTGTCATTGTGAGCGTCGCGAAGCAATCGCACCAGAGCAGAACCCGAACGGCTCGTTCTGATGCGATTGCTTCGCGACGCGCGCAATGACAGACGATTTTTGCTTTAACGTAAGAATCTAAACCGCCGCCACGGCTTGCAGCTCACGCACCAGCTCCGACGAGCCCACAAACAGCGGCACGCGCTGGTGCAAATCCTGCGTAGGCGGCACATCGAGCACTTCATCGGCCCCGGTCACGGCCACGCCGCCGGCCTGCTCGGTCACGAAGGCGATGGGATAGCACTCGTACAGCAAGCGTAGCTTGCCGCTGGGCCACTCGCCAGTGGGTGGGTAGAGGTAGATACCACCCGTAAACAGATTGCGGTGATAATCAGCTGCCAGCGAACCCACGTAGCGGGCCGTGTAGCGGCGCTCCTTGCAGGTAGTGAGGAAAGTGCGCGCAAACTCGGGGAAGTCGAACCAGTTGCCCTCGTTGCACGAAAACACTGCGCCCTGCTGCGGAATGGTCAGCTTGGGGTGCGACAAAAAGAACTCGCCTAGGCTCGGCTCGTAGGTGAAGCCTGCCACGCCGTGGCCGGTGGTGTACACCAACATTACGCTGGAGCCGTACAGGATGTAGCCCGCCGCTACTTGCGCCCGGCCGCCCTGCATAAAGTCTTCGGCCCGCGCCGGCCCGCCGTAGCGGCTCACGCGCCGATAAATGCTGAAAATCGTGCCCGTACTCACGTTGAAATCTAGGCTCACCGAGCCGTTCAACGCATTGAGCGCCACCACGTATTTGCCGTCATGGTTGCCCGTATCTATGAAGTCGGGCCGCGCTTCGCTCAGCACCGCGCAGCACTCGCGGCCGTTGGTGAGCGCTCGCACGAAGCGAATGTGCGCCTCTTCGCCCAGGCGGTGGCGAGGGGCTGTCTGCTCGCCCTCTGGCCCCGTAGCCTCGGCAATGCTGCTGAGGCCAGCGCGGCTCACCTCGCGTACCATAATCTTGCTGGCCAGCGCGATATCGCGCAGCAGCTGCGATAATTCGCCGGTGGCAAAGGGAAACTCGGCCTGCTTGCGCATGATGTAGCGCTCAAGCGTGGTGCCGACGGGAGTAGCTAGTTCGTCGTGGGTAGGGGTGGCGGACATGGGTAACTGTCAATTACTAAACTGTCATTGCGAGCATAGCGAAGCAATCGCATCAGGACGAGCCGTTCGGGTTCTGCTCTGGTGCGATTGCTTCGCGGCGCTCGCAATGACAAGTGATTTCTACTTAGCTTCCGGTTGCTTTTGCGACTGCCACAGCACAACCTGCCACCCTTTCTTCGGGTCTTTAATCTGCGTGGTCACGTACTTTATGTGGGCCACATTGGGCGTGCCATCGGGCTTATTGGGCTGGTAAATAACAATTTGGCCATTTACCACTGCCACCGTGCCGTCGTTGTAGGCGCGCACATTGATGTTTTCAACATCAATCTTGTCGTACACGCTCTTACCGTCGCGGATGGTTTGGATATAATCCAATTTGCCGTTCTGCTTACCGTTGGAATGCGTATAGATGAGGTCGTCGGCAAAGACTTTTTCGAGGAAAGCGTAGTCTTTGCTCACCTGGGCAGCAAAGCGCTCGCGCTCCAGCTTCTCCACTTCCTGAGCGGCCGCGGCGTTCTTCTTGCTCATTGGCGCGCCGCTGGGCGGAGACGTGGTTGTAATCAGCGCTCGGCTACTGGCAGTAGGAGGGAGTTGCTTCTCAGTAGTTTGAGCGAAAGTGAGCAGGGGCAAGGCTAGCAATGCCAGCACCGAAAAAGAGCGTTTCATGCAAAAAGCAGCTTAGGAAGCGGTGGGAAGAATATCGTCGGCATCGAGCTTGATGGGCTCCATGCGTGGCACCAGCGTAAACATGATGACCCATGAGAGCAGGTAGGCCGCCCCGCAGATGAAAAACATGATGTAATAGGCCTTGTCAATCTGCCCGATGCTTTCGAAATGCACAAACATGCGCTTCTGCACCAGCGCCGACAGCGCAATGCCGCCCATGCCGCCCGCAAAGCCGCCGATGCCCGTGACCGAGCTCACCGCCCGCTTCGGAAACATATCCGACACGGTGGTGAAGATATTGGCACTCCACGCTTGGTGCGCGGCCGCCGCAATACCGATTACCAGCACCGCCAGCCACATATTCAACTGGCCCAAATACTGCGCGAATACAATCGGAAATACGCAGAAGGCAATGAGCAGCATGGACGTTTTACGTGCCTGAAAGGCCGGCATGCCGCGCTTGATGAAGCCCATCGGCAGGTAGCCGCCGCCCACGCTGCCGATGCTCGACAAAACATAAACCGCCGCCACTGGCAGCGAAATGGCCTTGCCCGTGAGGTGGTACTGCTTACCCAGAAAGTCGGGCAACCAAAACAGGTAAAACCACCAGATGGGGTCGGTCAGGAACTTGCCAATCACAAAGGCCCAGGTTTGGCGGAAGCCCAGCAGTTTGCCCCACGAGGCCTTTGGCTTTTCCTCTACTACTCCTTCGGTTGGCAGGCCCACCGGAATATCGGCGTTGATATAGTCAAACTCGGCCTTGCTTAGCCGCTTGCTGTTGGCCGGTGTGTCGTAAACGAGCATCCAGAGCACCAGCCAGATAAAGCCCAGTGCCCCGGTAATGATAAACGCCCATTGCCAGCCGTAATTCTCGGCAATAAAAGGCACCGATAGCGGCGCCACGATGGCCCCCACGTTAGAGCCCGAGTTGAAGATGCCCGTGGCTAGCGCTCGCTCGCGCTGCGGAAACCACTCGGCCGTGGTTTTGATGGCCGCCGGAAAGTTGCCGGCTTCGGTGATACCTAGAAAGCCCCGCGCAATGCCAAAGCCCAACGTGCTGCTAACCAAGGCATGGCCCATGGCCGCGATACTCCACAGCGTAGTAGACAGCGCGTAGCCAATCTTCGTCCCCAGCTTATCAATAATGCGCCCCACCCCGACCATACCTATCGAATAGGCCAGCTTGAATGCGATTTCGATATTCGCGTAATCGCCCGAATTCCAATGAAAAGCGGTTTCCAGGTAAGGCTTCAGCAGCGAGATAACCGCCCGGTCGAGGTAATTAATAGTGGTAGCAAAAAATACCAGTGAACAGATTGTCCAGCGGTATTTGCCGATAACCGCGTTAACGGTGCCGGGCGGTGAACTGCGTAGGGTGGGATTCATATAGGCCTAAATAGAGTTGAATAGTAACTGGCTGTCCTTGCGAGGAAGAACGACGAGCTATTTAGCTGCCATTTTTTGCTGCAAAAACTGCATCAGTGGCACCACGCGGGCCGTGATTTCGGCCGGGTCGCTGGCCCCTTTGAACAGTTGCGAGCCAATGCCAACTACGTTCACGCCCGCGCCAAACCATTCGCCGAGGCTGTCCTCAGTGGGCTCGACGCCGCCCGTCACCATCAGCTTAATGCTGGGCATGGGGCCGCGCAGGGCCTTGATGTAGTCGGGGCCGACGATGTTGCCAGGGAAAATCTTGACGAGCTGCGCGCCGAGTTGGGTGGCGGCGAATATTTCGTTCACCGTCATCGCGCCGGGCACCCAGGCTATGTCATGGCGCTGGCAGGCTTCGGCCACATCGGCCGTGGTGAAGGGCTGCACCACAAACTGCGCCCCAGCCGCGATAAAGCGCTCCGCATCGGCCGCATAGTAGATGGTACCGATACCGAGTATTAGCTCGGGGCAGTCGTCGGCTACCAGCTTAGTCAGCTCCTGAAACACCTCGAAGGCATTGGCCCCGCGATTGGTAAACTCAAATACCCGCACGCCGCCCGCGTAGCAAGCCCGCACAACAGATTGGGCATACGCTGCATCGGCGTGGAAAAAGACCGGCACCAGCGGCGCGGCGAGCACTTGGGCAAGAACGTCGGAAGAAGACATGTGGATTAGCTGTGAGCTATTAGCTGCTAGCTGTTAGCTACCTGTTCAAAGTGGAAAGGAAGCTGCGTGGGCCCGCCAGGCGGGAGCTAACAGCTAGCAGCTGATAGCTCACAGCTTACAAGTAGATTACCGCAGCAAGCGCCCCGTCAGGTTGCCCTGCATGAGGTGCTCGACTTCGGCAGGCGTCACCAGGTTGATGTCGCCGTGGATGGTATGCTTCAGCGCCGAAGCGATGGTAGCAAAAGAAAGCGCTTGCTCGCGACTCTCGTAAGTGTTTGACCCGTAGATGAAACCCGAGATGAACGAGTCGCCCCCGCCAATACGGTCTACTACCGGCGAGATGTCGTAGAATGGTGTTTCGAAAAACTCGCCCTGGTCCCACAACAGCCCGCAAATGCGCTCGTGCGAGGCACTTTGCGTCTGGCGGCGCGTGGCAATCACGCGCTTAATTTGGGGGAAGCGTTGGGTCAGCTGCTCGCTCATTGACACGAAGCCGTTGTCGGTGCCTGCTTCGGCCTTGATGCCAAAGAGGTCGTCGGCATCGCCCTCAGTGCAGACCACGATATCGCAGCCCGCCACGAGCGGCGGCATTACGTCCTGCGCTTTCTGGCCGTACTGCCAGAGGTTACGGCGGTAGTTCACATCGGCCGAAACGGTGATGCCCAAGCGGCGGGCGGCCGCAATGGCATCGGCCGTGGCCTGGGCGGCAGCGGCGGAGATGGCGGGCGTAATACCCGTCCAGTGCAGCCAGCCGGCATCTTTCAGGATGTCATCCCAGTTGAAAGCGGCTGGGTCGAGGTGGGCGAAAGCCGATTCGGCGCGGTCGTACACAATGCGGCTGGGCCGCAGCGATGCGCCTACTTCCAGGAAATACAAACCCAGGCGGTGGCCTTCGGTGAAGAGGCAATTTTTGGTATCGACGCCGTAGCGGCGCAGGTGGTTGGCCGCCGCGTAGCCCAGCTCATTGGCCGGAAAGGCTGAGACGTGAGCAGCCGGCACGCCCATTTGGGCGAGAGCGGCCGCCACGTTGGCATCGCCGCCGCCGTAGGTTACTTCGAGGGTGTCGGTCTGGGGGAGCCGGTAGTTCAGCGGCGGCGAGAGCCGCATCATCACTTCGCCGAAGGTTACGACTTGCTTCATGTAGGGTGGGACACAACGCTTGCTCATCATAGCCGTTTTGGCAGAATATGATGATGCAAGGAGAATTTAGGAGTGGAAAGGTAAGCCCGTGAACCAGCGTAAAAAGCCGGCTCCGGCATCTTTATTAACGTAAACGATTCCGATAGCTGTAGCGCAAATCTCTGCTTCGCGTTGTGGCTGGTCTGCCTGGCAAACTCACCTGACGACACGCGAAGCAGAGCTCCGCGCTACTGTACCAATCGGCCTCAAAAAGACTGCGAGCAAAGGAAACGGCTAGCTGCCAACCAACTCACCTGAACCTACCGGTGCGGCAGCTTTTTCGAAGCCGAAATAAGCATTAGCATTGCCGTAGCTGATGTTTTCGACCAATTGACCGAGCCAGGGCAACTCTTCAGCGGGCAACTCGCCAGCCTCTACATCGCGGCCCAGCAGGTTGCACAAAATGCGGCGGAAATACTCGTGGCGCGGAAACGACAGGAAGCTGCGCGAATCGGTGAGCATGCCCACGAAACGGCTCAGCAAGCCCATGTTAGAGAGAGAGTTGAGTTGCTTTTCCATGCCATCCTTCTGGTCCAAGAACCACCAGCCCGAGCCAAACTGCATTTTGCCCGCTACTGAACCGTCCTGAAAGTCGCCAATCATGGTGGCAAATACGTCGTTATCGGCCGGGTTCAGGTTGTAAAGAATGGTTTTGGCCAATTTGTCCTGGTTGTCGAGCCGGTCGAGAAAACGCGACAGGGCTTGCGCTTGCGAGAAGTCGCCAATCGAGTCCCAGCCCGTATCGGGGCCAAGCTCACGAAGGGCACGTGCGTTGTTATTACGCAGCGCACCCAAATGGAATTGCTGCGTCCAGCCCTTCTCCCAGTCCAGCTCAGCCAGGAAAATCAACATGGCCGACTTGAACTGCTCAATTTCTTTCAGACTCAACGCCTCACCAGCGCTGGCTTTACCGAAAATCGCGGCAACCTCATCTTCAGTATAATCAGCAGCGTAAATCTGCTCCAGGCCGTGGTCCGACAGTCGGCCGCCGAGCGAGGCGAAGAAGTCGTGGCGCTGACGTAGAGCCGCTTGCAGGTCGGCGTAGGTGAGGATGCTCACGCCGGCCGCCGCGCCCAGCCGGTCGAGGTAGGCGCGGTAGTCGCCGGCCTCGGGGGTCATGGCCTTGTCGGGCCGGAAGGTGGGCAGGATACGCGTGCCAAACTCCTGGCCAGCAATAGCCTGGTGGTGTTCCAGCGAGTCGGCCGGGTCGTCGGTGGTGCAGACGACCTTCACGTTCATCTTGGTCAGCAGGCCTTGCACTGCGTACTCGGGCGTTTGCAGCAGCGCGTTGCACTGGTCGTAGATGCGGCGGGCGCTGTCCTTGTTTAGCAATTCGGTGATGCCGAAGTAGCGGCGCAGCTCCAGGTGCGTCCAGTGGTACAGGGGGTTGCGCACGGTGTAGGGCACTGTTTCGGCCCATTTCTCAAACTTCTCCCAGTCCGACGCATCGCCTGTAACGAAGCGCTCATTCACGCCATTAGCCCGCATGGCCCGCCACTTATAATGGTCGCCGTAGAGCCAGATTTGCGTGATGTTGGCAAACTGCCGGTTTTGGGCAATCTGGTCGGGCGGCAGGTGGCAGTGGTAGTCGATGATGGGCTGCGGCGCGGCGTGCTCGTGGTAGAGGTGGCGCGCCGTGGGCGACTGGAGCAGGAAGTCGTCGGAGAGGAAAGGAGTCATAACAACGGGGGCGCCTTACCCCCCGGCCCCCTCTCCGAAAAAGGAGAGGGGGAGCCGAGGTGGCTCTGGCTTTAAGCTGAATGAATTTTAAAACAGAACAAAAGTCGTCCGGCTCCCCTTCTCCTTTTCGGGAAGAGGGACGGGGATGAGGCGACACGTTACAGCGACACCCCGCGCTTCCACGGAATAAAGTCTGTCTGGCCGTGGCGCACGGCGCTCACTTCCAGGCCGCTGGCTACCTGAATCACATAATCCAGAATGCGCTCGCCAGCCTGTTCGATGGTTTCTTCGCCGTCAATCACGGTGCCGGTGTTCAGGTCGATGATATCGGGCATACGAAGGGCCAGCTTGGTATTCGAGCTGATTTTGACGACCGGCGCGATGGGGTTGCCGGTGGGCGTGCCGAGGCCAGTGGTGAAGAGTACTACGTTGGCTCCCGAGCCGACTTCGGCAGTGGTCGATTCCACGTCGTTGCCGGGAGTGCAGAGCAGGTTCAAACCGGGCTTGGTCACGAGCTCGGGGTAGTCGAGCACGGCCACCACGGGCGACGAGCCACCCTTGCGAGCCGCACCGGCCGATTTCATCGCGTCCGTAATCAAGCCGTCTCGGATGTTGCCGGGCGAGGGGTTCATGTCGAAACCCGAGCCTACCGCGATAGCGCTGTCGCCATATGCTTTCATAAGTGAGGTAAAGCGCTGCGCCGTATCGTGGTCAACCGAACGGTTCACGATTTCCTGCTCTACGCCGCATAGCTCAGGAAATTCAGCCAAAATAACCGAGCCGCCGAGCGCCACCAGCATATCCGACACGTGGCCCACGGCCGGGTTAGCCGATATGCCCGAGAAGCCATCCGAGCCGCCGCATTCCAGGCCGATAGTCAGCTTGCTGAGGGGCGCGGGCTGGCGCTGCTGCTGGTTGGCCTGCATCAGGCCGGCGAAGGTTTGGCGCAGGGCGGTGCTCACGAGCGTTTCCTCGGTGCCCATCGTCTGCTGGTCGAGGATAAACAGCGGCTTGCTGAAGTTGGGGTCGCGCTTCGCGATTTCGTCTTGCAGCATACTGGCTTGGGCATTCTGGCAGCCTAGGCTGAGCACCGTCGCGCCAGCTACGTTGGGGTGCGTGATGTAGCCGGCCAGCAAACCACAAAGCGACTGCGCATCTTGCCGGATGCCGCCGCAGCCACCTTCGTGGCTCAGGAAACGGATGCCGTCCACGTTCGGGAATAGCTTGGGTTTCTGGTAGTCAACCTCGGCCGAATGCAGGTCGGTTGCTAGTATTTCCTCCACCGACTTACCGGCCTGCATCAGCTCGATGAGGGCATGGGTCTGGGGCTGATAGCTCTTGCGGCGAGCGTAGCCAAGGTCATTTACCAAGGCCTCTTCGAGCACCTGAATGTTGCGGTTCTCGCAGAAAACCAGTGGGATAACCAGCCAGTAATTGGCGGTGCCCACGCGGCCATCGGGGCGGTGAAAACCCATGAAGGTGCGACCCTCATACTTGGTCACGTTGGGCTGTGCCCAGTTGTGCGGGTGCTGGCCTTCCTGGTACGAGTTGGTGGCATGCTTGATGTTGGCAGTGGTCAGCAGGCCGCCCGTCACGACGGGCGCGGCCATTTTACCCACCAGCACGCCGTACATGGTTATCTCGTCGCCAGCGGCGAAATCGTGCAGGGCCAGCTTGTGCTTGGCGGGGATTTTCTCGGTTGTCGTCACGGTCACCCCGTCCCAGGTTACGGGCGTGCCGATGGGCAGGTCGGTGAGGGCGACGAGCACGTTATCGGCGGGGTGGATTTTAGCCACTAAATGTTTCATATCTAATCAGCGATTACAAAGTCGCAAGGAGAATATAGCTTACTAAACAAGCAGGTCGCGCAAATGTCTGACGAGTATGCGTTGGCTTGCAATAGGATTTTAGCATATTTCTGCCACCAATGCGCTATTCAATGACAGAGGCTCAGGCAGCAGCTTTTTGAGTTTTATTGAGAACCGTGGCTAGCGTGGCCGCCGCGCCTTCCTGCTGCATTTGCAGCAAGTAGCGCGTGATGCTAGCTGCAAAGCCTGGCAGTGCCGCTAGGTCGGTACCCCACAATTCCTGGTTGCTCAGCACGGTTTGTACCAATTCGATGATGGGTAGGCGCTGCCAAAGGTCGGCAAAATAGCCCGCCTGCTCATCCTGAATGAGATACTCCTGGCCGTTGGCCTCGCCGTACCACTTGCCGGCCTCCTGGCGGGTGCCGCGCATAAACTGTAAGTAGGCTGCAAAGCCGAGCGCCACGTACTGCGGCGCAGTTTTGAAACGCTCGTAGTAGTATAGCAAATCGGGCAGCACGCGCATGCGCAGCTTGGCCGAGTAGTTGAGCGTGATGGCCAACCAGCGGTGCTCCACGGCAGGATTGCGGAAGCGGTCGAGCACCTGCATACCAAAACGCTGGCCCATTTTTTCATCGACGGGGTAGGGGATGCCGGGCAGCAAATCGGCCAGCATCAGGTTGCGGATGTAGGTGGCGAGGCAGTCGTTTTCCATCGCGCCGCGCACCGTGGGCTCGCCGCACAGCACGGCTAGCCCGCAAGTGAGCGAGTGCGTGCCGTTGAGCAGGCGCATTTTCAGCTCGCGGAAGAGGTTGATGTCGGGCTGCACAATCACGCCAGGATGAATCTGGTGGAAGCTCAGCACGTCTTTCACCCGCTCGTCGCCCTCAATAGCCCATAGCAAATACGCCTCTGACATGATGAGCAAGTCATCATCGTAGCCTAACTCCTGCGCCAACGCGGCGTGTGCCTCCGCGGCTGGTTTGCCCGGCACAATGCGGTCAACCAACGAGTTGCACACGGTGTTAGCCGTTTCCAACCACTCGATAAACTTCGCATCGAGCCCGGCGCGGTCGGCCAACTCGCGCAGAATGCCGCGTAGTTTGGTGCCATTATCAGGTATCAATTCGGTGGGCACGATGATGAGGCCTTTATCCGCTGCACCGTCAAAGGCTTCGTAGCGAGCCAGCAGCACCGCCAGCAACTTACCGGGGAAGGAGCGCGGCGGGGTGGCGCGCAGGTCCTCGTTTTCTTCCAGGACAATGCCTACTTCGGTGGTGTTCGAGAGCACCACTTGCAGGTCGGGGCTGGCAGCAAACTTCAGCACGTCTGCCCACTGGCTTTTGGCCGACAGCACCCGGCTGATGCTGGCGCACACCACGTCTTCGCTGATGGTCTGGCCTTCTTCCACGCCGCGCACGCACACAGTATAGAGATTGTCTTCGCGCTCGAAAGCAGCGGCATCGCCGCCGTCAGTGCTTTTCACCACCACCACGCGGCCGTTAAAAATACCTTGGCGGTTGGCCTGGTCAATCAAAAAATCGGGCAACCCACGCAGCAAAACGCCGGTGCCGAACTGTAAAACTTTTTCGGGCAACTCAAACAGGGCGGGGGTGGGAAGCGCTACCGTAGATTTAGCCACGCCGGCCTGGGCGAGAGATTGGCAAAGAACAGGCATATTCTTGCAAAGATGTTATAG
>CAXUKA010000187.1:0-12420 GCA_964251335.1 uncultured Hymenobacter sp.
GTCCTCGACCCTCGCCTTCGACCCCGCGGCCCCCGTCGTGAACTAGTATGTGCTCGGCGCACCGCTCTTCCCCAGGGCCACTCTGGCTACGAGGAGTTGAAGCAAGACGCTACGCTCAACTTTGAGATGAGTGTTACCACCCACAAAGCGTGCGCTACCCCCGATGCAACTCCCTATTCCGCAGTGAAGAAACAAGGTAAACGGCCGTTCTGCTGAGCTTGCTGAGTATGAAAGCCGCTTTTTGCTTTTAGAGCTGCCCAGACTTGACCTTTTCCCACTCCCATATGAACCGTCGCACCTTCGTTCAACAGACGTCTCTATTCACTGCTGGCTTTGCCTTCGCCCCAGTGGCTTTCGCAGCCGCAACGCCCGCTTTCCCGGTGGTGCGACCAACGTCTGGTAAGCGTCGCTTTCGCAGCAAAGCCGTGGAGGCCACCATCACCGAATTTAAGAAGAAGGTGAAAGACCCCGAATTAGGCTGGCTCTTCGAGAACTGCTTTCCAAGTACCTTGGACACCACCGTCACCTATACCACGCATGAGGGGCGACCCGATACCTATGTCATCACCGGCGATATCGATGCCATGTGGCTGCGCGACTCCTCAGCTCAGGTGTGGCCTTATTTGCAGCTTATCGACAAAGACCCGGAGTTGCAACAACTCATCGCGGGTGTTATCAATCGCCAGACGCGCTGCATCATCAAAGACCCCTATGCCAACGCCTTTTATGGCGACGACACTAAGGTAGGCGAGTGGAAAACGGACAAGACCGCCATGCAGCCCGGCGTGCACGAGCGCAAGTGGGAAATCGATTCGCTCTGCTACCCCATCCGCCTGGCCTACCACTACTGGAAGAAAACGGGTGACCAGCAGCCCTTCGGTGCGCAATGGCAGCAGGCGGTGAAAACTACGCTGCAGACCTTCCAGGCGCAGCAACGCAAGCAGGGCCTGGGGCCGTATCACTTTCAACGCGAAACCACTAACGCCACCGATACCCAGCCCATGAAAGGCTACGGCTACCCGGTGCGGCCAGTGGGCCTCATCTGCTCGGCCTTTCGCCCCAGCGACGATGCCACGCTCTACTCCTTCTTGGTGCCCAGCAACTTCTTTGCGGTAGCCAGTATGCGCCAGGCTGCCGAGATGCTCACAGCCCTAGCCCCGGCCGAAGCTGCCACCGCCAAGGACTGCGCTACCTTGGCGGAGGAAGTGGAAACGGCCCTGCACGCGCACGCCGTGGTCAACCATCCGCAACACGGTAAAATTTACGCCTACGAGGTTGATGGCTTTGGCAGCCAAATCCTCATGGATGATGCCAACGTACCCAGCCTGGTAGCCCTCCCATATTTAGGAGCCATGCCCACTAGCGACCCCATTTACCAGAATACGCGTAAGTTTCTGCTCTCCGAGGCCAACCCCTTCTTCTTCAAGGGTACGGCGGCCGAGGGCATCGGCGGCCCGCACGTGGGCCAGGATATGATTTGGCCTATCGCTATCGCCACCCGCGGCCTTACTAGCACCGACGACGTCGAAATCCGGACCTGCGTGCACAGCCTCAAGGCCACGCACGCGGGTACGGGCTACATGCACGAGTCCTTTCACAAAGACGACCCTAAGAAGTTTTCCCGGGCCTGGTTTGCCTGGGCCAATACACTCTTTGGGGAGTTTCTGTGGAAAGTATATCAGGAGAAACCCCAGTTGTTGGCTTGAACATCAGCCTTTCTAGGGAGTGTTAACAGTCTGCGTTATGTTCGATGATGGCGTATTCTTCCAAGCAATAAAGGCGGTGCACACGCTTGTGATTATCCGTCCGGCCTTCCCGACGTAGTAGTGAGGTGGTCCAGTTACGCTGGACAGTTAGCGAGTCTGCTGGGCATCTGCGAGGTGCTCCCTTTAGATATTAATCAAGCATTCAACCTGTTTATTGTACCTAACTACCCTGATTTTTGCAACAGGCACTACTGCTTATTAACTGTTACGTACTGCTTGGTATAGGAATAGTTAATGCGCTAATCGAGTTAGTGCGCTCTAGAGACCCAACTCCTTGGCCGAGTTGTGCTGCCGGACATTGTCGAGGCGGGTGTAGCGGCGAATCATCGCACTCGTCTTGTGCTTGGTCTGGTTCATGACCTTAGAATCATCGGCCCCGTTGAGCTTGGACACCGTCACAAAAGAAGCCCGCAAGGAGTGCGCCGTATAGTGGCTACCCAAATACTGCTGGGTAATCAGGTTGATATACTTGGTGGTCATCCGCCGCGTAGTCACCTGTTGGTTCTTACGCAGGGACACAAAAACGCACCCCTTTGACCGGTCGAGTACCCGCAACCAGGCCTGAAGTGAGCGAATCGGGCAAAGGGTAACGTCCGGCGAATAGAAGATGGCTTTCTCTTCGGCTTGGCCCAGTTGGTTGGTCTTGCTCTTGTCGAGCGAGACCACGAGGCCTTCCTCGTCGAAGGCCAAATCCTCGATATTAAGCGCTTCCAATTCGGAGCGCCGAAAAGCCCCCGTAAAACCGAGCAGCAGCAACGCCCGATTGCGCAGCCCAGTGGGTGTAGACACGTCGATGCTCTTAATCGTGCGCTTGAAGTTGGCCAGCGAAAATGCTGCCGCCTGTTTGATGCGCGTTTTCTTTTCGCGGGCAATGCTCTTGAGTAGCACCTTGATTTTTTTATCGGCTGTAGGCGAGTCCAGTCCGGCCAGCTCGTGGGCCTTCGCGATGGCCGAAGCGTGGCGCTGGATGGTAGCTACCTTTTTACCCGCATCCGCCAACTCAGTCAGAAAGCCCGCGAGCGCCTCGACCGGCGCGGGCAGGGAATTCAACTCGTGCCGCTGACACCAGGTGGTGAAGCGTTGCCAGTCGCCGGCGTAGGCGCGAACCGTATTGGCCGCGCTGCGCAGCCCGGTTTCGACGTAGCGGTTGGTGGAATTCACCAGGTGCGCCGGCACCTAAACGGCGGGCAATTCGGGAACGAGGAGCGCGTGATTCACGGCAGCTATATAATATTAGGAGTGAAACGGTCAATTTCGACTACTTTTCATAGATAATGTATAAGGACCGATAATAGGGTCTTATCAGTCCTTATTATAATTAAGAGATGGTGACGCACTTTACTTTACGTGACCTAGCTGAGTGAACGCAGGCACATTACCTATATAGGTCAAGACCGGCAAGGCGTGAACTCTTATTTCAAACTAAAATAATTTCTCAGTTAAAAATCTACAATCGGCAACTTGGGTAAGAACCCGCGTGAGGATTGAGTAGGGCCTAGTGTGCACAATAAACCGAGACATGAAGCCTCAGTCATTATAGCTTACGCAGCAACTGCCAGGCGCGCCTGAGCGGCACCACTGTCAACCGGCGTGATGCGCAGCTCTACTTTCTGCTGGTTGCGGAGCACGGTCAGGAACTGGAACGCCCCGATTTTCTCCTGCGTGAGCAGCCGAAACAGGTCATCGGAGCTGGCCACGGGCTGGTCGGCAAAGGCAATAACGAAGTCGCCCTCGCGCAAGCCGGCCGCCTCGGCCGGCGAGCCGGCTTCTACCCCCACCACAAACAGCGCCTGACGAGTGGGCAGCTGGTGAAAACTTACCACGCGCGGGTGCAGGTCTACCTGCTGGGTACTGAGGCCCAGGTAGCCGCGACGCACCCGGCCCTCGCGCAGCAGCGCCGGTAAAATGGCCGTGGCCGTGTTGATACTGATGGCAAAGCACAGCCCCTGCGCCCCCCGAATGGTGGCCGTATTCACGCCTACTACTTGCCCGTCGGCATCAATGAGCGGGCCGCCTGAGTTGCCAGGGTTCAGGGCCGCGTCGGTTTGCACGATGTTGTCGATGAGGCGGCCGGTTTCGGTGCGCAGCGTGCGGCCCAGGGCACTCACTACCCCACTCGTGACAGTGTGCTGAAAGCCATAGGGGTTGCCGATGGCAATGACAAGCTGGCCGATTTGCAGGGCTGCTGAGTCGCCGAGGCGGGCAGCGGGGTGGCCCGTGGCGGGGGTTTGGAGCAGGGCTAGGTCCGAATCGGGGTCTTCGCCGACCAGCGTGGCCGGGTAGTCGGTGCCATCGGCAAAGGTGAGGCGAATGTCCTCGGCCCCGTGCACGACGTGGCTATTGGTGAAAACGAAGCCATCGGTGGAAAACAAAAAGCCGGAGCCCGAGCCCGCCATGGCTAGTTTTTGCTGCTTGTCTTTTTTGCGAACATCAATTTTAACGACCGAATCCTTGGCCGCTTCCACAGCCGAAATAACGATTTGCGAGTACGAATCCATGAGAATAATTTATAAAACGGCGATGCGCCTGCCCGTAATAGACAAATAGCTGGCCGCTAGAAAATTACCGCCATTCTGGCAGCTCAGTATTTCCTACACACACTGCTCCCTACCCCCCTATTATTTAGGGAAGGAACTGGAGGTATTCTACCATGCTGCCATCGGCGTGCCGCACGAAGAAGTTGCGGCCGTCGGGGGTAGTGGCGGGCGGGGCGATAAGCGTGACTGGCTGCTGCTGCAAGAACTCCCAGTAGGCATCTAGGTCATCGACCGACAGGATAGCGTGCAGGGTGCGCGGAGCCACCAGCACGGCGGGGTCGTCGGAATGAACTACCATAACGGAGCCCACTTTCGTCACGGCCAGTCCGTGCGCGTGGGTGCGAAACAAGAACTTTGCTTCCACGCCCAGGAGCTGCTCATAAAAGGAGACGGCCGCCGGCTGGGCAACTTCTTCAACCACGACGGGCATCAATACTTCCAGGATTTTCATGAGCAATAAATTGATTTACAAGTATATATTATCAAATTAGCCCGCCGCCGGCGCGGGCTGCTTTTCGGTAACCAGCCGCTCGATGCGCGCATCGGGCACCAGCCAGATGAGCGCCACGGCGACGTAGGTCGCGCCCGCTACCCAGGTATTCAGGAAGCTAGTGGCGATGCCCACGCAGTAGAGCACGGGCGTCAGCTTGCCTTTCCAGTCGTGGCCGAGGGCGTAGGCTAGGGTTGAATTGGTGCCGTTGGCGGCAATCAGGCGGTTTTGCAGGAAAGGCCAAGGCCGTCATGAGCAGCAGTACACCATAGAGTGCCAGCGGGGCCGGGGTAAAGTGGTTTTCGCCCATCCAGGCCGTAGCGGCGGGTGTCAATGACAACCAGAACAGCAGGTGCAGATTGGCCCACAGCACGCTGCCGTTTATCTGCCGCACGCTCGACAGGAAATGGTGGTGGCTGTTCCAGTAAATGCCGACGTACACGAAACTCAGTACGTAGCTCAGAAACACGGGCAGCAGCGTCCTGAGCACCCTAAAATTGGCCCCGTGCGGCACCCTTATTTCGAGCACCATAATGGTTAGGATGATGGCAACAACCCCATCGCTGAAGGTTTCTAGGCGGCTCTTTTGCATAGGTTTTTTGGAGCCTATCGACGCTAAAGTGCCCTAGCTTGCAGCACCTTACTCACTCAGGTATTGGTGTACGAACTTGATGGCCATGGTCCCTTCGCCCACCGCCGAAGCCACGCGAGCCATGGCACCCACGCGGCCATCGCCGGCGGCGAAGAGGCCGGGCACGCAGGTTTCGAGCAGGTAGGGCTCGCGCGGCAGCTTCCAGGCGGTGGTGTAGCGCGGGTCATTCACCAGGTCGCGTCCGGTGAGCAGGTAGCCTTTGGCATCGCAGAGCGCTAGGTGGCACACCCATTTGGTGCTGGGCTTGGCCCCGATGAAGACGAACAAGGCGCGGGCCGGGTGCTTTTCGGGCGGCTGCCCATCGCACTGAATGACAACGGCTTCGAGAAACTGCCCCCCGCAGGCTTCGCGCACCTGGGTATGGGGTAGGATTTCAATGTTGGGCGTCTGCGCAATTTGCTCGATGAGGTAGGCCGACATGCTGGCCGCCAAGCTATTGCCCCGAATGACGATGAACACCCGCGAGGCATAGGTAGACAGATACATTGCCGCCTGCCCCGCTGAGTTGCCCCCACCAATGATGTACACCGGCTGGTCGAGGCAATTGCGAGCCTCGGTGCGGGCCGCCCCGTAGTACACACCCGCGCCGCTCAGGCGCTCCAGGCCCGGCGCGTCGAGGGTGCGGTAGCTGACGCCGGTGGTCAGCACCACGGCTTTGGCACGCACTTGGGTGTTGTCTTTTAGGGTCAGGGTTTTGTAGCCATCCTGCACGCTGAGGTCGATAACCTCTTGCGGAGCAATGAGTTCGGCCCCGAGGCGGGTGGCCTGCATCCAGGCGCGGTGGGCCAGCTCGCCTCCGCTCACGCCGGTCGGGAAGCCCAGGTAGTTCTCAATGCGTGATGACGAGCCTGCCTGCCCGCCGTAGGTTTGCCGCTCAATCACCAGCGTTTTCAGCCCCTCCGACGCGCCGTACACGGCGGCCGCCAGGCCCGCCGGCCCCGCCCCGATAACCACTACGTCGTACAATTCCTGCTGGGCTTCCACCAGCAGCCCGAGTTGCTTGGCCACCGCCAGTTTGTTGGGCTTGGCCACGGCCTGGCCATCGGGGTAGATGACGACCGGCAAATCGGCGGGCGTCAGGTTACTAGTGGCCAGTAAGGTGGTCGCCTCAGCAACCTTCTCATAATCAAGCCACTGGTAGCCCACCATGTAGCCACTCAGAAAATCCTTGAGCTCGTGCGACAGCGGCGACCACTGAAAGCCCAACAGCCGCAGTCCTTCAAACTGCGGCCGGTACGTAGCCTGCCAGCTGGCCAGCAGGTCGCGCAGCACGGGGTAGAGCAGCTGCTCAGGCGGGTCCCAGGGCTTGAGTAAATAGAAGTCGAGCTGGGCAGAGTTAATGGCTTGAATGGCGGCCGTGGTGTCGGCATAGGCGGTAAGCAGCACGCGCTTAGCCGCCGGGAACAGCTCGCGGGCACGGGTAAGCACCGCTACCCCCTCCACCTCGGGCATGCGCTGGTCGGCCAGCACTAGGGCCAGCGGCTCGGCGCGGGTGCGCAGCTCGGCCAGGGTAGCCAGGGCCTCGGGCCCCGAGCTGACGGGCAGGATGCGGTAGCCCTTCCGAAACTCATGGCGCAAGTCCTGCGCGATGGCCCCCAGCACCTGCGGGTCATCGTCAACGCAAAGAATAAGAGGCTTTTTCATAGCAAGAAGGAAAAGGTTAAACCACGGGCAACCAGGCCGTAAACACGGTTTCGCCAGGGGCCGAAGTTGCTTCGAGCCGCCCGCCGTGCTCCTGCACAATGCGCCGGGCAATGTCTAGGCCCTGGCCGCTACCCTCGCCGGGCGGCTTGGTAGTGTAGAATGGCTCGAACATGTGCGCTAATACCTCGGGCGTGATGCCCGAGCCGTTGTCGCGGATGCTAACACGAATGAGTTTTTGCTCGGGCTGCACACTTACTGTCAGCTCGCCGCCGACGGGGGGTAGGGCATCCAGGGCATTGTCAATCAAGTTGGTCCACACCTGGTTGAGGCTACTGACTTGACCCAAAACGGGGGGTAAATCGGGCGCATAATCACGGGTGAGGCGCACGTTTTTCTCGCGCAGGGCATAGGCGAATAAGTGGAGCGTACTGTCGAGCCCGGTCGTGACGGCCAGCGGCTCGCGGCCCCCGGCGCGGTCCATGTGTGAATAGGTTTTCACGTCGCCCACCAGCGTGCTGATGCGGCGGCTAGCCTCGCTGATGTCCAGCGTCAGCCGCAGGGCAGTAAGGTGGCCGCTCAGCCAAGTAAGCGCCACGGGCCGGGCAGCCGTGGGCAGCCGGGTAGCCAGTGGCGTGAGGCTAGCCAGCGTGAGACCGGCTTCCAGAAAACTGGTGGCCAGCGCGTAGCCATCGGGACAGCCCTGAGTTTCGAGCCAATCGGCTAGCTCTTCTTCGCGGTCGGCCGCTTGCAGTGGCGGCAGCGGCAGAGCTGGTTCGGATTGGGTTGAAGCCAGCGCCATCAGGGCCGCCACCTCATCGGGCCGCGGGCAGGTAGCCAGTAGGTTCTGCAGCAATTGGGGCTTGGCTTGTAAGGCATCACTCAGCCGGGCAGCGGCGCGGCTAATGGCGGCGGCCGGGTTGTTGAGTTCGTGCGAAAGGCCGGCCGAGAGCTTGCCCAGCGCCCGCAGCTTGTCGTCGCGTTCCTGGCTGCGCACTTGGTCGCGGGCGCGGTCGTTCATCACGCTCACTAGGCGCTGCACCAGTTCGGGACTGAGCTGCTCCAGGGCCCCAAATTGGTTGCGTGCCAGCTCGTACACCACCGTTTCGCCTACCGCCATCACCTGCCCCTGGTACACCTGTAGCCGCGAATACGGCAGCACCCCGCCCACCTGCCCCGGCCCAATGAAAAAAGCTGGGGCAGGCAGTGCCCGGCCCTCCGACGAACTGGTATACTGCATACCCCCGGCCACCACGGCAAAAAGTCGGTTAGCGGGCGTACCCGGTGCCGCCAGCACTTCGCCCGCGGCGTAGTGATGCAATGTGCCGGCGTGCAGCAGCCAGGCCAGCACCTCGGCGGGCAGCTCCTGAAAAACCATGATGCCGGCGAGGGCCGCCGCATCTAGGGAAAGGAGGTCGGCCATGTTGTTTAATAACCAGCTAGTTGCTGGTCGGGGTAGCAGAAAGCCCAGTGTTCGCCGCGCTCGGCAGAAATCACCACCGGGTGCCGGGTAGTCTCGTAATGGCGAGTAGCGTGCTGGTTTTTAGAGCTGTCGCAGCAGCCCATGTGCCCGCACGCCTGGCACACGCGCAGGTGCACCCAGGTATCGCCCAGGGCCACGCACTCGGGACACTCGTGCTGGGTGTCGCGCTTAAGGTAGGCCACATCAAGCGCCTGCAAGTGCTTGCAAAAGGTTTGCTCTGGCATCTTGATGAATGATTGTTAGGCCATGTTTGGGGATGGCTATGAATGGTTGTTCTAGGTCATGCTGAGCTTGTCGAAGCATGACCCGAAACCTCCAATAATGTGCTTAGCCTTCGAAATTGGCCGCTCACGAGATGAGCGTGGCGCTGACCGTGGTTTCGAGCTTGAGAATCTTCGAAATGGTGCATCCCACGCGGGCCTTTTCGGCGAAGTCCTGCAACTGCGCTTCGGTGGCATTCGGCACCGCCGCCCGCACCGTAAAGTGCAGGCTTTTAATCTCCGGGTTGCCGTTTTCGGCAAAGCCCAGGTCAATAGCCACGGTGGTATCGATGCTGGCCGTTTCCAGACCGTTTTTGCCGGCAATGTTGGCCAGCGCCTGGTTGTAGCACCCGGCGTGGGCAGCGGCCAAGAGCTCTTCCGGGCTAGCGCCGGGCGTGCCCTCAAAGCGGCTGGCGTAGGTATACGCCTGGTTTTTCAAGCCTTCGTTTTGGGTTGAAATCGTGCCGGCACCCTGTTTCCAGGAGCCGTGCCAGGTGGCTGTTCCAAATGCGTTCATAATAGGTTGTGATTGAAGACACTGACGTTGCAACGAAGCGGCAGAGATGCTTCGGCTGCACTCAGCATGACAGGAAAACACGCGTTTACTCGTCGCCCGCCAGCGTGCCTAGGTAGTGGCCTAGCTGCCGCTCGGTATCGCTCGGCTCCTGAAAGCCCATAGCCATGAGCTTGGCCAGAAGCTTTTGGGCTTCGGGGCGCTGGTAGAGCTCGAAAAACTTGTTCGTCGATTCCTGAATTTCGAAGGGGCTAGGGCCGCCACCAGCGCGCTTGAGCATGGTGGCTTTAGTGGCTTGCAGGGCTGGCAGTTCGAATCCGCTGATGCGAGTCGCCAGGTTATCGACAAACGCATCCAGCTCATCATCAGCAAAGGCGCGGTTAATCCAGCCGTAGAGCTCGGCGGTTTCGGCGCTGTAGTCGTCGGCGCTCACCGCTATTTCCAGGGCGCGAGCGTAGCCACTGCGCTGGGGCAGGTACTCGGCAGCCCCGCCGCCCGGCAGCAAGCCCATACCCACCTCGAGGTGCCCAAAAATGGCCTTTTCGCGGCTGGCAAAACGCATATCGCAGGCCAGAATAAACTCGGAGCCGATGCCGCGCACCCGGCCCCGGATAACGGCAATGCTGATGACGCCGGTATTGTGCAGGCGGTTGGACACATCGACCCACTGCTGCACGCCCAACTCACCGGAAACCATCGGCACTTCGGCCCCGCGCAGCACGTCGAAGTGCGACACGAAATAGTCGGGGTTGGCGCTGTCAAACACGATAACCTTCAAGGCCTTATCGGCCTCCACAACGCCCATCAGGGTCTGCAGGCCAGCTATTATGTCGGGGCCCATCAGGTTGATGGGCGGGTTGTCCAGCGTCACGCGCCAGAAGGCCGCGCTGTGTTTCGTAATGATAAGCGGCGTGCCCGCCATCTTTTCCACCGACAAAGCTTCTTTGGTTTCCATAAGATTTTGATTTAAAATGAATTATCCATTGAGCGTGGCGAAGGCTTCGGCCGGCGAGGTGCGGTAGTACTCGTAGAACTCGGCCGTTTGGCCCACGCGGATTTCGTATTCATTCTGCTCCAGGCCGACCAGTAAGCGCTCGGCTACCTCTTCGGCCGGCATGCCCGCCGCACCCCCAATGGCCTCTGAAAAATCCGTATTTACCAGAGGTGGCATCAACTCGAATACTTTCACGGCCGTGGTTTTGGCCAGCGAGAAGCGCAGGGCCTGCGTGTAGGAGTGCACCGCCGCCTTACTGGCTGAGTATGTGGGCACTGCTACGGCCGGCGCAATGGCCAGCAGCGACGTCACGTTAACTACCGCGGCCTCAGGCTGCTTGCTGAGCAGCGGCAGCAGCAGCTCCGTCAGCCGAATGATGGCCAGGTAGTTGGTAGCCATTTCGGCACCGGCTTTTGCCGTTGCGCCAGCATTGGCGCCTAGCTCGTACACCGCAGCTTCTCCAGCGTTGTTAATCAGGATGTCGAGCTCGCCAAACTCAGCCTGGATGCGCTGCACCAAATCAGCCACGGCAGTTTCGTCGGTGATATCGCAAGCAATGGCCGTGACACCGGCCAGCGGCGCGGCGGCCTGCGCCAGCTTTGCCGAGTTGCGGCCAGTGATGATGACGCGGTTGCCCTTGTCGGCCAGTAGTTTGGTAATGGCTAGGCCGATACCCGAGCCGCCACCGGTGATGAGCACCGTCCTTTTGTCAATATTCATAAATCTTTGGAGTAAAGTGAAAAACTTACTTACTCACAAGTAAGTAACAGGAGCAAAAAAAACTAGCTTTCCCGCAGTGATTTGCGCAACAACTCGTGGCTGGTTTCGAAATAACTAGGTATGACGCGGGCCATTTGCAGCGTGCCAATGAGCGTAGCAATCCAATGCGCCGCTAAGTCTTCTGCCGGGCCCGTAAAGCGAAACTCACCCGTTGCCAAGCCCTCTTTAAAAACCGTGGTCAGCCAGGAAATGGTGTGGCGCAGGTACTGCTGGGTGGTCCGTTGCATGCTTTCAGGGATTTCCTGGTAGTCGGAGCCGCAGACGCCAATGATGCACAGCTTCTTGGTATTCTGCTGGTAATCACGGTAAACGGCCAGCAATGCTTCGGCCTTCGCGGTGGGCGAATCCGTTTCTACTTGCTTGATGAGTTGCATAAAATCGGCGCGGTCTCGTTCAATCGCGGCCACTCCCAGCGCTTCCTTGCTTGGGAAGTAGTAGTGAATGGCCGCGTTCTTAATCTGGAGTTCAGATGCGATTTGCTGGTACTTAAAAGAATGGTAGCCAAAGACCTGGATAAAATCTCGGCCTAACTCAACTATCTTATCTCGCGTGCTGCCGACCAATTCCTTGTATGCTAAATGACCGTTGCAAAGGTACTGCGCGCCCGTTGCCTCTGGGAAGGAGCTAGGTGCTGGTGAAGGAAGAGTGGTAGCCAGGGCAGCGTAGTCTGGCAGACCGCTGCAAATATACGTTACTTACTTGCAAGTAAGTAAATTGCCTAAGAAAAATTTACAGCCTGACTTTTCCACCTATCAAGCTAGGGTAGCAAGGTTTATAAATAGGGTAGCAAGGTTTATAAATAGCTGATGCAAAGACCGTCATGCAGTACGCAGCGAAGCATCTCGCGTGACTCAGTAGCTTCTGGCGTCAGCAGCGAAGCAAGCGAGCTACTTCGCTGCGTACTGCATGGCCGCCTATTCCACAGTTAAGCTTCCGGTGAAATAACAAGCCGTATTCGCAGCGCCGAGAGCAGGAAGTATAGCGCTCCAAAGGCTGCATAACCAGCTAAGCTAGTGATACCTAGTCCGGGCGAATGAGCCAAGGCCACGAACGCACACCCCGCGATGGCTGACTGCCCGCCGCTCAGCAGCATCGGCCACTGGCCGCCCACGGCGCGGTGCCGCCGCCAGCCCAGCGCCAGTTGTAGTAGCCCTGTCAGCACCGCCCACACCCCAAATACTACGAGTACGGCGGGCGTGCCCTCTTGTAGCGCCGCCGCTACGGCCACGGTGGCGACTAAGCCAATGAAAATGTTGAGGTAGCGCGGCCCAGTGGCCCCGAGGGGGATGTGGCGAGTGAGGCG
>CAXUKA010000188.1:0-12410 GCA_964251335.1 uncultured Hymenobacter sp.
AAATACAAGTAAGCAGGCGTCAGGCTCCCCTCTTTTTTGGAGAGGGGCCGGGGGTGAGGTGCCCCGCGCACGAGACTATTAACGAGCAATTCTATTCCATTGAACCCTAACCCCGCCTCACTACTTGCCGCTGAAAACCTGGTAGTAGGCTACACCAGCGGCCGCACCTCTAAGCCCATAGCCGGCCCGCTTACCTTCATGCTCCAACCCGGCGAGTTGGTAGCCCTACTCGGCCCCAACGGTGCCGGGAAATCTACGTTGCTGCGCACCCTAGCCGGCTTGCAACCGCCCCTTACCGGTCGCCTCGACCTCGGCGGCACGGCCCTGGCCGACCTAAGCTCGAGCGAACGAGCCCGGCAACTTAGCATCGTGCTCACCGACCGCGTGGAGGCCAGCAACCTCACAGTGCTGGAATTGGTGCGACTGGGACGCCACCCGCATACCAGTTGGCTAGGTGGCCTCACTGCCCACGATGAAGCGCAGGTGCAAGCCGCGCTGGCGGCCACTGGTACCGAAAACTTTGCCCACCGCCAGGTAGGCGAGCTGAGCGACGGCGAGCGCCAAAAAGTGCTGCTGGCCCGCGCCCTAGCCCAGGATACGCTCATCATCCTGCTCGACGAGCCCACCGCCCACCTCGACCTGCCCAACCGCGTGAGTCTCATGCGCCTGCTGCATCGCTTGGCCCGCCAAACCCACAAAGCTATCCTGCTCTCGACCCACGAGCTCGACCTGGCCCTACAGGCCGCCGACCGCATCTGGCTGCTGCCCGCCGATGGTACACTGCACATCGGCACCCCCGAAGACTTGGTGCTTAGCGGCACTTTCGCCGCCGCTTTCGCCCGCGAGGGGCTGGCCTTCGACCCCACCACTGGCACCTTTCAACTGCACGAAGCCCACGGCCCCGCCGTGCGGCTGGTAGGGGAGGGGGCCGCTACATTCTGGACGCGCCGCGCCCTGGAGCGCGAAGGCTACCTGCTCACGACTAGCCCCGAAGCATTTTGCCAGATAACAGTAAGTGGCACGCTGCCCAACTACCGCTGGACAAGTGAATCTGGTGCTAAACAACAGGTTTATAGCACTGTGCAAGAGCTGCTTTCGGGATTGCAGGCACAGTTTAGCTCTTTGCCGCAGTAGTCCGAGGTCGCCTTTCAGCTTCCGCGTCTTCCGCGAAATCTTCCGTGCCCTCCGCGGTTAAAAAAGCCGTCCATCCCAACCAAATGGTAGTTTTTAGCCTGTTATGGCTGACCTTAGCGCGACTTCACCCAGCGCCAGTCCCATGACCCAGCCCCCCGCCGACTCCGGCCTCAAGAAAACGCTGACGCCGTTGGGCCTATGGGCCATTGCCGTGGGGCTGGTTATTTCGGGCGAGTACTTCGGCTGGAACTACGGCTGGGAGCAGGCCGGCCCGGTGGGTATGCTGGTGGCCACGCTGGTCGTGACACTGCTGTATATCACCTTCGTGCTCAGCTTCACCGAGCTTACGACGGCCATTCCGCAGGCGGGCGGGCCGTTTGCCTACGCGCACCGGGCGCTGGGGCCGTGGGGCGGGCTGGTGGCCGGCTACGCCACGCTGGTCGAGTTTCTGCTCACGCCGCCGGCCATTGCGCTGGCGCTGGGCAGCTACGGGCATTTCTTGTGGCCAGCGGTACCGGTGCTGGGTACGGCAGTAGGTTGCTACGTGGTTTTTACCTTGATAAACCTGCTGGGTATTCAGGAATCGGCTAAGTTTTCGCTGGTAGTGACGGTGCTGGCGGTGGCTGAATTACTGGTGTTTATGGGGGTAATGGCCCCGCATTTTCGGGTGAGCAATTTCTTGGCGCACCCGCTGCCGCTGAGTGTGGCGGGCGTGTTTGCGGCGCTGCCGTTTGCCATCTGGTTTTACCTGGCCATCGAGGGCGTGGCCATGGTGGCCGAAGAAGTGAAAGACCCCCGCCGCACCTTGCCGCTGGGCTACGGCTACGGCCTGGGCACGCTGGTGCTGCTGGCCCTGGGCGTGATGATAGTCACGGGCGGGGCCGTATCCGACTGGCGGCGGCTGGCGCACCTCGACTACCCGCTGCCGGCCGCGCTGGCCCTGGTGCTGGGCGAAGCCAGCGCCCTGACGAAGCTCTTCGCCAGCATCGGGTTGTTTGGGCTGGTGGCGTCGTTTCACGGCACCATTATCGGTTATTCGCGGCAGGTGTTTGCACTGGCGCGGGGCGGGTATTTGCCCGGCTTTCTGGCGCGAATTAATGGGCGGGGCGCGCCGCACTGGGCTTTGGTGGCGGGCGGCGGCATCGGGGTGGTGGCCGTGTGCTATGGCCATACCGACCAGGTGATTATCCTCTCGGTGCTCGGCGCGCTGGTGATGTACGTAGTAAGTCTGGTGAGTTTATTCGTCCTGCGCCGCCGCGAGCCGGAGCTGGTGCGGCCGTTTGCGGTGCCGGGCTACCCGGTGGTGCCAGCAGTAGCCTTGGTGCTGGCTTTGGTAAGTCTGGGCACGCTGGTGTACAATAACTTGCTGCTGAGCGGTATATTTTTGGCGGGCTTGCTGGTGGCGATGGCTCTATACTGGCTGCTCGGACGAAAACAGGCGTAGATTTCCCGCAGGGTTTCGCGGGGTGAGGCGCGGGATTTCGCAGGGTTTAAGCAGCATAGCCATTGATAATTGCTCATTGATAACTGATAATTGAAAAAATGTATCGTCACGTTATCGGCTCCCGCGCTTACACTTTCGCCGACCTGAAAACGCTGCTGGCGCGGGCCACTCCGCTGCGCTCGGGCGACGTGCTGGCCGGCGTGGCCGCCGCTACCTACGAGGAGCGCGTGGCCGCCCAATACGCCCTGGCCGATGTGCCCCTGCGCGACTTTCTGCACGAAGCTTTGGTGCCCTATGAGCAGGACGAAGTCACGCGCCTCATTCTCGACACGCACGACGCGGTGGCCTTCGCACCCATCGCGCATTTCACCGTGGGCCAGCTGCGCGACTGGCTGGTATCGGACGAAGCCGATGGCGCGACGTTGCAGACGCTGGCTCCCGGCCTGATGCCCGAAATGGTGGCCGCCGTGAGTAAACTACTTCGCAATCAGGAATTAATCGCCGTGGCCCGGCGCGTCGAATTCATCACGCGCTTTCGTAATACGCTGGGGCTGCGCGGCCACCTCGCCACCCGCCTCCAGCCCAACCACCCCACCGACGACCTGCGCGGTATCGCCGCCAGCCTAGTCGATGGCCTGCTCTACGGCAGCGGCGATGCGGTTATCGGCATCAATCCGGCTACTGATAACCTGAAAGCCGTCAGCGACTTGCTGTATATGCTTGATGCCGTGCGCGAGCAGTACGCCATCCCCACGCAGTCGTGCGTGCTGAGCCACGTTACGACCACCTTGCAGCTGATTGAGCAAGGCGCGCCGGTCGATTTGACGTTTCAATCCATTGGCGGCACCGAGGCGACTAATAAAAGTTTCGGCGTCAGCCTGAGCCTTTTGCAGGAAGCTCACGAGGCCACCCTGAGCCTCAAGCGCGGCACGCTGGGACAGGATGTCATGTACTTCGAAACCGGCCAGGGCAGCGCCCTCTCGGCCAATGCCCACCACGGTCTCGACCAGCAGACCTGCGAGGCGCGGGCCTACGCCGTGGCCCGGCGCTTCCGCCCGCTGCTGGTCAATACGGTAGTCGGCTTCATCGGCCCCGAGTACTTGTACGATGGCAAGCAGATTATCCGCGCCGCCCTCGAAGACCATTTTTGCGGCAAGCTCCTGGGTTTGCCGATGGGCGTGGACGTGTGCTACACCAACCACGCCGAAGCCGACCAGGACGACATGGACACGCTGCTCACGCTGCTCGGCGTGGCCGGCTGCACCTACATCATGGGTATTCCGGGGGCTGATGATATTATGCTGGGGTATCAGTCTACATCGTTCCACGATGCTTTGTATTTGCGGCGGGTGTTGAGCTTGCGTCCAGCTCCCGAGTTTGAGGCGTGGCTGGCGCAGCAGGGTATTTTTGATGATAAAGGGCAGCAACTGCCAGCCGCCGCAGCTTCGAGGCTACTGGGGCAACTGCCGGTAGCACTGCGGTAGAGGCGCGATAGTTGGAGTCTTGCGCTAGGATGGCATTGCAAACGCAACCAGATGCAGGACTCCAACTATTGCGCCTCTACGTTTATTCTTACCCATGGACAACCTGCCCGACCTGCCACCCGCCGCCTCGCCAGAACCCGACCCGTGGGCGGGCCTGAGGGCTTTCACTGCTGCCCGCATCGGCCTGGGCCGCAGCGGCACCAGCGTGCCCTTACGCGAGGCGCTGGCTTTTAAGCTGGCCCACGCCCATGCCCGCGATGCCGTGTACTCCGAGCTGAATCAGGAAAAGCTGCTGACAGAATTAGCCGCCCTGCCCATGCCCGTGTGCGAGGTGAGCAGCTGGGCTAAAAACCGTCAGGAATACCTCCAGCGCCCTGATTACGGCCGGCAGCTCGCCGACGAATCAAAGCTCCGACTAGCCGAGCAGGCGCATAGTAATTGCGACATTGTCATTGTCTTAGCCGATGGCCTGTCGGCCACCGCTATCAACGAGCACGCCCTGCCGTTGCTGCGCCTGCTGCTGCCCGAGCTGCGAGCGGCCGGCTTCCGGCCGGGGCCGGTGGTGCTGGCCGAGCAGGCCCGCGTGGCCCTCGGCGATGAGGTGGGCCACCTGCTGCACGCCCGGCTGGTGCTGGTGCTCATCGGCGAGCGGCCGGGGCTGAGCGCGCCCGACAGTCTGGGCGCGTATTTCACCTACGGCCCGCGCCCCGGCCTCACCGATGAGGCCCGCAATTGCGTGTCGAATATTCGCCCCGAAGGGCTGAATTATCCGGCCGCCGCCGCCAGACTGAGCTGGCTGCTGCGCGAAGCGTTGCGCCGGCAGCTCTCTGGCGTGCAGCTGAAAGACGAGGCCGAAACCTTGCTGCCGGGGGCCGGGCAGTAGGGCAGGGGCGCGCTGATTTTTAATCCGCAGGCAATACCGGTGGCGCGTTTCAGGTCGGCTGGTTTGGGCATTTGCCCGTATGGGAGTGCAGCGGGGCAGTAATTAAGGCCCCGGCTTATCCTCGGCTTATGGACCAACTGCCTACTTCTGCTGGCAATCTTTCGCAAACTACGTTCGTGCAGCGGGTACTCATTGTGGTGGGTGTTTCGCTGCTGGCGCTGCTGGTGGTGCTGGGCGCGGGTATGGCATTCAGCGTGTTGCTGCGGGTGCTGGCGGCGCTGCTTATCGCGCTGCCGCTACGCGCCGGGGCCGACTGGCTGCACCGCCGCACTGGCATGCCGGCCGGGCTGGGCCTGCTGCTGGTGACGCTGGTGGTGGTGGCCTCGCTGGTGGCGATGTTCTGGCTGTTTTCGGCCCGCATCGGCGAGCAGGTGCAGGGCTTGCAGGTGCAGCTGCCGCTGGCGATGCAAGATGTGCAGGCCCGCATCCAAACCACCGAGTGGGGCCAGTGGCTGGCCCGCGAAAATCTCGACTATACCAAAGTGGTGGGCGGCACCTCGGAGTGGCTGGGCCGCGCCACGGGTATTTTCTCCACCTCGCTCAGCATCGTGGCCGATGGCTATGTCATCACCTTTCTGGCTGTCTTTCTGATGCTTCAGCCCAAAGTGTACCGCGCCGGCCTGGTGATGCTGGTGCCCAAAGCCGGCCGCAAGCGGGCGCACGAGGTGCTCGATTGCATCAGCAGCACGCTCGTGAAATGGGTGCTGGGCCGCCTGGTGTCGATGCTGTTCGTGGGCGTGCTTACCTGGCTGGGCCTCACCTTCATGGGTATGCAGATGGGCGCAATACTTGGCCTGTTTGCGGGGCTCGTTACGTTTATCCCCAACATCGGCCCGATTGTGTCGATGGTGCCGGCCGTGCTGCTGGCTTTCGTGTACGGGGGACCGCAGCAGGCGCTCTACGTGGTGGGCCTCTACCTGGTGGTGCAGACACTGGAAAGCGCGGCCGTGTCGCCGGTGGTGCAGCAGCGCCTCATTCAGATGCCGCCCGCGCTCATCCTCATCGGGCAATTGATTATCGGAGCGTTTACCGGGCTGCTGGGCCTCACGTTGGCCACGCCCATCATCGCCATTATCATCGTGCTGGTGAAGATGTTGTACGTGCAGGACGTGCTGGGTGATGAGGAGGTGACGGTGTAGTAAGCACCACTACCCGGAAGCTGTTTTTGCCGGTAGAAAACGATTATCAGTGCGAGCGCAGTGAAGTAATTGCGGCGGTTGCGCGTCACTAGGCAGGTGCGATTACTTCGTCGTGCCTGCTCGCACTGACAGAAGTTTTTCGATTTATTCAACCAGTTTCCCAGAAAAAACACCGTTATGCCGAAGCTAATTACGATTGAAGAGCATTTCCTAACGAGTGATATTCGGGCCGCCTGGGCCGCTTCCGCAATCGGGCAGGAGGGAACGGCCGGCTTCGACCGCGGCGAAATAGAAGCCCGCCTCGACGACCTCGGCCCGCAGCGCCTGGCCCTCATGGACGAAAGCGGCGTAGATGTCCAGGTGCTCTCTGTGACCACCCCCGCCCTGCACAACCTCGAACCCGAACAAAGCGTGACGCTGGCCCAGCAAACCAACGACCTGCTGGCCGCCACCATCGCTAAATACCCCACGCGCTTCCAAGGCTTCGCCACGCTGCCCACCGCCTCGCCAGCGCACGTGGCCCCGGAGCTAGAGCGTTGCATAACGCAGCTGGGTTTCAAAGGTGCCATGCTCTGCGGCCGCACCCGCGACAAAAACCTGGACCATCCCGATTTCCGGCCCCTGTTTCAAACGGCGGCCACGCTAGGCGTGCCGTTGTTTATCCACCCGCAAATTCCGCAACGCGCGGTGCGTGAGGTCTATTACTCCGGCTTTGGCGACATGGTAGATACCGCGTTTGCAGCATTCGGCCTGGGCTGGCACTATGAGGCCGGCATTCAGTTTATGCGCCTGCTGCTGGCCGGGGTGTTTGATGAATACCCGACCTTGCAAATCGTGCTGGGCCATTGGGGCGAGGTCGTACTCTTTTACCTAGAGCGGCTAAATTCCCTGGCCCGCGTGACCAAGCTGCAACGGCCTATCGCCGAGTACTTTCAGCAAAACCTATATGTAACACCAAGCGGCATGTGGAGCCAGGAATACCTGCAACGCAGCCTGAAAATAGTAGGCCCCGAGCGTCTGCTGTTCTCAACCGATTACCCCTACCAATACAAGCCGGGCGGCCAAGCTCGCTCGTTTCTGGAAGAAGCGGCCCTCTCGGCCGACCAAAAAGAGCTATTCGCGCACGGCAACTGGGAGCGGCTGACTCAGTCGATTAAGCGGTAAGAGCGGTTGAGCTACAGTACTTTCGGCAACAATGCATAAACGGGTGTAGATACGCATCCTTGCGTCTCACGTCAGGCAGGCTGAACAACGACGAGACGCAAGGATGCGTCTCTACATCTTTATAAAGCATACCTTTCTATACCCCGCCCACTAGCCGCCGCTTTAGCTCGCCCGGCGTTGCGCCCGTCAGCCGCTTCACGATGCGGATAAAATGACTCATATCCTGAAAGCCCGCCAGCGCACACACTTCGGCCAGCGTGTGGCGTGGGTCAAGCAGTAGGTCCTTCGCCACGCGAATGCGTTCTTGCTGAATGTATTCCAGCGCCGTGAGGCCAAACTCACTCTTAAAGCATCGGAAGAAGCTGGGCTTGCTCATGCACGCTTGGCTGGCCAGCTGGTCGATGCTGAGCGGCTCGCGCAGGTGCTGCTTGATGTACTCGGCCACGTGGGACAGACGGTGGCCCGATTGCCGGGCGCTGCCATCGAGCAGCAGGCGGCGGGCCTTGGAGCAGGCGGACCACCAGCTCTTGCAGCGCGCCCGTGACGAAAAGGGCCTGGGCGCGGTTGTTTTCCACGATAATATCGAGCAGGCGGGCCAGGGTTTGGCGGGTCGGCGCATCGTCGGTCACGAAGTAGCCGTGCTGCTGGAGGTCGAGTGCCCACTCGTCGGCAGGCTCGGCGCGGGGGCAGCGCTCGTTGAGCAGCGCCACGGTCTGGCGAATATGCGTTTCCGACATGTCGAGCACGGCGCAACGCGTGGGGTTTTCAAACGATGCTTCCGGCAAATCGACGCCAATTGCCTCGGCCACGGGCGGCATGAATACTACGCCCGGCGCAAAGGCAAACGTGGGCTGCTTAGGCCAGTGCAGCACCTTGCGGCCGCTCAGCATCATGGCCACCAGTGGCCGGCCGAAGCGAAAATCGACCGCCTCAGCGGGCTGTAAGGTTTCGAAAACATTAAGCTCGGCCTCATCTAAAGTAAAGGCCGTGCGGTTTTCAACCAGCGTTTCGAGGTGCTGGGGCGGGGTGGGAAAAAGCCGGGCGTAGGCAGAAGTAACTATCGAACGGACAGCGGAAAGGAGAGAAGTGACGGGCGAACGTCATGCTGAGCTTGTCGAAGCATCTCGCGTGACGCAGTAAACTTTAGCGCTAACAACGAAGCGAGCGAGATGCTTCGACAAGCTCAGCATGACATAAGCGCTATTTAGCACGCGATTGATAGGATTCACCACCACAATGATACTATCGGCCTACCCATCTGAGTGAGTAACCACCCACTTTTGTCAGGCGTTCCTATTCACTCTTTCGCCCCTGGCATGACTTACGAAGAATTTAATTCCGCCCTCGCCAAAAGCAGCAACGCCGCCCGCGAGTTTCAGAACTTCATCAACGGCCCGCCCACGCCGTCGGCCTCGGGCCAGACCCTGCAGGTGGTGAACCCCGCTACCGAGGCCGTGCTGGCCAGCGTGCCCGCCTCCACCAAAGCCGACATCGACGCGGCCGTAGCCGCCGCCAAGCACCAGTTTGAGAAGGGCGAATGGTCCAAAATGAGCGGTGCCCAGCGCGGCCGCCTGATGAATAAACTCGCCGACCTCGTGGAGCGCGACGCCGTGGTACTCGGCATGATGGATGCGCTCAGCATCGGCCGCCCCTTCGTCGAAGCCCAGATGCTCGACCTGCCGCATAGCATCGACTGCATCCGGTATTACGCCGGGTGGGCCGACAAAATCATGGGCCAGCAAGTGCCCACGCCCGGCTACTTCAGCAACCCCACACTGTCGTATACCCTGCGCGAGCCCATCGGCGTAGTCGGCGCGATAACTCCTTGGAACACACCCTTCATGATAACCTGGTGGAAGCTCGGCCCGGCCCTGGCCACTGGCTGCACGGTCGTCATCAAGCCCTCCGAAGAAACCCCGCTCTCGGCCCTACACCTGGCCCGCCTGATGCAGGAAGCCGGCTTCCCCGACGGCGTACTAAATGTGGTAACCGGCACCGGCGAAGCCGCCGGCGACGCGCTGGTGCGCCACCCCGATGTCAATAAAATCTCCTTCACCGGCAGCCCCGAAACCGGCCGTATCATCAGCAAAAACGCCGCCGATACCTTCAAGCGCGTCGGCCTGGAACTGGGCGGCAAGTCGCCGCAAATCATCCTGAAAGACGCCAACCTCGAAGCCGCCATCGGCGGCATCGCGATGGGCTTGTTTTTCAACCAGGGCCAGGTGTGCGCGGCCGGCACCCGCGTGCTGGTGCACCGCAGCCAAATCGACCAGGTAGCCGAGGCCCTGGCCGGCGCGGCCAGCGGCATCAAGCTCGGCGACCCGCTCGAAGCCACCACCCAAATGGGCACGCTGGCCAGCAAAAGCCAGTTCGACCGGGTGAGCAATTACATCAAAATCGGGCAAGCCGAAGGGGCCACCATGCTAGCCGGCGGGGCCAGCGAAATGGACAAGGGTTTCTACGTGCGCCCCACCATTTTCACGCAGGCCAACAACAACATGCGTATCGCGCAAGAGGAGATTTTTGGCCCCGTGGGCACCATCATTCCCTTCGATGATGAGGAGGAAGCCATCGCCATCGCCAATGGCACGCAGTACGGCCTGGCGGCCTCCATCTGGACGCGCGACATCAGCCGCGCCCACCTGCTAGCCCGCCAGGTAAAAGCCGGCGCAGTCTGGGTTAATTGCTGGGCCGCCATCGACCCGCGCTTGCCCTGGGGCGGCTACAAAACCAGCGGTATCGGGCGCGAGAATGGGTACAGCGGCATTCTGGCCTTTACGGAAGAAAAGGCGGTGACGGTGGCGCTGTAAGCTGCCCGCCAACCTCTTACGGTCGTCATGCTGAGCGTAGCGCAGCGGAGTCGAAGCATCTCTACCGCTTCGTTGCAAAAGCTAGAAGTTACGCTGCTAAAGAGATGCTGCGCTACGCTCAGCATGACCAACGATTAAGTCAGTCAAAAAAAGATAAGAATCTAACCTCCAACCCATTTTCCACCCCATGAACAGCCACGAGCAAAGCGAGCAATTCGATTACATCATCGTCGGAGCCGGGTCGGCGGGCAGCGTCATTGCCAGCCGCCTCGCCGAAGACCCCGCCATGCGGGTGCTGGTGCTCGAAGCCGGCGCGCCCGACACCGACCCCAACATCCACGCGCCTGCCGGCTGGCCCGCCACCTGGCAAACCGAGCGCGACTGGGCCATCATGACCGTGCCCCAAAAGCACACCGCCGACCGCGTGCACTACTGGCCCCGCGGCAAAACCTTCGGCGGCAGTTCGTCGCTGAACGCCATGATTTACGTGCGCGGCGACCGCAGCGACTATGATACCTGGGCCTACCTTGGCAACGCCGGCTGGTCGTATGAGGAGGTGTTGCCGTACTTTAAAAAGTCGGAAAACCACGAGCAGGGGGCCAATAAATACCACGGCGTAGGCGGCCTGCTGCACGTCACGATTAACAAGAAAATCAACCCCATCTGCATCGCGGCGGTAGAGGCCTGCCAGGAAATTGGCCTGCCCTACACCGACGACTGCAATGGTGAGAACATTCTGGGTGCCAACTACAACCAGGTAACCGTAACGCCCGAAGGCAACCGGTGCAGCACCGCCGTCGCTTTCCTGCACCCCGCCCTGAAACGCGGCAACCTGACCGCCTACGCCAAGGCCAACGTGCACAAAATCCTCTTCGAAGGCACCCGCGCCGTGGGCGTGCGCTACGAAACGGAAGGCCAGATTCACGACGTATTCGCGAGCCGCGAAATCATTATTTCGGCCGGGGCCGTGAAGTCGCCGCAGCTATTATTGCTCTCGGGCATCGGCAATGCGGAGGAGTTGAAAACGCTCGGCATCGAGGTAGTGGCCGACCTGCCTGGCGTGGGCGAAAACCTGCAAGACCACCTGCTAGCCAGCGTGATATACGAAGCCAAGCAGCCCATCGCCCCCCCCAACCACCAGATGCTCGAAAGCCAGTTGTTCTGGAAAAGTGACCCGCGCCTCATCGGCCCCGATTTGCAGCCGCTGTTCATGCACCTGCCGTACTACGCGCCGGGTTTTGAAGGCCCGGCCAATGCCTATACGCTCTGCGCGGGCATCATCCGGCCAGCCAGCCGGGGCTCTATCAAGCTGACGGCCAACGACCCCGATGCGCCGCTGCACGTCGACCCTAACTACCTCGCCGAAGAAGCCGACATGAAATCCCTGCTGGCCTCGGTGAAGCTCTGCCGCCAAATCGGCGAAGCCAACGCCCTAGCCGAGTGGTGCGAGCGCGAGGTGTGCCCCGGCCCCGACGTGCAATCCGAAGAAGCCCTGCGCGACTACACCCGCCGCGCCGCCGTGACCTACCACCACATGGCCGGCACCTGCAAAATGGGCGTCGATGCCATGGCCGTAGTCGACCCCGAGCTACGCGTGTACGGCGTGCAAAACTTACGCGTGGCCGATGCCTCCATCATGCCGCTCGTGACCTCGGGCAACACCAACGCGCCGAGCATTATGATTGGCGAGAAGGCGGCGGATATGATTAAGGAAAGCGCTCAGGCGCAGGGTTTGAATCAGAAACACGTTGTTGAATCGGAGCTGTCAGTAGCTTAAAACGTTTGTCATGCTGAGCGCAGCGGAGCGGAGTCGAAGCATCTTGGCTGGGGTACTAACTCCCTAACGCTGAAAACGAAGCGGCCAAGATGCTTCGACTCCGCTGCGCTGCGCTCAACATGACCCGTCTTTAGTAGCCTGCCATCATTTTTATTTCCCTGCCAAAATTTAAAAGCGCTGCCAGCCTTTAAAAATCAGGCACCACGGCAGCGCTTTTCTAAAGTTAATTTCTAAACAAACATTTGTTTGTGTTTATTTGTAGAATGAAAGAACGGCCTAGCCCCGGCACCCGTTGTTTTGCTCTCCCACCCGCTAACATTCTCTTTCATGCTGTTCAATCCTGAAATCGAGCGGATGCCCTTGCCGCAGCTGCGGGTGCTCCAAAACGCCCGCCTCAAGGAGCAGGTAGCCTATGTCTACGACCGAGTGCCTTTCTATAAGCAGAAGTTCGATGCGCTGGGCGTGCACCCAAGCACGTTTCGGGGTCTGGAAGACCTGACCAAGCTGGGCTTCAC
>CAXUKA010000189.1:0-12381 GCA_964251335.1 uncultured Hymenobacter sp.
GCCTGCGGGTGCTCATGACACACATTGGCGGCTACCCCGGCCGCTACACCCCCGAAGCCCGGCAGCTACTGGCCCAAGCCCGCCCGGGCCTGTTCGTGACCGGGCATTCGCACATTCTGCGCGTAGCCCCCGACCCCAAGCTGAACTTGTTGCACCTCAACCCTGGCGCGGCCGGGCGGCACGGCTTTCATAAGGTGCGCACTATGCTGCGCTTTGGCATTGATAAAGGCCATGTAGTTGACATGCAGGCCATAGAGCTTGGCCCACGGGCGTTATTGCCAAGCGAGCGCCAGCACTAGTATGTCGGCTGAAGTACAAACACAGACGTTTATAACCGGCTGAAAAACGAAGCAGCCACTTCCTTTCGGGAAGTGGCTGCTTGCACAATTTGCTAGGCTTAATCCGTGGACTTAGGCTTAGAGATGAATCTCGGGTTTGGGGTGCTCGCCTTCCTGGCCGTCTTCGTTAACCGGTTTGGTTACGGCTTCAGCTTCGTCGAAGCCTTCAGTGCCGGTTTGGTTTACCTCTGCGGCATTCTGGCTGGTCGGCTCGGTAGGTGCTTCGGTGCCTAGTACGTGCTTGGCGCCTTCCACAAGGTTGTGGGCGGCTTCTTGCACAGCTTCGAAAGCACCGGAGTGCGTTACCGCATCAACGGCCTGGCTGGCAGCGGCGGCAGCTTTTTCAACTACGCTGCTGTGCGTTACGGCATCGGCAGCATCGCTGGCAACCTGTTTCACTTTGTCAGCAGCTGCCGAAGCGGCGTGCGCCACTTTGTCGAGCAGTCCCTCCTCCTTTACGCTAGATTCAGGCTTTTTTTTTTCGTCAGCCTCAACAGTAGAGGTCGACGTAGTAAAGCGCGATTTCAGCTCGTCCAGGTCCACGTTTTTCAGCACGGGCGTACGCAGCAAGTTTTTGATTTTGCGCGTTTCATTGTTGGCACGGGCAATGTTTTTGCGGTGCTTGCGCTTCAGACGGGTAACGGACATGATTTCCGGGGAAATGGGATTCTGGCAAATGAGGTGCAAAAATAAGGCTTTACTTTTGGTTTTCCAAACCCTGCGTTAATAAGCTGTTAGCTTTTAGCGGCCAGCTGTCTGCTTTTCTTAGCAATAGCCAGCCCAACTACCTAAAAGCTAACCGCTAATAGCCAAAAGCTACCAGCTCAAATGACTACTATCGACCTGCGCTCCGACACTGTGACGCGCCCCACCCCTGCCATGCTGGCCGCCATGCACGCCGCCGAAGTCGGCGACGATGTGTATGAGGAAGACCCCACCGTGCAGCGCCTCGAAACCGAGCTAGCCACTCGCTTCGGCATGGAAGCCGGCTTGTTTTGCCCCTCGGGCACCATGACTAATCAGCTGGCCATCATGGCGCATTGCGCCCCGGTGTCAGAAGTTATTTGCGAAGCCTCGGCCCACGTGTACCTCTGGGAAGTAGGCGGCATCATGCACCACGCCCGCGCCTCGGTGGCACTGCTGCCCGGCGACCGGGGCCGCCTCATGGCGAGCCAGATAACCAGCGCCATTCGCCCCGCTAGCAACGTGCACTACCCCACCACGCGGCTCGTGTGCCTCGAAAACACCCACAACCGGGGCGGCGGCAGCTGCTATAAGTGGGCAGATTTAGAAGAAATTGCCACCGTTACCAAGCAGCACGGTTTGGCGCTGCACCTCGACGGGGCGCGCATTTTTAATGCGTTGGTGGCTACCGGGCAGCGTAGCGAGGATTATGGGCAGCTGTTTGACTCTATCTCGGTGTGCCTTAGCAAAGGATTGGGCGCACCGGTAGGCTCGGTGCTTCTGGGCAGTCGCGAGTTTATTCAAGGCTGCAAGCGACTGCGCAAATTATTTGGCGGTGGCTGGCGGCAAGCCGGTTACCTAGCGGCAGCGGGGCTTTATGCCTTGGAAAACAATGTGGCCCGCCTGGCCGATGACCATCGCCGCGCCGCTCAATTGGCCGAAGCATTGCGCCCCCTCCCCTACGTGGCCGAAATTCTGGAGCCCGAAACCAACTTAGTGATTTTCCGGCTCGATGAAAGCCAGCTTACCGTGGCCGACTTTTTGGCTCGGCTGGAGGCCCAAGGTATTAAGGCCAGCGGTTTTGGTGGCAGCTGGGTGCGCTTCGCGACGCACCTCGATGTGGATGATGCCATGACCGAGCGCGTAGCGGCGGCCGTGGCAGCACTGTAGCGTAGCACCAAATTTAGTGCTATATATACGGTATGAATTTTTTCGTCATTGCCGATATTCATGGCTGCCTGCACACTTTGCAGGAAATGCTCACGCACTGGCGGCCCGCCGAAGAGATGCTCGTGCAGCTCGGCGACCTCGTGGACCGGGGCAATTTCAGCCCCGAAACCGTGGGGCTATGCCGCCAGCTCGACCTCGATTTTCCGGGCCAAACCGTGTTTCTGATGGGAAATCACGACTGGGGCATGGTCGAGCACCTGGGGCCGAACGGCCCGTACCCGTCGTGGCTGGGCTGGGGCGGCGAGGGCACCTTGCAGCAGTACCAGCGCCACCGCGATTGGCTGCGTCCGCACACCGAATGGCTGGCCGACCGGCCGCTACTTTGGG
This sequence comes from uncultured Hymenobacter sp., assembly GCA_964251335.1. Lineage (GTDB taxonomy): Bacteria > Bacteroidota > Bacteroidia > Cytophagales > Hymenobacteraceae > Hymenobacter. Next base: position 2,580 of record CAXUKA010000189.1, read on the forward strand.
AAAACGAAGACGTGCTATTCTCCCACGCGGGCTTTGCCGGGGTGCCCAATCCGCTCGACCCCACCAGCCCCGACGGCGTGCTCTGGCGGCGCGGCCCGCTGCTCAATACCGGCCCGCTGCAAGTGGTGGGCCACACGCCCACGGAAGACGGCAAGCTCCGGTTTGACCGTTTTTCCAACGCTATCTACCTGGATACGGGGGCGGTATTCGGTCGCTGCCTCACGGGCCTGCGCCTCAGTGAAACCGGCGTGGTACTCGACGTTGTTGTGGTGCAGACCCATCCCAAAGACACACACTATGTCGGGGGAATCCACTAGCCGGGCCGCTGCCAGGCTGCACTATTAGCTTTAAATACCCCTTGGAAAACGCTGCTATTACCGAGCCCCACTGGCACGCCGTCGCCCTCGCCCACCTCGCCCAAGCCGACCCAATTCTGGCGCAAGCCATTGCCCGTGTGCCCGGCCCGGTGCGACCCGCCGCCCACGAAGACCTGTACCTGGCGCTGCTGCGCGCCATCGTGAGCCAGCAGATTTCGACTAAAGCAGCGGCTGCCATATGGAAGCGCTTCACCGCCCTTTTCCGCCCCGATGGCTACCCCGAGCCCCGCGAGGTGCTACGCCTCGAAGAAGACGAGCTGCGCGAAGCCGGCCTGTCGCGCCAGAAAATCGGCTACCTCAAGGCCATTGCTGAGTACCAGGAGCGCGGCCAGCTCGACTACGAGCACCTGAGTCAGCTTGATTCGGACGCCTTCACCACCCACCTCACCGCCATCAAAGGCGTGGGCCGCTGGACCGCCCAAATGCTGCAAATGTTCGCCCTCGACCAGCCCGATGTATTTAGCGAGGGCGATTTGGGTATTCAAAATGCTATGCGTAAGCTCTATAATCTGGAAGAAACTGGCCGGGCACTGCATAAAAAGATGCTATTGATTGCTGAGCCATGGCGGCCGTATCGCTCGCTGGCCTGCAAGTACTTGTGGCGCTCGCTTGACCCCACGCCGCCGATTAATTCGGATTTGGGCTGGGATGCGTAGCGCGGACTTTTAGTCCGCGAGTGCGGACGAGAGGAAATTTTTAATGTGCAGCTTCGCGGACTGAAAGTCCGCGCTACAAAGCCTCCGCCTATCTTTGGGCTTTACGAAAACGTTACCTCGCCCTACCCAATGGCTGACCCGCACGCCACCACCCACCCTACCATTTCGAAAACCGATTTACTGGCCGCCAAAAACCAGGAAGCGCTGCTCGGCGGCGGCCAGGCCCGCATCGACGCCCAGCACAAAAAAGGCAAGCTCACCGCCCGCGAACGCATTGATTTGCTGATGGATGAGGGCTCGTTCGAGGAAATAGGCAAGTTTGTAATGCACCGCTCCAAGGATTTTGGCTTGGATAAAGAGTACTATCTAGGCGATGGTGTAGTAACCGGCTACGGCACCGTAAATGGCCGCTTGGTCTACGTTTTTTCGCAGGATTTCACGGTATTCGGCGGCTCGCTGAGCGAAACCCACGCCGAGAAAATCGTCAAAATCATGGATTTGGCGATGAAGAACGGCGCGCCGGTGCTGGGGCTGAATGACTCGGGTGGGGCACGTATTCAGGAGGGCGTGGTGAGCTTGGGCGGCTACGCCGACATCTTTTATAAAAATACGCTGGCCAGCGGTGTGGTGCCGCAGTTGTCGGCCATTATGGGGCCGTGCGCGGGCGGCGCGGTGTACTCGCCGGCCATTACGGACTTCATTTTGATGGTCGAAAACACGAGCTACATGTTCGTGACCGGCCCCAACGTGGTGAAAACCGTGACCCACGAAAACGTGACCAGCGAGGAGCTAGGCGGCGCGAGTACCCACTCCACCAAGAGCGGTGTTACGCACTTCACGGCTGCGAATGAGGTCGTTTGCATTCAGCAGCTTAAGCAGTTGCTGAGCTATATGCCCCAAAACTGCGAGGAAACCGCGCCGGCCGTTCCGTATGCCGCTGGCCAGGACGAAAGCCGCCCCGCCCTCGATACGCTCATCCCCGACAACGCCAACCAGCCCTACGATATTCGGGAAGTTATTGAGGGTTTGATTGATGTTAATTCCTTCATGGAAGTGCATCAGAATTTTGCCGAGAATATTGTGGTGGGTTTTGCGCGGCTGGCGGGCCGCAGCATCGGCATTGTGGGCAACCAACCAGCCGTGTTGGCGGGCGTGCTCGATATCAATGCCAGCACCAAAGCCGCCCGCTTCGTGCGCTTCTGCGACTCGTTCAACATCCCGCTGCTGGTGCTCGAAGACGTGCCCGGCTTCCTGCCCGGTACCGACCAGGAGTGGCGCGGCATCATCACCAACGGCGCCAAGCTGCTCTACGCTTTCTGCGAAGCCACCGTGCCGCGCATCACCGTCATCACGCGCAAGGCCTACGGCGGCGCGTATGACGTGATGAACAGCAAGCATATCGGCGCCGATTTAAACTTCGCCTGGCCCACCGCCGAAATCGCGGTAATGGGTGCCAAAGGCGCGGCCGAAATTATTTTCAAGCGCGAGATTGCTCAGGCCGAAAACCCTGAGGCGAAGTTGCAGGAGAAGGTCGACGAGTATCAGCAGAAATTTGCTACGCCCTACCGCGCCGCGCACCGGGGCTTCGTCGATGAAGTAATTCTGCCCTCGCAAACCCGCCAAAAATTAATTCGAGCCTTTAAAATGCTGGAAAACAAGGTAGACACGCTACCGCGCAAAAAACACGGAAATATTCCACTGTAATTTTTATTTGTCATGCTGACGAAGGAAGCATCTTATCACGGCTTCACTCGTCAGCATTTTACTTATCCCAGAATTTGCGAACGTGATAAGATACTTCGCAAGCTCAGCATGACACCCGTACTAAAATGCGCCCTGAATCCTTCGCATTCCTTGAAAACTACTTAAACAACCCTTCCCCCACCGGCTTCGAAAAAGAAGGCCAAAAGCTATGGTTGGAGTACATTAAACCGTATATCGACTCGTATTTTGTCGATACCTACGGCACCGTAGTTGGCGTAATTAATCCCGAAGCGAAATACAAAGTCGTCATTGAGGCGCACGCCGATGAAATCTCGTATTTCGTTAATTATATCACCAAAGAAGGCTACCTGTATCTGCGTCGCAACGGCGGCTCCGATGCGCTGGTAGCACCCAGCAAGCGGGTTAATATTTTTGGCGAAAAAGGCATCGTAAAAGCGGTATTTGGCTGGCCCGCCATTCACGTGCGCAAGGTTGAGCAGGACAAAGCGCCAACCATTGAAACCATCTTCTTGGATTGCGGTGCCTCGTCGGCCGATGAAGTGGCCGAAATGGGCGTGCACGTGGGCTCAGTCGTGACGTTCGAGGACGAGTTTACCGTGCTGAATGACAAGTACTACGTGGGCCGCGCGCTCGACAACCGCGTGGGCGGCTTCATGGTGGCCGAGGTGGCCCGCATGCTCAAGGAAAACAATAAAACCCTGCCCTTCGGCCTCTACATCGTGAATGCCGTGCAGGAGGAAATTGGCCTGCGCGGGGCCGAAATGATAGCTCATCGCATTAACCCCGACGTGGCAATTATTACGGACGTGACGCACGATAGCCAGTCGCCGATGTACGACAAGAAAACGGCCGGTGATATTTCGTGCGGCAAAGGCCCGGTCATTACCTACGGTCCCGCCGTGCAGAATAATCTGCGCGATTTAATTATTAATACGGCCAAGGAAACGGATATTCCGTTTCAGCGCGCCGCCGCTACCCGCGCCACCGGCACCGATACCGATGCGTTTGCGTACTCAGGCTCGGGCGTGGCCTCGGCCCTTATTTCGCTGCCGCTCAAGTACATGCACACCACCGTCGAAACCGTGCACCGCGACGACGTGGACAACGTGACCAAGCTTATTTACGAGACGCTGCTGCGCATTGAGGACGGGCAGGATTTCCGGTATTTTGTTTAATTAGCCTACCCACTTAGGCCGTCATGTCGACCAACGGGAGACATTTCGCGTGGTGCAGTAATTTCTTTTACGCAAAAGAGTTAGTGCGCCACCTGAGATGTCTTCTGTTGGTCGACATGACTTTTTCATATATGCAGACACCAAAACTTACAACGCTACCGCTCACTATTACCGACCAATTAGGGCGGCGTGTAGAAATTCCGTTTCCGCCGCGACGAATTATTTCTTTGGTGCCTTCGCAAACCGAATTATTATTTGATTTGGGTGTGGGCGAGCGTGTAGTGGGCGTAACTAAGTTCTGCATTCATCCGCCCGAAGCGCGCCAGTCGGCAACGGTAATTGGTGGCACGAAGAATTTTGATTTCGATAAAATAGCGGCGCTAAAGCCGGATTTAATTATTGGGAATAAAGAAGAGAATTATCAGGCGGGTATTGAGCAGCTAGCCACGCAGTACCCGGTGTGGCTGAGCGACATCGGTAATTTATCCGAAGCGTTGGTGATGATTCGGCAAGTGGGTTTTGTGGTGGGCGCGAAGGAAAAAGCTGAGCAGCTGGCTGCTGAAATAGCGGCTTCTTTTGCGGCACTGGAAACACGACAACCGCTTATTCCCGCCGCTTATTTTATTTGGCGCAAGCCGTACATGGCAGCGGCTAGCGGCACTTTTATTGACGATATGCTACGGCGGGTGGGCTTTCGCAATGTATTTGCCCACCTCGGCCGCTACCCCGAAATAACGCCGGAGCAATTGGCTGCCGCCGCACCAGCGCGCATTTTATTATCATCGGAGCCGTACCCATTTAAGGAAAAGCACTTAGCTGAATTTCAGGAGATTTGCCCGGAGGCCAAAATTCAGTTGGTCGATGGGGAAATGTTCAGCTGGTACGGGAGTAGGCTGCGGTTGTCGGTGGCTTATTTTCAGCAGCTCTGACGCGGGTAACCTCACCCCCGGCCCCTCTCCAAAAAAGAGGGGAGCCGACCGCAGGAAGGCGTTTGTTATCGTTGAAAAGTCGTTAGGCTCCCCTCTTTTTTGGAGAGGGGCCGGGGGTGAGGTTATCCGCGTCAGAGCCGTTAATTACCACCCACGCAATACCTTGCGGCCCTAACCCCACCCTTCCCTATGGACCAGAGCATTATCAACCTCTTCGACGAGTACACCCACCGCCCGCTTTCGCGCAAGGAATTTCTGGACCGGCTGCTGGTGCTGGCGGGCAACGCCGCTCTGGCCACCACCGCCCTCAGCCTGCTGGAGCCCGGCTATGCCCATGCTACCACCGTGCAGCCGCTGGCCGACGACCTACTCGAAGAAACCGTGACCTGGCCCGGCGACGGGGCCACCGTGAGCGGTTACCTGGTGCATGCAAAGGGCAAGAAAAAGCGCGGCGCAGTGGTCGTAATCCACGAAAACCGGGGCCTCACGCCCCACATCAAAGACGTGACGCGGCGCGTGGCCCAAGCGGGCTACCTCGCGCTGGGCGTCGATGCGCTATCGGTAGTGGGCGGCACGCCGGCCGACGAAGACCAGGGCCGCACCCTCATCGGCCAGCTCGACACCACCAAAAACCTGAATAATTACCTCGCCGCCCTCACCTACCTACGCGCCCGCCCCGACTGCAACGGCCACACCGGCTGCGTAGGCTTCTGCTGGGGCGGCGGCCTCGCCAACCAGCTCGCAGTGCACGACCCCAAGCTCAACGCCGCCGTGGCCTACTACGGCCAGCAACCCAAGGCCGAAGACGTGCCCCAGATAAAAGCCGCCATTATGCTACACTACGGCGGCCTCGACACGCGCATCAACGCCGGCATCCCGGCCTACGAAGCCGCCCTGAAAGCCGCCCACATCCCCTACGAGCTATTTGTGTACGAAGGCGTTAACCACGCTTTCAACAACGACACCTCGCCCGCCCGCTACAATGCCGAGGCGGCCAAGTTGGCTTGGGAACGGACGTTGCGGCTATTTAAAGAGAAGCTGGGGTAACGGGGGTAGAGACGCAGTATTTTGCGTCTTATCGTTGCTGGGTATAATATTTCCCTAACGCAAGACGCAAAATATTGCGTCTCTACTCATGAATCCTAAAAAGCTTTTCATTACTCTGGCTTGTGCCTTAGCAGTAGCATTCACATTCTCCAAGGTAGCGTCTTATTATATAGAAAGCACAACACCTAACGTGGTAAATGATATAATCAACAGCCGTGAATCAAACCCAAAATTAGAATTAATTCTAGGTGGATATGTTGGGTTTGAGTCGAAGTATAATGAGAATGATTTTCAAAAAGACACTCTAGCTTTCAAGGTAACATTCTTCGGTAAGGAGAAGAATATCTCAATTAATGCTTTGGCAAAAAAGCAAGCAGATTTTCAATGGCGTTTGGTTAGAGCCGACACCACCTATTTCACTAGGTAGGCTAAAGATGTAGTAATTAGCTCTAGTATCAGAACGCCACCTCTTCTATATCAACTTATCCGGCGTAATCGGCAATTCTCGCACCCGCTTGCCAGTGGCATGAAAAATCGCATTAGCAATAGCCGCGCTGAAACCCACGATGCCAATTTCGCCCAAACCCTTCGCGCCCATCGGGTCTAGATAGGTATCGGGTTTGTCAATAAATAGCACGTCGATGTCGGTAGGAATATCGGCGTTTACCGGGACGTGGTAATTAGCTAAATCGTGGTTAGTGATGCGGCCGAAGCGGTGGTCGAGTACGGCGTCTTCCATCAAAGCCAGGCCGAGGCCCCAGGTGATGGCTCCGTATACCTGGCTGCGGGCGGTGTTAGGGTTCATGATGCGGCCTGCGTCAATGGCTGATACTACGCGGGTTACGCGCACTTCGCCGGTGCGGGCATGCACACGCACCTCCACAAAGTGCGCGGCAAACGACTTGCTCGACTGCGGGCCTTTCTCGGGTACTTCGGGCGCTTCGCGGACTACTTCTACCGGCGGGCGGGAGGCATCGGCCGCTGCGTGGCCCGCCAGCTGCTCGCGCAGCGCGGTGCACGCCTCGTGCACCGCCGCACCCACCGAGGCCACCGTGTGCGAGCCAAACTGACCGGGTGCGGGCGGCAGGACCGCATCGCCCAGCTCGAAGTGCACTTTGGCGGGGTCGATACCGAAGGCATCGGCGGCGATTTGGGTCATGATGGTGGCCGTGCCGGGGCCGACGTCGGCGGTGGCGCTTTGCACCAGCAAGAAGCCGTCGGGCAGCAGGCGAGCGCGGGCGCTGGCCTTGGCCCGCGTGGCGTGGTAAATGCCCATGGCCATGCCCTGGCCCACCAGCCAGTCGCCGGCGCGGGTGGCGGCGGGCGTGGGGTTGCGCTTGGCCCAACCGAATTTCTCGGCTCCTTGGGCGTAGCAGTCGCGCAGAAAATTGGTGCTCCAGGGCTTACCGGCGTCGGGGTCGATGTCGGCGAAGTTCTGAAGGCGCAGCGCTAAGGGGTCCATTTTCAACGCATACGCCAGCTCATCCATGGCCGATTCGATGGCGAAGGAACCAGTGGTTTCGCCGGGGCCGCGCGTCCAGCAGGGCGTGCTTAGGTCGAGGGGCACGAGGTGGTAGGTCAGCTCGGCGTTGGGGCAGCGGTAGCCCGATTTGGTGGGGTGCAGCGTGCGCTCGGTAAATTCTTCGTAGCGCGAAGTCATGCCAAACGCCTCGTGCGACACGCCCACCAGCGTGCCATCGGGCTGCGCGCCCAGCGCCACACGCTGCACCGAGCGCGGCCGGTAGCCCACCATGTTGAACTCCTTCTCGCGCTCGTTCAGCACCTTCACCGGGCGGCCCACCACTTTGGCTCCCAAGATGGCCGCCATCTCGGGCGGCCAGATGCGCGACGCGCCCCCAAACGCCCCGCCCACGAACGGCGAATGCACCTGCACGCTCTCCTTGGGTAAGGCCCAAAGCTTCATTAAATCCTGTTGGGCTAGGGCGGGGGCCTGGGTTTTGTTCCACACCGTCAGTTGGTTGCCGTGCCACTCGGCTATGGCGGCGTGCATCTCCATCGGGTTGTGCACCTGCAAGGGCGTTTGGTACTCGTGGGCTATTTGCACGGGAGCTGTTTTGTAAGCCTGAGGCTGGCCGCGGGTGTAGTTTTCGCTTTTCTTGGGCGTATAGCTGTTAGCCAGGTTTTTTTCAATATTCGTGTGGGGAACAGTTGGCGCGTACTGCACGCGTACCAGCGTGGCGGCGTGCTGCGCCTGCTCTAGGCTATTAGCAATAACTAATGCGACAGGTTGATTATTAAAATAAATTTTATCATCGAAAAATACCCGTAGCTGCTGGCCGGTCACGCGAGCATCGGGCTGGGGATTTTCGTAGCCAGGCACCTTGGGCGCGTTCAGGTGCGACACGATGGCCAGCACGCCGGGCGCTTGGGCCGCCGCGCTGCTATCGAGGTGCGTAATGCGGCCAGTGGCGATAGTACTGGTTACCAACACGCCATGCGTACAGCCAGCCACCGGGTGCTCGGCGGCGTAGCGGGCTTGGCCGGTTACTTTCTGGCGGCCGTCGACGCGACGAAGGGGTTGGCCGATGGCAGGATTTTGCATAGCGGTTAAAGTGCAATTTTGTGGAATGTAGAGACGTGTATTTGTGTTGTAGCGTTATGGTGCCGCTTATCTACCAGCGCCTCCAACCCGTATGTTATCCGGCGTGCCCTATCCTATCTATGCTACCTTTTTCTGCTGCTCAACTTGCCCTCAACCAGCTCCTGCACCAACGCTTGCGGGACGCAAACTGCCATCACGGCCGCTTCGACGTGAGCGCGCCCGGTATTTGCCTCAGTCTTTCGGGCGAAAAGCCCGAAGGCGGCACCCTCTTTTTTTGGGAATTTGGGGAGCGCTTCCACCAAATAGTGGCCGATTACCTTCGTGAAAACTACGATGAGCACACTGCTCAGCTTACGGTGCAGGTCGATGTAGCAAAAGAGGAATTTTCCTATTTTTGCCTTACTAAGCAGCAGCAGGCTGCTGATGAAGCCGCCGAGAAAAAACGGGCGGCCGAGCGGCGGCAGGGCTTTCGCTTTCAATCGCCCTACCGGTCAAGCGCCAGCCAGGGATAACGTGCTCATAGTTGCTAGATATAGCACCTGCGGGCCGTAAAGCCATACTTGAAGCTTGCGTCACAGAATTTTATACACCAATTGCGTGACCAGTACCAAGGGCAATAATCCCAGCAAAACGGCCAGCGCCCGAAGATACATTTTGCTCAGTAGCAAGCCTATCACGGCTAAGCCGCCTACCGCTAATCCAGCACCAAGCGCTAAGCCAGTAGCTTTGAAAATGTGGGTACTGCTTTTGCTGTAATGAATGGCTTCTATCCAAAGCACTACGGCACCTATTAGCCCATCGTAGAACAAAGTCAGACAGCCAACTGCCAGCATGTCAATCAATAGCGCTAGCACACGTCCCCAAGGTTGCAAGCGGGGCGACAGCGAGATAGTCGGCCGCTGGGCAGAATCGGAGGGTATCATGTGGCGCAAAAACAGCTTTACAGGACTGCAAAGCACTGGAAGTCGCAGTGTTTTCACAAAGATTGCGACTGCGATTTAATCATGGATTATGCACCAAAAAAGCCCCGTTGAACTAAGCTCAACGGGGCTTTTTTTATAACCATATTTCTTTTACTGCGCTTTCACCGGCGCGGGCAGCGGCTTGCGGGGCAGCTTCTCATCGCGCATGGCAGCGTTGTAGACGAAGGAAGCCACCACTACCGAGGCCTGCTTGAGGTCGTCGGCCACGAGGCGGTCGTAGGTGTCCTGGTTGGAGTGGTGGGTGCGGGCGAAGTAGTCGAGCCCATCCTGGATGAACTGGAAGCCGGGCAGACCCACGGCGTCGAAGGCCACGTGGTCGGTACTGCCGGTGTTGCGTGAGGTTACGG
>CAXUKA010000190.1:0-12362 GCA_964251335.1 uncultured Hymenobacter sp.
GCGGGTGGGCGGGCAGCTACTCACCAATTTTACCGATACGTCGGCCGAGGCCTATTCTATTGTGGAGGCGGCGTTGCGCGCTAGCCAAACCCGTGAGCAGGAGGCCCGCGCCGAGGCCGAGCGCCAGCGCACCAACCTGATAGAAGCCTTCGAACAGGCCCCCGTCGCCTTCGTTCTTTTCCGGGGAGCAGCGATGGTATTCGAGCAGGCCAACCCCGCAGTTGGGCTGAATCTGGGCCGCCCGGTCGATGCTATTCTGGGCAAGCCATTTTTTGAAGCCCTTCCCGATATGCAGGGTCAGGGTCTGGAAGAGTTGCTGGCCAGCACCTTCACCCACGGCACTCCACACGACTTGTTCGAAGTGCCGGTGCGCTTTACGCGGGGATACTCGGGCCACCTCGAGCAGAATTACTTCAATATTACCTACCGCCCCCGGCGCGATGCCCAAGGCACTATTGTGGGGGTGGTAAGCGTGGCGGTAGATGTTACGACCCAAGTGCTGGCCCGCCAGCAGGTGCAGAACCTCAACGAGGAGCTGGCTGCCATCAACGAGGAGCTGCGGGCCAGCAACGAGGAATACCTGTATGCCAACACGGCCCTGAGCGAAGCACAACTCGAGCTTCAGGAGCTTAACCAAGAGCTGGAAACAAGGGTGGCGCAACGCACGCAGCAGCTGGTAAAGCAGCAAGCCGTGAAGCGGCAAATATTGCACCAGGCCCCTGCCTACGTGGCCACTTTCAATGGGCCCAACCACGTTTATTCGTACTTCAATCCGGCCTTTGCCCGCGACCTGACCCAGGGCCGCGCCCAGCTGGGACAGACGTTTGCTGACCTTTTTCCCGAGTTGGCGGCGCAAGGCATGCTGGCCGTGCTGGACGGCGTGTATGCCAGTGGCCAGAAGGCCGTTTTTCCGGACACTGCCGTGGTTTTGCACGACCCGCTTACCCAGCAGGCGCGCACACTGTATGTCAACATGGTGTACCAGCCCCTGCGCGACGAGCAGGGCCAAGTAGAAGGTATTCTGGCGTTTGCCATTGACACCACCGACGCGGTGCTGGCCCGCCAGCAGGTGCTGGCCCTCAATGAAGAGCTGGCCGCTACCAACGCGGAGCTCCACGAAGCCAACCACCAGCTCACGCGCACCAACGTGGACCTCGACACGTTTGTGTATACTGCTTCGCACGACCTCAAAGCGCCAATTACCAACATCGAAGGCCTGCTCACGGCCCTGCGCACCCACCTGCCCGCCGAAGTGCGGCACCAGGCCCTGATAGGCAAAATACTGGGCATGATGCAGGGGGCCGTCGAGCGCTTCCGCCTCACCATCAATCAGCTTACCGATGTCTCGCGCCTGCAACAGGCCCAGCAACTGCCCGCCGAGCAGGTAGCATTGGCAGGCGTAGTCGAAGACGTATGCCTGGATTTGCTGCCGCTGCTCACGACGACCCAGACCCACCTGGAGGTGGCCATCGACCCGCAGCTCACTGTGCTGTTTGCCCCCAAAAACCTGCGTTCGGTGGTCTATAACCTGCTCAGCAATGCAGTGAAATACCACCGGCCGGGCCACCCACCGGCCGTGGTGCTGCGAGCTGCCCACGAAGGCACCCATGTGGTGCTCACGGTGCAAGACAATGGCTTAGGGCTGACTCCAGCCCAGCAGCAGCGGCTGTTTGGGCTGTTTCAGCGCCTGCACACCCACGTCGAGGGCTCGGGCGTGGGCCTATACATGGTCAAGCGCATGGTCGAAAATGGGGGCGGCACCATCATGGTGCAGAGCCAGCCGGGTCAGGGAAGTACCTTCTTTGTTACCTTTCGCAGCTAACTACCAGCTATTCCTACGTCCATTTTCAGTTAAATGCCCAAGTTATCCAGCGTATTACTCGTCGATGACGACCCCACCACAAATTTCCTCAACGAACTCTTAGTAAGCACAGCCGACATAGCCGAGCAAGTGCTAGTGGCCGAAAACGGCGAAGACGCCCTGCACCTGTTGGCCTCTGGCGAAGCGGCGGCCCCCGCCCTCATTCTACTCGACATGAACATGCCCGTAATGAACGGGTTGGATTTTCTTGAAGCGTATGGCCAATGGCCGCTGCCTGCGCGGCCCGTCATTATTCTGCTCACGACTTCGCTGCACGAGCGCGACCTGGCCCGCGCCCAACAGCTCTCCGTAACCGGCTCGCTCGACAAACCGCTGACCGAGGCCAAGCTGCTAGGCGTGCTGCAACAGCACTTTCCGCACATAGCACCAGCAGGCACCCGCGATTCATATTCAACTGACTAATAAATCGTTCTCTGGCGTGAAGCGCTGCTCCGTGCCGAAGTACACGCGGGAATCTGGCCCGCACGCCAGGCCGTAGGTCTATAATATTGGCCACGCAATAGTTGTTCGCTACCGTGCCGGCCAGAGGCCAGCTGCACTTCGACACGAGGCAGAGCCCCGCGCCAGAAACACCCTTAATGCGGGCGTATTGGCGAGGGGCGGCGCCGGGGGCTGCGGGCAGGCTTAGGCACCAGCGGGCAGCTGGGCGGCGGCTGCGGGCCAGCCAGCGAAAACGCGGCGCAGTAGTCGGCCGCCCAGCATGTGGCGCAGCCCACGACCGGCACGGCAGGCGGGGGCATATCGGCAAGCATAGGGCCAGTAGCATCAGGATTCATAGGGGTAATAGCTAACTAGTTGGCGGCGGCAGGATAGCGATAATAGACACACCAGGTAACAGGTGGCCTGGATAGCGAAAATTGTAGTATCAAAGGTCCGCACCCCCAATTGCAATATTCCAGCTTTTACATATCAACCGCTGATTTCTGGCTTTAAACCGCTAGAATTACTGGCCGAATAAAAAACTCGTGCTTAGCGCTGCCAACATATTGACAATCTGAATTTGTACAATACGCAGAGCCGTGTAGCACTTAGCCGGCCGGCGCGAGGTTGTACCTTTGGGTATCATGTTGCCTTCTTCCCTTCTGGCCGCGCCGGTGGTGGCCCCGGTGGCCACCCGCACCTTCTTGGCCGAAGTGGCCCACGAGCTGCTGGCCACCTACGACGACGATACTTTTTCTGACCTTGTGGTGATAGTGCCCACGCGCCGCGCCGTGGTGTACTTGCAAAACGAGCTGGCCCTGGCCACGCCCGATGGCCAGGCGCTGTGGTCGCCGCGCATCGCGGCCATGGAAGATTACATGGTGGAGCGCGCCGGCGTGCAGGTAGAGGAGCCCATTGCCTTGCAGCTCTTGCTGTTTGATATTTTTAAGGGCATCGACGCGGAGTTGAATTTCGACCGCTTCGTAGGCTGGAGCGGGCTGCTGCTGCAAGACTTTTCGAACCTCGACCAGAACCTGGCCGACACCAAGGAGGTATTCGAGTACCTCTCCGAAGCCAAGGCGCTGGAGCGCTGGGACCTCGACCCCGAAAAGAGTAAAACCGACGGCCTCACCCGGTATTTCAGCTTCTGGGACCAGCTTGCCCGCGTGTACCGCGAGCTCAAGCGCCGCCTCAAAGCCGACCACCTCGCCTACCCCGGCCTGGCCTACCGCGAGGCCGTACGCCGCTTGCAAGAAGAATTGCGCGACCCAGCCAAGCCCGCGCCCGCCCGCCACATTTTCGTGGGTTTAGGTGGTCTGAGCCGGTCGGAAGAGAAGTTTATCAACCTGCTGCACAAGGCGGGCCGGGCCGATTTATACTTCGACGCCGACCCCTTTTACATGGAGCCGGACTCGCCCAATCGCGCCGGCCAGCTGCTGCGCCGCTACTGGAGCAAGTGGGATTTGCCCCGCGACACTTTCACGCTGCAAGAGCACCTGCGCGGTCGGCCGCACCACATCCGCATGCTGGGCGTGGCCAATGCCAGCATGCAGGGTAAGCTCGCCGGCCAGCTTTTGGCCGAGGCCCGCCAACTGAATCCTAACGCCACCGTGGCCGTGGTGCTACCTGATGAGACGCTGCTGCTGCCCGTGCTGCACGGCCTGCCGCCCGCCGAGCTGGTGCCCGAGTTCAACGTGACCATGGGCCTGAGCTTCCAGAGCACAGCCTTGTTTAATCTCGTCGATTTGCTGTTTGAGGTGCACCTCACGGGAATTCGGGAAGGCGAGCCGGGCAAGGATTACGGCGTACCCAAGTACCACCACCAGGCCGTGACCAAGCTGCTGGCGCACCCCTTTTTGCGCCGCTACGAGCAATGGCAAGATGAGCAAGCTGACCAGCCACAGTACCATCATCTGCTCGAAAAAATCTGCCAGCAGATTGTAAAAAGGCAGATGGTGCTGCTGCCCGCCACCGAGCTACTGAAGCTGGGCCACGGCCACCCGCTCATCGAGGCGCTGTTCAAAACCTGGGACAACTGCGATAATATTATTGCCGCGTGCTATACGCTGATTGACTTGCTCAAGCAAGTGTATGGGCACGACCACACCGCCATTGAGGCCGAGTATCTGTATCTGTTTTACACCCTGGTGCGGCAGCTCGACTCAGCCTTTAGCGACCAGCAGCAACGGTTAAGCGTACGCTCGTTCCGGCGCTTTTTATACGACCAGATGCGCAACACGCGCCTGCCCTTCGCGGGCGAGCCACTGGCCCAGGTGCAGATAATGGGCTTGCTCGAAACTCGCGCGCTAGACTTCGACCATGTCATTATTCTAAGCTGCAACGAGAACTCGCTACCCGCCCCCAAGCGGCAGAATTCCTTGTTCCCCTACGATGTCCTGACCGAGTTTAAGCTGCCTACCTACGCCGACGCGGAAGCCACGGCCGCGTATAATTTCTGGCGACTCTTACAGCGGGCGGGCCGCGTGGATTTGGTACACGTGCTGCCGGGCGCCGAGGGCGTGCGGACGGGGGAACGGAGCCGGTTTCTGCGGCAGCTGGAGTTTGATTTAGCAGCGCAAAATCCGATGCTGGTAGTAGAGGATAGAGTAGTGGGCGTACCGGCCGGGGGAACCTCACCCCCCAACCCCCTCTCCAAAAAAGAGGGGGAGCCAAACGCTGTGTTGCGTTCGCCATCGTTTGGCTCCCCCTCTTTTTTGGAGAGGGGGCTGGGGGGTGAGGTTCACACATCGGGGGGAGATTTAATCTTAGAAAAAGACGACCTTATGCTCACCGCCCTGCGCGGCGTGCTCGAGCGCGGCCTCTCTCCCTCTGCCCTCAACGAATACATTTCCTGCACCCTCAAATTCTACTTCTCGCGCCTGGCCCGCTTTCAGGAAAACGAAGAAGTAGAAGAAGCCCTCGGGGCCGATGGCTTCGGTACCGTGGTCCACGACTCGCTGGAGCATTTGCTCAAACCCTTCGAGCTGGAAAAGCGCGACCTCACCGCCGCTGACATCCCAGAGCTGCTTAAAAAAGTGCCCGCCGAGGTGCACCGCCAGCTACGCAAAGAGGAAGATGACCGCCAGGCTCGTCCCGACGATGGCCTTAATCACGTGCTGGGCCAGGTGGCAGTGCGCCTCATTCGTAAGTACTTAGAGAGCCTGCCGCACCAGCCCGGGGTATTGCCGCTGCGCATCGCGGCGCAGGAAACGGCCATGGTCGCCACCGTCTTTGCCGACGTGCCCGGCCGCGCCGAACCACTGCCCGTCCGCATTCTGGGCCGGGCCGACCGCATCGACGCGCTGCCCGATGGCCGCCGCCGCGTGGTCGACTACAAAACCGGCCTCGTAGAGCGCCGCGAGCTGAATTTGCGCGGCACGCAGAAGCCGCTGAGTGCCGCCGAAACCGTGGAGCGCCTGCTCACCGAAAGCTCCTCGGGGGCCGACAAGGTGCGGCAGCTCTGGCTCTACCGCTTCATGCTGGAAAGCGACCTGACGCACCCCGCACCGCCCGGCTCAGAGGCGGCCATTCTATCCTTGCGCAAGATTGACGACGGCTTGCTCATGGCTCCGCTTGATTTTATTACCGAAGGCACAGGTGAGCCCGACTTTCTAAAAGCTAGCGCCGAACTGGTAGCGCGGCTGGCGCGGCGGGTGCTCGACCCAGCCGAGGCTATTCGCAAAACCGATGACCTAGCCAAATGCGAATATTGTCCGTATCGAGGTATCTGCGCTAGGTAAGGTTTTTGTGCCTTGGGGTGGGGCAAATGTTAGTTCGTCATGCTGAGCGCAGCGGAGCGGAGTCGAAGCATCTTGGTCGCTTCGTTGCTCGCGCCAATGAGTTAGTCCACCAGCCAAGATGTTTCGACTCCGCTCCGCTGCGCTCAGCATGACGGACTAATATTTGCCAATCGAATAACCCCAACCATGTCCCAAAAACGCATCTACCGCCTACTAAACCCACTTCTGCTGTGGCGCTTGCGACACGTCAGCGAGCGGGTGTATGTGGTGTGGCTGGCGGTGCTGGTGGGCGTGTTGGCGGGCTTGGCGGCGGTGGCGCTCAAGACGGCTATTCGCTGGCAGCAGCACCGGCTGTCCATCGCCGTCACGGAGCCCAACAAGGTATTTGCGCTCTCTATTTATCCCATTATCGGCATCACGCTTACCGTTTTGGTAACGAAATACTTGCTAGGCGGCAACCTGGGCCGGGGCATCGGGCCGATTATTTACAGCACGGCCCGCGAAAACGCCATCGTGCCGCGCTCTAAGCTATACTCGCAGCTCGTCACGGCGTTTCTTACGGTGTCGTTTGGTGGGTCGGCGGGCACTGAGGCCCCGATTTCGGTGACTGGGGCGGCCATTGGCTCCAATGCGGCGCGGGTGTTGCGGGCTGGGCGGCGGCGGCGCAGACTGCTCACTGGCTGCGGAGCGGCGGCGGGCGTGGCGGCCATTTTTAATGCGCCCATCGCGGGGGTGCTGTTTGCGGTGGAGGCGATTTTGCTGGAACTGCCGGCGCAGTATTTTATCCCGCTGCTCATTTCGTCGGCCACGGCCACGGTGGTGTCGAAGGCGCTATATGCGGGGCAGCCGTTTGCACTCATCACCAATTCTTGGGTCTTGAATACGGTGCCTTTTTACGCGGTGCTGGGGCCGATTACGGCTTTGTTTTCGGTGTACATGATTCGCACTTACCACTGGTTCGACCACTTTTGGGAACGCTGGCCGGGGCTGCGCTGGCAGAAGGTGGTGGTGGGCGGCACGGCGCTGGGCGTGCTCATTTTTCTGTTTCCGCCGCTCTATGGCGAGGGCTACACCACGGTGGTTGAAAAGCTGCTGGCCGGCCACGCCCAGGACCTCACCGATGGCAGCCTATTCTCAGTATATGGCGATAACAACGTGTGGTGGCTGCTCCTGCTAGTGTTTTTCACCATGATGATGAAGGTGGTAGCTACCAGCATTACCATCGGCGCGGGCGGCAATGGTGGCATGTTTGGCTCGTCGCTGGTGGCGGGGGCGCTGTGCGGGTTTCTGTTTGCCCGGCTGGTCAACCTGACCGGGCTGGTGGTGCTGCCCGAGGTGCACTTTGTGGTGCTAGGCATGGCGGGCGTGCTGGCGGGCGTGGTGCACGCGCCGCTTACGGCCATCTTCTTAATTGCCGAAATCACGGGCGGCTATGCGCTGTTTGTGCCGCTGATGCTGGTCACAAGCTTTTCTTATCTTGTCACCAAGCACTTCGAGCCCTACTCGGTATACACCCGCAAGCTGACGCTAAAAGGCGTGGACGTGTACGCCAACCGCGACCGCGACCTGCTCTCGCGTCTCGACCTGCACCGCCTCATCGACACCGGTTTTGTGCCCCTGCGCCCCAGCGCCACGCTCGGCGAGCTCGTCGATGTATTTCGTCACGCTCATCGCAATATCTTCCCGGTAGTGGGCAAAAGCGGTAAGCTACGCGGCATTATTACCCTTGATATGGTGCGCGATACGCTATTTGATGATGCACACTACACCACCACCAAGGTGCGCGAGCTGATGCAGTCCGCGCCCGCCCTTATCAGCCCCACCGATAGCGTCGAGCACGCCCTGGAATTGCTGGAGCATACTACCACCCCGGCCCTACCCGTAGTCGATGCCGAAGGTTTGTATCTGGGTTTCGTTACGAAGTCAACCATCCTGGCCCGCTACCGCCGCGAGCTAATTGAGGAAGGGCAGGTGTAATATCTTCAAAATCTTACAGTTCTATATGCCGAATTCTCATTTAGCCAGCGTAGCGGTGGCCCCGCTGGTAGCTATAGTGGGCGGCGGTCCCGCTGGCTTGCTGGCCGCTCAGCGGCTTGCCGAAGCTGGTTATCGAGTGCAGGTATTTGAGCAAAAATCTACCGTGGGCCGTAAATTCCTGGTGGCTGGGCACGGTGGCTTCAACCTTACCAATGGCGAGAGCGCGGCAACCTTTGCCCAACGCTACGGAGCGGTGGCCCCGTTTTTTGCCAAAGCCCTCACTCATTTCTCGCCCGCCGACTTGCGCCAGTGGGCCGCCTACCTGGGCATCGCCACCTTCGTGGGTACCAGCGGGCGCGTCTTCCCTGAGGCCCAACACAAGCCCGCCGACCTACTGCGCGCTTGGCTGCGCCGCTTGGCTGAGTTAGGCGTAGAACTGAAAACCCGCCACCGCTGGCTAGGCTTCGCGGGCGAAACGGGCCTGCGGTTGCTCAATGAAGCAACTGGCGATGAGTTTACCCTGACACCCGCCGCTACCGTGCTGGCGCTGGGCGGCGCAAGCTGGCCGCAAACCGGTTCGGATGGCCATTGGAAGCAATTTCTGGAAGAAACAGGCGTGCGCTGCCACCCTTTCGCCCCTAGCAATTGTGGGGCAGAGGTAGCGTGGTCAGCCTTTTTTAAAGAGAAAATCGGCCGTGCCCCGCTCAAAAATATTGCCTTGAGTTGCGGTAGCCACACGATGCGCGGCGAAATTATGCTCACGGATTACGGTCTGGAAGGCACGCCTGTGTACGCTCTCACGCCTCAGCTGCGGGCAGCGCTGGCGCAAAACCAACCCGCTTGGCTGCACCTGAGCTTAAAACCTGATATCACCTTTGAGGAAGTGCAACGACGCCTAACCCGCCGCCGAGCCGGCGATTCGCTGGCGTCGTTCTTAGGCAGTACATTCAGCCTGAAAGCGCCCGTACCGACGCTTCTGCGCGAGCTGGCCGCCCCGGGTGCTGACTTGGCGGCCTCGCTTACGGCGCTACCGATTCCAATAGTGGGTTTACGGCCGTTAGCAGAAGCCATTTCCTCGGCGGGCGGTGTAGCCTTTTCTGAAGTTGATGAGAACCTAATGCTGCATCAGCGGCCCGGCACCTTCGTAGCTGGCGAAATGCTGGACTGGGAAGCGCCTACGGGCGGCTACCTGCTACAAGGCTGCTTCAGCACCGGCGCATGGGTGGCACGGGCAGTTAGCAAATGGCTGGCATAGCGCGAGGCTTTACTCTAGCACTCATTCGGAAAGCAAATCCAAGGGCGCGAACTCACTCATTAATAACTGAATTCGCTTCCGCCTCTTTCAAAATCTGCTTCGCCTCGCTGAGCAGGCGGCGGCCAGGGTCCAGCTCGTCGCGGGCGATGAGGGCGAAGAGCAGCAAAAACGACACGATGGGCAACAGCCAGCCCAGCGCAAACCATAACCAGAACGAGCGGCCCCGCGAAGCGGCGCAATATCCAGTCATGATGGGAATAAATGAGATAGCCACCACCATGACCAAAAGCATGTCAATAAAGAACATAAGCTGAGCAGGATGAGAGGTGGAAATAAGGCGACCAGAGTGACCGGCCACTATCCCGAAGGTACGATTTTTTGCCGATTCTACGCAACTTCCACCCCGTCGGGCATTACTGTTTAGTCCAATTTTACGTACTGGTACTAAACCAGACGACTAGCCGCTCCATGACTTCTCCGCTGGCTCCTTCCCCGGCTCGCCCCCCAGCCCCCCCTTTGCCCCCTATGTGGGAACACCAAAGCTTGTTTCGCGTTTCGGCTCAGCTCTTTGCCGAAGGCATTTTCAATTTGCTCGACCGCAACCTGCGGCCTGAGGTTTTTTTGCTGGGCCTCGCTTCCGGCCGCGAGCACGACGACCCGCACAGCGTGGTAGTTGAGCCTCCGACCCTACGCTACAACCCTGCCGATTTTGCCGGCATCAAAAGCTTGGCTGCTTCGTTTGAAATCGATGCTGGCCCGCGCGATAACGTGTACCACCTGCACCCGCAGGACCACGACCGCATGGAAAAGCAGCACTGGTACGAGCTGGTGTGCCGTGCTACTGAGCAGACTATCTGCGAGTTGGTCGAAAGCCGGCAGGAAGCCCGCCGCACCTTCTGTTCCACGCCCCTTAGCCTCAATGGCTACTTAGTGGTGCTGGTAGTGCAGCTGGCCGCGGGCCCCTATAATGCTTATTATACCTTGCCGGGCAAGGCCACGGCGTCGCGCCCGGCGTCGCTGCCCCACGCGGCGGTGCTGGAGTTTTTGCACGAATGCACCCGCGCTCTGCGCGAAGCCGATACCGCTGATAATGAGCAGCCGGTCCTCGACCGCGACTACAACGAAGTATTGCGCGGGGCCGGCCGCCGCCTGATGTTGCGCATTTCGCCCGGCAGCGCTCACGGGCTGTACGATGCCTGCCTCGGCATCGCGGCTCTGCGCCACGAGGGCGGCGAGGGCCAGGGCACTATGCTGCTGGCCCGCCGCCAGCACGCGGCCATCACGCCGGTTCTGACTTTGGAAGCACCCGTGCCGCTACGCGACCACCGCTCCATCCGCAAGCTGCTGGAACTCACCGAGGGGCGCACCGGGCTAGTGTCCGATGCCTCGCACGTATTCGGGCTGGGCTACGCGGTGGAAGAAGACGACCCGAAGTACGAGCCACTGGCTACCGTGCAGTTTACCAACCACTACGGCTGGGAATTGCGCCACGGCGGCCACACCCTCATGCGGGTGGTCAGCAACACGCCGCGCCTGCCACAAAGCAAGGTGCAGGCCGATAACTTTGCCCGCGTGGCCCATCTGGTTTTCCCCAACCTCAGCAACGATGAGGTGGCTTATCTCTGGGAGCTAGCTCTCGAAGCCTCGGCCCAAAGCCACGGCACTATGCTCTGCATCAGTACCGGAGCCAAGGCCGAGGCCGAGCGCCTGCGCCGCCAGTGCTTCCGGGTAGTGCCCCGCGTGATGACGCCGCCCGTGCTGCGGCAGGCCAGCAGCATCGACGGGGCCGTACTCGTGGAACCCGATGGGACGTGCTACGCTATTGGGGTAATCTTGGACGGGCAGGCCACCGAGAAGGGCGATAGCAGCCGGGGAGCGCGCTATAACTCGGCCGTGCGTTATACTAGCTCGTCGCCCTACCCCTGCTTGGCAGTGGTGGTGAGCGAGGATGGCTGGATTGACTTACTGCCTTCGACGCTGCACACGTAGGGTTTTCGATAAGAAAGCAGTTCTTTTGCATTGTCATTGCGAGGAGGAACGACGAAGCAATCGCACCCGAACGGCACTTGAGCGCTCGTTTTGATGCGATTGCTTCGTCGTTCCTCCTCGCAATGACAACGCCTCCCCCACTTTCTCACCCACTACTATCCACATGATACTCATTGCCGACGGCGGCTCGACCAAAACCAACTGGTGCCAACTCTCCGACGAGGGCCAGCGCGTGTACTTCAACACCCAGGGCTACAACCCTGATTTTGTGGATACTGCCTTCATCGTAGCCTCGCTCAACAAAGACCTGCCCGATGACATGAATCGCGCTGAGGTGCGCGAAATCTACTTCTACGGTGCCGGCGTATCGAGCCCCGCCAAGGCCGAAGTAATCGCCGCCGCCCTGCGCGAAGTATTCACGAGCGCCAACCGCGTGGAGGTAACCGAAGACTTGCTAGCCGCCGCCCGCGCCCTGCTGGGCCACGAGCCGGGCTTTGCCGCCATCCTGGGCACTGGTACGAACTCGTGCATCTATGACGGCGAGAAAATCACGTATAACGTTGATTCACTGGGCTATTTCTTGGGCGATGAGGGCAGCGGCTCGTATCTGGGCAAGCGCCTGCTGCGCGATTACTTGCGCGGCCTGCTGCCCGATGGCCTGGGCGAAGCGCTGAAAGAAGAGTACAACATCGGCTCGCGCAACGATATCATCGACAAGCTGTATAACCAGCCGCTGCCCAACCGCTACCTGGCCAGCTTCGCTAAGTTTTGCTATGACCACAACAACGTGAGCTACTGCCGCCAAATCGTGGTCGATGCCTTCGAGGCGTTCTTCCAGAATTTGGTGCTGCATTACCCTGACTACCAGAAGTTGACCTTCAATTGCATCGGCTCGGTGGGGTATAATTTCCGCGACGCCCTCACGCAGGTAGCCAATAGCCACGGGATGCAGGTCGGCAAAATTATTCGTTCGCCTATTGATGACTTGGTGAGCTACCACGAAGGCTAAACCTTTCGAAATACTTTTTATTTAAGAGTACCCCGTCCGTCATGCTGAGCTTGCCGAAGCATCTTGGCTGGTTTGTTGGAATACCAATTC
>CAXUKA010000191.1:0-12280 GCA_964251335.1 uncultured Hymenobacter sp.
GGTTTACGCCCAACAACCAGCCTCGCCGCCCGCCATACAGACGGCCGCACCCGACATACAACAACACGCCAGCAGCGAAGCAGCGGCGGGGAGGTACGAAAGGCGGAGGTTAGAAAAGTGGCGCACGGCAACTTGTTTTTATATGGCCAGGAATTGGCACCGTTCCAATGACTTACTGGGGGTTGCCGGCGTTTCGTCGAGCCTGTCTCTCCGCGCCTCTGTATAAAAACAATCCTTCAACAAATGAGGAATTGATAAGGCAAAGGTACGGCACTGAATTTTAACCGGCCAAGCAGGACTTTGGCGAGTCGTACCGCCACCGTGTAGCGCGAACTTTGTAGTTCGCGCTGCACCCTTTCACCTCTCCCGATGGAATTGCTTGCCTATTTCAAAGCGCTTGGCTGGCGGGAAGCCCTGCCGCTGTTTTTGGTTGAAAACCTGCTGGTGTTGCTGCTGGCCGTGGGGTTTGGCTACTTGCTGCAAGCGGTTTTTGGGCGGCGGCAGGCGCTGGGAGCTCTTTACCAGCCGGTGAGTGGGCAGCAACTGCGGTATGCTACCTACACGCTGCTGCTCAATACTGGTATCACGTTTGCGGGTTGGTGGCTTTGGCAGCGAGGCATTATCACCATTCGAGAAGGCGTTTCGTACCGCATTGTGCTCGATTTTGGGGTGCTTTTTCTGGGTATGGACTTGCTGATGTACATCTTTCACTATGCCATCCACCACTCGCCGCTCTACCGGTGGGTGCACGGGCTGCACCACGAGTACACCGAGCCGCAGCCGATAGATTTATTCGTGTTGCACCCCGCCGAAACCTTCGGTTTTGGGGCCTTGTGGCTGCTGCTCATAGCCGTGTACCCGGCCAATTTTATCGCCATTTTTGTTTACCTGACGGCGAATGTCTTTTTCGGGGCGCTTGGCCATTCCGGCGTCGAGCCATACCCCGCCGCCTGGGAACGCCGCCCCGTGCTCAAGTACCTGGGCTCGTCGGGCTTCCACTTTCAGCACCACCAGGATGACCGCCATAACTTTGGTTTCTACACCTCGCTCTGGGACCGGCTGTTTGGGACATTCGCCCCGAGCCCGCCAACTAAAAGCCAAAGTCATTAACGACAGCCACTGCAATAACGGTCGTCATGCTGAGCGCAGCGCAGTCGAAGCATCTCTACTGCTTCGTTGCTGGTGTCAGGAGTTAGTTCACCAGTCAAAATGCTTCGGCTGCGCTACGCTCAGCATGACGACTGTTTTAAAGATAAATTTCTCCAAAACGTTACCCCCACGCAAGACGCAAGCTACTGCGTCTCTACAACCTATTAAAGCCGACTTTACCCCGCGCTAGTATCTTGGTCACTATGAAACCCCTGCTCCTTCTCAGCTTCGTGCTGCTGCCGGCCCTAAGCTTCGCGCAGCAAGCGCCGACTACTCCTGCTGCCCCCGCTACCAAAGCCCCCATCGTTATACCGCCCAAAAAGGCCAATGCTGCCATTATTGCGCGCCGCGATAGCGGCCTGGTGGCCCTCACCGCGCTCATGCAAGGGCTAGTGAATCGGGGCTATACTATTAAAGATGTCGACCGTACTGCGCTCACCGTGCGCACTGAGGCCCGCGCCGTGTCAGAGGTCGGGGCCGTGGTGCTCGATGGGGCTGTGCGCGGCCACCAGCTGATACTCACCGGGGCGTATGCCCCCGAAATGACCAGCAAGCACTCCAAACCCATCGAGTATGTGGGCGAGAAGCGCGAAGGCCGCGCCAGCATGGCCTGGGAAGAACTTACGAAAACGGCCAGCCTATTGGGCCGCAACGTGACCTACCTCGCCCAGTAACCAGCCCATGCAGCGAGTACGACGCCTCTGCCCAACGGCCGGGGACGTCGTACTTTTACGTGATTTTTACACGTATTTTCTGTGAAGAAAGCGCTTTATCTAATCGGCTCTCCTAACCAGACTACGCAGATGCACAACATCGCGCAGCTGCTTGAGAATGAATACGAGCCGTATTTCAGCCAGCTCTACTATGATGGCTGGATGCGAGGCTTTTACAACTGGCTCATTCGCAACAAAATCCTGATGCGCACCATCGTGCAGGGCCACATCAAGGAAAAGGCCGATAAATACCTGGCCGAACACGGCTTGCGTAACGACTTCGAAAACCGCGTTTTCGGCCACGACTACGACCTCATCGTGTGCTGCTCCGACATCGTGGTGCCCTGGCCTTTGCTGGCCAAAACCAAGTCGATATTCGTGCAGGAAGGCATGACCGACCCCATGCACCTATTGGCGCGGCTGGTGAAGCGGTTTACCAATTTCCCGATTCTGGCCATCGGCACGTCGCTCAATGGCATGAATAACGTCTGCGACGTGTACTGCGTAGCCTCGCCGGGCTACGCCGCGCATTTCGAAGAAATGGGGGTCGAGAAGGATAAGCTCATCGTGACGGGTATTCCCAATTTCGACGATATCGAAAAGCTGCGGAACAACAGCTTCCCGCACCGCGGCTATGTACTGGTGGCCACCACCGACATGCGCGAAACCTTCCGGCCCGACAACCGCAAGAAGTTTATTCGCCACGCCACGCGCATCGCCGCTGGCCGCCCCATGATTTTTAAGTTTCATCCCAACGAAAACATGGAGCGCGCCACCGCTGAGGTCAAAAAGTGGGCCCCACCCGGCACGCTCATCTTCACCAGCGGCAACACCGAAGAGATGATTGCCAACTCGGTAGAGTTGATAACCCAGTATAGTACAGTGGCTTACGTTGGGCTGGCGCTGGGCATCCCAGTGCATTCCTACTTCGATGTCGAAGACCTCAAGCGCAAGCTGCCCATCCAAAATGGCGGCACTAGCGCCCAGCGCATTGCCGACATTTGCCGGCAGTTTGGACAGTTTGAGGGCAGCGGCCCGGCTTTCCTAAAGCAGTACAAACCAGTTGCAACGGCCCAAACCTCTCTACGCAGCCAAATGGCGTAGGCGGGAACTCTTGGGCGCTCGGCGTTACACTTTGTGCTAAAAATGTTACGTTTTATACTTTAAGCCATGCTTACGCTAATTCAGGCCCGGCGTGGTTCCTCGCGCCTCCCCGATAAAGTCAGTCTAGATTTGGTGGGTCGGCCGCTGCTGGTGCGGCAAGTCGAGCAGGTGCAGCTGGCTACCAAGGTGGGCCGCGTGGCCGTCATCACCACCGACGAGCCCAGCGACGACGCCTTGGCCGAGCTTTGCGCCGAGCACGGCATCGAGGTGTTTCGGGGCTCCGCGCTCGATTTGCTCGACCGCCACTACCAGGCCGCACTGCACTTCGGCGAAACGGAGGCGGTGGTGAAAATCCCCAGCGACTGCCCGCTCATCGACCCGGCCATCATTGACAAGGTGCTGGGCTTTTTTGAGGAAACGGCCGGCCAGTACGACTTCGTCAGCAACCTGCACCCCGCCACCTACCCCGATGGCAACGATGTGGAGGTAATGACCTTCGCCGCCCTCGAAACGGCCTGGCGCGAGGCCCAGCGCCCCTTGGAGCGCGAGCACACCACGCCCTTCTTCTGGGAAAACCCCGAACGCTTCCGCCTGGCCAATGTGACCTGGGAAACGGGACTTGACTACTCAATGTCGCACCGCTTCACTATCGACTACCCGGCTGACTATGAGTTTATAAAGGCCGTCTACGAAGCACTTTATCCAGGAAATCCCCAGTTTGGGCTAGATGATATTCTGACTTTATTAAAACAAAGGCCGGACATTTACGCCTTAAATGCCGACCTGGCCGGCGTGAACTGGTACCGCAACCACCTTGACGAACTGAAAACCGTGGACGCGGCCAATACGAAGCAACTATAACTGTCATGCAGAGCGCAGCGAAGCATCTCGCTCGCCTCGTTGTTTAACGATTGAGTTACTGCTGCACGCGAGATGCTTCGCTGCGCTCTGCATGACGAACGTATCTATGACTTCCGAAAAACAACAAGAACTCTCCGAATTGGCCCTGCGCGTGCGCGAGCACATCGTGCGCCTGAGCACCGACGGCGGCTGCTTCACCGGGGCCTCGCTGAGCTGCACCGACCTGTTGGTGTACCTCTACGCCGACTTCCTCAACGTGCACCCCGGCAATCTCCAGGACCCCGAGCGCGACTACCTGTTCCTGAGCAAAGGCCATGATGTGCCGGCCCTCTACGGGGTATTTGCCGAACTGGGCTTCATGCCCAAAGAGCGGCTGAACAACCACTTGAAGAGCAACGACAGCATCTACTGGCACCCCAACCGCAGCGTGCCGGGCGTAGAGTTTCATTCGGGCTCGCTGGGCCACCTGCCGAGCGTGGCCATGGGCGTGGCCCTCGACGCCCGCCTGCGCGGCCAAAACCAGAAAGTCATCGTGATAACCGGCGACGGCGAGCTGAACGAAGGCACCTGCTGGGAAGCCGTGCTGGTAGCCAGCGCCCACAAACTCAATAACCTGACGTTTGTGGTTGACCGCAACCACTTCCAGGCCAACATCGCCACCGAGGAGCTAATCCCACTGGAGCCGCTGGCTCCCAAGTTTGAAGCGTTTGGTGCCGCCGTGCGCCGCATCGACGGCCACGATTTTGCCGCCTTGGAAGAAGCTTTCACCGCCCTGCCGTTCAGCCAGGACAAGCCTTCGGTCATCATCTGCGATACGGTGCGCGGCAAGGGCCTGCCCAGCATCGAGCGCCGGGCCGACCGTTGGTTCTGCAACTTCAGCAGCGACGAGGTGACCGAGCTACTGAAAGAACTGCATAGCCAGGAAGCCACCACGCTTACCAGCGAAACCTTAACTGTTAGATAATTAACTGTCATGCTGAGCGTAGCGCAGCGGAGTCGAAGCATCTTGACTGGTACACTAACTTCTCCCGTTAGCAACGAAGCGGTAGAGATGCTTCGACTCCGCTGCGTTGCGCTCAGCATGACAAGCTACTGATATGAACTACGAGAAATTAATCCACGAAACCGCCCTCGCCGACGAGCGCCTCATCGTGATGACGGCCGAAAACCGCGCCCTCATCCGCAACCTGCCGGGGCCGCTGGGCCAGCGCTTTATCGACACCGGCATCACGGAGCAGACGATGATTGGCGCGGCGGCCGGACTGGCGCTGCGCGGGCGCGTGCCGGTGGTGCACGCGCTGGCGACGTTCCTCACGCTGCGGGCGTTTGAATTTATCCGCACCGACGTGGGCATTGCCAATTTGCCGGTGAAAATCAGTTCGTTCGTGCCCGGCTTTCTGTCGGATGGCAACGGGCCGACGCACCAAGCTATTGAGGATATTTCGCTGATGCGTGGCATCCCCGGCATGACGGTTTTCGCTGCCGCCGACGAGCAGGACATGCTGGCCATGCTGCCCGCCATCTGGGCTTCGCCCAGCCCCGCTTATGTGCGCGTAAACACCCGCCCTGCTACCTACCAGCACGCACCGTTTGAAATCGGCAAGGCTGAAATCGTGAGCGAAGGCACCGACGTGACCATCCTCACTTACGGTATGCTGTTTGAACAGGCCTTGATAGCCAAAGAGTTACTGGTCGAAGCCGGCTATTCGGTGGGCCTCGTGAACTTGCGTAGCCTCAAGCCACTGGACACCGAAGCCGTGTTGAATGTGGTGAAAGCCGGAGGCCTCGTGGTGACGCTGGAAGACCACTTCCAGACGGGCGGCCTCTATTCCATCCTGGCCGAGCTGCTGCTGGAGAATGAGCTGACTGCCAAGGTGCTGCCGCTGGCGCTGAAAGAGCGTTGGTACAAGCCCGGCCTGCTGAGCGAAGTGCTCGAATTTGAAGGCTTCACCGGCCAGCATATTGCCCGCCGCATCGGCGAGAAGCTGGGCGATAAAAAGCACGCATTCAGCGAGAAAACTGAGGTGCGTGAGAATGAATTTGCTGAGTAGTATTTTCCCCCGTCCGTCATGCTGAGCGCAGCGTAGCGGAGTCGAAGCATCTTGGCCGCTTCGTTGCTAATGCAAAAGGTTAGTACCCCAGCCAAGATGCTTCGACTCCGCTGCGCTGCGCTCAGCATGACGGTCGTTTTTTGACGTTACCGATTGATAGCCTGACAACTCACCCCATGAACTTCCCAAAATCCGACGACCTCTACGCCCGGGCGCAGAAGATTATGCACCCCGTGACCCAGACCCTGGCCAAGGGGCCGGGCCAGTACACCAAAGGCGCTTCGCCCAAGTACGTGAAGCGCGGCCAGGGCGCGCACGTGTGGGACGTAGATGGCAACGAATACATCGACTACCAGATGGGTATCGGTCCGCTGAGTCTCGGCTACGCGTACCCCAAAGTCGATGAAGCCATCAAAGCGCAGCTGGCCGACGGCATCACTTTCTCGATGATGCACGAGCTGGAAGTAGAGCTGGCTGAGTTGGTAAGCGAAGTAATTCCGAATGCCGAGAGCATCCGCATCAGCAAGACGGGGGCCGATGTGACTTCGGCGGCGGTGCGCGTGGCGCGGGCCTTCACCGGGCGCGAGCAAGTGCTGTGCTGTGGCTACCACGGCTGGCACGATTGGTACATCGGCACCACCAGCCGCTCGGCAGGTATCCCGCAGGCTACGAAGGACTTGACGACGGCCTTCGAGTACAATAACATCGAAGGCTTCAAGGCGCTGCTGAACGAAGATGTGGCCTGCGTTATTCTGGAACCCTTTATCTACGACGAGCCCAAGGATAACTTCCTGCACGAAGTAGCCCGTCTCTGCAAAGAGAATGGCACGCTGCTGATTTTTGACGAGATGTGGACTGGTTTCCGCATCGCGGTAGGCGGCGCGCAGGAGTATTTCGGCATTAAAGCCGACTTGGCTACCTTCTCCAAGGCCTGCGCCAACGGCATGCCCATCGCGCTGCTAACCGGCCGCGAGGACGTGATGCGCCTCTTCGAGCAAGAAGTATTCTTCTTTACCACCTTCGGCGGCGAGGCCCTGAGCATGGCCGCCGCGATGGCTACTATTCAGGAACTGCGCGATAAAAACGTGCCCGCCGTGCTGGCTGCCCAGGGCAAAAAGCTGAAAGACGGCTACAACCAACTGGCTGCCGACTTAGGCCTGAGCAGCTACACCAAGTGCTACGGCTACGATTGCCGCACGCTCGTAACCTTCGACCCCAGCGGCGGCAACCCACTGGAAATTAAGGCATACGTGCAGCAGGAGCTGTTCAAGCGCGGCATCATGTGGAGCGCGTCGCACAACATGAGCTTCTCGCACACCGATGAGGACATTGCCAAGACGCTGGCCGCTTACGGCGAAGTGCTGGCGTTGTTGAAGGATGCGATTGAGAAGAAAGACGTGGCTTCGCGCCTGGAAGGCGAGCCGGTAGAAGCGGTGTTCCGCAAGGTGACCAATGCGGCACCGGTACGGGTAGCAAAGTAGACTTGCCCTCGCGCAGACCTCACCCCCTAGCCCCCTCTCCAAAAAAGAGGGGGAACTAGTTTTTAGTCATAGCTCTAGTCGTTTTTTATAGCCTTGTTGCGTTGCTCACCAACCAATTTCTAGCAGCTAAAACTAGAAGCTAGTTCCCCCTCTCCTTTTCGGAGAGGGGGCTAGGGGGTGAGGCGACACGTCAAGGCGAGAATCCCCATGAATTTCTTCGACCTAACCAACAAAACCGCCATCGTCACCGGTGCCTGCGGCCTCATCGGCCAGAAGCACTGCGAGGCCCTGGCCCTGGCCGGTGCCAACGTGGTAGTGGCCGACCTCCACCTCGAAAAAGCCCGCGAAGTAGCCGCCGGCCTGCCCGGCGGCATCCACCTGCCGCTGGCCGTGGACGTGACTTCGCCCGAGTCATTAGCCGCCGCGCGTGATGAAATTATCAAGCATTTTGGCCACATCGATGTGCTGGTTAACAATGCGGCCATCAACGACATGTTTGAGAATCCGGCGCTGGCGGCCGACCTCAGCAAGTTTGAGAATTTCCCGCTGGCCACGTTTCGGCAGGTGCTGGAGGTGAACGTGACGGGGCTTTTCCTGGCCGCGCAGGTATTCGGCACGCCGATGGCCGAGCAGGGCTCGGGTTCCATTATCAACGTGGCGAGCACGTATGGGCTGGTCGGACCTGACCAAAGCATTTACCGCAATGAAGCAGGCGAGCAGGCATTCTATAAATCACCGTCTTACCCCACGACCAAGGGCGCGGTGGTGAACTTCACCCGCTACCTCGCCGCCTACTGGGGCGCTAAAGGCGTGCGCGTGAATACGCTCTCGCCGGGCGGGGTCGAGAACAGCCAGGATGCTTTTTTCGTGAAGCAATACAGCGCCAAAACGCCGCTGGGCCGCATGGCTGCGCCTACCGATTATCAGGGTGCGGTGGTGTTTTTGGCCTCGGATGCCTCAGCGTATATGACGGGGGCCAATCTCGTGGTAGACGGCGGCTGGACGGCGATATAAGTAGCGCGGACTTTCAGTCCGCGAGTTGTTCGGTTGAAAACACTCGCGGACTGAAAGTCCGCGCTACTGCCGCTTCGGTAGTAATTTAGTCTATTATTCCAGAGATAATTTTATATGAAGCACGCTGAGTTAGCTGCTAAAGCCCGCCGCATCAAGCTAGTGCTCACCGACTGCGACGGCGTCCTGACCGATGGCGGCGTGTACTACGGCGAAAGCGGCGAAGTGCTCAAGCGCTTCAACATCCGCGATGGCATGGGCGTGGAGCGCCTGCGCGCCGTGGGCGTGGAAACCGGCATCGTGACCGGCGAACGCTCGCCCTCGGTGAGCAAACGCGCTGAAAAGCTCAAAATCACCGAACTGCACCTGGGTATCAAGGATAAAGCCACGCTGCTGGGCGAGATTCTGACCCGCACGGGCTTTCAGGCCGATGAAATTGCCTTTATCGGCGATGATACCAACGATGTGGAAATTCTGGGGCTCGTAGGCTTAGCCGCCTGCCCCGGCGATGCCACTGTTTTTGCCCGCGAGGTGGCCGACTACCGGTGCCGGGCGCGGGGCGGGCACGGCGCATTTCGCGAGCTGGCCGAGCTGATTATCAGCGCCCACGGCGGCAAGGCCCCCGACGACGAAGGCTCGGAATAAAATAAAACGCCGCCCGCAGCGTCATGGGAGCAGTTGGCCGGGCAAACCAACTCGCTGTCCCGCTGTTAGGCTGCTTTTCACACTCTCGTCCTTTCACTTTTTTGCCCACCACGTATTCGTTATGTCGATAGTCCAAATCAAGAAAAACCGTGCGATTGGCCTCGGCCAGCCGTGCTACATCATTGCCGAAATCGGCATCAACCACAACGGCTCGCTCGACATTGCCAAGCAGCTCATCGACGCGGCCGTGACGGCTGGCTGCGATGCGGTGAAATTCCAGAAGCGCACTCCCGAACTCTGCGTGCCCAAAGACCAATGGGAAAAAATGCGCGACACCCCTTGGGGCCGCATGAGCTACATCGACTACAAGCGCAAAACTGAGTTTGGCCTCGAAGAATACACGGCCATCGACGACTATTGCAAGGCCCGCGGCATCGACTGGTTTGCCTCGTGCTGGGATGAGCCCTCGGTTGATTTCATGGAGCAATTCCAGCCCGTGCTCTACAAAATGGCTTCCGCGTCGCTCACCGACAAGCCCCTGCTCGACCGCGTGCGCGCCACCGGCCGCCCGCTTATGCTGAGCACAGGCATGAGCACCCAAAGCGAAATCACGGATGCCGTGGCCTATGTGGGCCTTGATAACCTGATGATTGCCCATAGCACGTCGGCGTATCCTTGCCCGCCTCAGGAGCTGAATTTGCGCATGATTCAGACGCTGGAGCAGCAATTTCCCGGCACGCCCATCGGCTACTCGGGCCACGAAACCGGCCTGAGCACCACCGTAACGGCCGTAGCCCTGGGTGCCACATTTGTAGAGCGCCACTTCACCCTCGACCGTGCCATGTGGGGCTCGGACCACGCTGCCAGCGTAGAGCCAGGCGGCATGGCCAAGCTGGTGCGTGACATCCGCGACACCGAGGCTGGCCTCGGCGATGGCGTGAAAGTGGTGTACGAGAGCGAAAAAGAGCCGCTGCGCCGCCTGCGCCGCGAGGTAACGGCTGCGTAAGTATCCACAGCTTCGCCTAACTACGCCTGTCATGCTGAGCTTGCGAAGCATCTTCTCACGTCAAGATTAGTAATCCCAACGTGAGAAGATGCTTCGCAAGCTCAGCATGACAGGCGTAGTGTATTTTTATCAGGTATAAATCCTGCCTATTCTGCCCGCAGGCGAACATTCGCCCGATGCACGCAGTTAGGGGCAGAGCCACTAACCTATCGATTACGCTATGCTGGATACGATAAGCAAGTTTTATCAGAGCCTCGATGCGGTGGGCCGCACCACCATGATTACCACGCCCATCCTGCTGCTGGCGGTGGTGGTGCTGCTGGTGCTCGAACGCAAGTTTCCGTACCGCAAGGGGCTGCCATTCTTCCGCGAAGGGCTGTTTGTGGATTTGTTCTGGTACACGCTGGTGCAGAGTTACTTCCTGCAAATCCTGATTTTCGGCATCATCATCGCGCCACTGGCTAAGCACTTCGGCACGCAGTTTCACTTGGTGAGTAGCTGGCCGGTGGTGGCGCAGGTAGGGTTTTTCGTGATTACACACGATTTTTATATCTACTGGTTTCATCGTTTCCAGCACAATAGCGCCTTCTTCTGGCGCACCCATGAGGCGCACCACTCGGGCAAGCAGGTAGATTGGCTGGCGGGCTCGCGCTCGCACGTAGTCGAGATTATTATCAACCAGACCATTGAGTTTGCGCCCATCATCCTGCTCGGAGCCAACCCGATAGTAGTGCCCATCAAGGCGCTCATTGATGCCGTGTGGGGCATGTACATTCACGCCAACATCGACGTGAAATCGGGTAAGCTGCAATACGTTATCAACGGTCCCGAAATGCACCTCTGGCACCACGCCGACCACGAGGAGGTGTACTACGCCAACTTCTCGACCAAATTTGCGGTTTGGGATTGGCTGTTTGGCACCGCTTTCCTGCCCGAAAACCGCAAGCCTGAGCGCTGGGGGTTGCCCTACGCTTTCCCGAAAGACTACTTTTCGCAGCACGCCTTTTCGGTGTATCGCTTCGATGAGAAAGAGCTGGCCGAAAAGTCGGCCCTCTTCCGCGCCTACCACGGTGTGCGCTGGCGCGTGCTGAGCTGGCTGGGCGAGCGCCTGCCCGCTGCCAAGGTGCTGCAAGGTTGGGAAGTGCCCGAGCAAACGCACGAAACCGTGCCTGCCCCGCGCCCCGGCGGCAACCCCGAAGCCGCCGCGCCCGTTGTCCCTGTTGCCACCGCCGATTCTTCCCGCCCTGTTGCTACTCCCGTCGCTTGAGCCTGTCATTTAACCCCGCTTGGCTGTATTTGCTGCTGGCTTCCGTGATGGAAGTTTGCTGGAACTACAGCCTCAAGTACACCAAAATCTCGGACATCAAGGCCATCGACTGGTCGCAGTTTTTTGCGGCTCCGGCGGGCATAATGGCTTTGCTGCCAGCTATTTGCTACGTGGCGTTTGGCGTGGGCAACGTGGTGTTTTTCTCGAAGGCGCTCAACGTTATTCCCGCCTCTACGGCTTTCGCTATCTGGATGGGTTTGGCGCTGGTCGGCATCAAAATCGTGGATACGCTGGTGCTGAAAGAGGCCTTTCGCTGGGAGCACGTGGTGTATATCGGCTTCATCCTCATCGGAATAATTGGGCTGAAATGGACGGCTACGCCTGAGGCGGCAAAGCCGGTCGCGCCGCCGATAGAGGAGAAAGCGTAATAAAAAACGCCCTGGTCGTTGGTAGCGGCCGGGGCGTTTTTTGGCGTACCGTGGACTCTGCGAGTCCGCGAGTTATTCGTTATCAAACGACCTATGCGCGGACTCGCAGAGTCCACGGTACAATTAAGCCTGCTTGGCAAGCTGCACGTTGATAATCAGTTTCACGTCGTCGCCGAGCACGATGGCGCCGGCTTCGGTGATGCCACCCCAGGTCAGGCCGAACTCTTTGCGGTTGATTTTGCCGGTTACTTCGAAGCCGGCTTTGGTGTTGCCGTAGAAATCAACGGCGGTGCCGCCGTACTCCACGTCGAGGGTTACGGGTTTGGTTACGTCCTTGATGGTGAGGTCGCCCACCAGTTTGTAGTCGCTGCCGCCGTTGTTGGTGAACGAGGTCGACTGGAATTTGATGCTCGGGTATTTGGCCGCGTCGAAGAATTCTTCGCCTTTGAGGTGGCCGTCGCGCATTTCCTGGTTGGTGTCGATGGTTTCTACGTCGAGCGAAAACTCGATGCTGGCGTTCTCAAACGAGTCGCCCGGAGTTTCGGCCGCGCACTCAAATTTTTT
>CAXUKA010000192.1:0-12174 GCA_964251335.1 uncultured Hymenobacter sp.
GCTTAGAAAGCTCAATCGCGGGCAGAATCGCGCCGAGCAAATTGCCCAAATGCGGGCGGCCGGTGCTTTGGATGCCGGTGAGAATACGGGACATAAAGAAAGCTATTGCCCTGTTTGATTAGCTTGAGCTACCAAAGCAGGGAAATTTTCAAAAGTAATTTTATTAGCGACTAACTGCTTTTGCAATTCGGGCCAGCGGGTAAATGCACCGGCAACTCGTTGCCAGTATTTTTTACCGTGCATGCTTTTATCGTTAGAAGGTCCTGATATAAATTCTGCAGCGCCGTGCGGTCTGACCAAATAGGTTGCAAAGGAGAAGGTGTAAGTTCCCGCAGGCACACAAGTATGAAAAACGGCTAATTCTAAAGCGCCAGTTGTATCAATAAATTCAATAAATGCATTTTGGGCATGAAATGAGTCCTTGTTGGATACAAACTCGAAATTACCTGCTGGCACGAGTGTATGGCCATTTATAGAAAACGATTTTACTTGTTCGGCAGAGAATTCTTTGTCTTTTCCAGCAAACAATACCGACGTTTTACGCGTGTGAAAGCGTAAATTATCATTGCCAACAGTTCCATCAACTAGCGTGTAAGTACCAGGGCCTTTTATATAACTTACTATATAAGTGCTGAAAAACCCCTGAGCCGAACTGGCAAAGGTTGTACTGGTTAAGAGCAGGAAAACAAGTAGAAAAATGCGCATGATGGTTAGTGCTTTGGCAGTAGGAAAACGCACTTAAACAATGTCCTGCTACTTGACCGTAGTAAACGGAAATGGTTCGCCCGAATTGAAGGCGTGCAGCAGCGCCGGCAGCGTATCAATAGTAATTGCCCCATATTCAACGAGCTGCAATAAATCGGGGCGCGAGGTGAGGTAGGGCATGAGCACGGCGCGAAAACTCCGGCCCTGGCCCGTGCGTTCGCTCACGGGCAACGTCACGACCGAGTCGGCCGGGGCCGCCGCCAGCAGGTAGGTGGCCAGCGTGGTCGTAGCGGTGTTGTCGTGCCCGCCCACGTAGTGCGTGTATCGCAATAGCGAAACCTGGCCACTATCAAGCACTTCCACAAAGAGCCGCTGCGCCTGCCGGCTGCTCCAGAGGCCGGTTTTTGTTTTGAAGCCCCGGGCCGTGGTATAGCGCACCCGGCCAATGCGTACGTGGTACACCTCTTCGGGCCGGTAGCGCAGGGTCTTGCCCTGGTTGGTGAATACCACCAGCTCGCGGGCATACACGCGCAGGCTGCCCGAATGCTGCGCCTGGCGGTCAGCATTCAGCACGTAGGTGCCCGGCCAGCCTTTGCCATTAAAGAGCAGACTCCTGTGCATTTGCGCCCGTGCGGCCAGCAGCGACAGAAAAAATAGCCAGCAAGTAAAAGTATAGCGCATAGGCAGTAAAGAAAGGCTATACACTTTTATTCACAAAGGCTTCAGCTTGCAGCTCCTCGGTTTCGGCCGGCCCCAGGTAGCGGTCAATGACGTAATGGGCCACGTACAGCAGTGGCGTCAGCAGCACGGCAGCCGCGCATTTGTACCAGTAATTGAAGGTGGCCACATCGATTACTTGTTTCAACGGCCAGTTTCCGAATACATAAAAGGCCACGTACAGCACCACAAAGCTGTCAATAAGCTGCGAAATCAGCGTCGAGCCCGTGGCCCGCAGCCAGATAAGCCGGCTGCCCGTGATGCGCCGAAACAGCTGAAACACGCTGGCATCGAGCACCTGCCCAATCACGAAGGCCGTAAGCGAACCCACAATGATGCCCAAACCTTGCCGAAAAATACTTTGGTAAGCAAACTCAATATCGAAGGGTCGGCCCAGGCTGTCGGTCTTGTTGAGGTCGAGCCAGAAGGCCGCCGGCGCGAGCCGGGTAGTACCCAGAATAACCAAGAAAGCATACAAAATCAGCCCCACCGTGAGGAAGGTGATGCGCAGCACACCCTTACGCCCGAAGTACTCGTTGATAACGTCGGTTCCGATGAATACCACCGGCCACACCAGCACCCCGGCCGATAGGCTGCCCGTGAGCCCAATGGTTTTTTCGACCGAAAAAATCTTGACGCCGATAATTTCGGCCAGCAGCGCATTGACCAGGAAAATGCCGCTGAGAACGAGGTAAAGCTGCTGTTTTTTGTGGGCGTAGGTGTTCATCAAAAATCTTCTGTCATTGCGAGGAGGCACGACGAAGCAATCGCACCTGAACGGGGTTGTCTGCACGGCTCGTTTTGACGCGATTGCTTCGTCGTGCCTCCTCGCAATGACAGGTTATACGGTCACCACTAAGCCCTCAATTGCCAGTTCCGTGTTCGGGAAAACCGCCTGCGCCTCAGCCAAATGCGCCGCTAGCTGCTTGTAGCGCGACGAAAAGTGCCCAATCAGCAGCCGGCCCACCTGCGCGGCTCGCGCCAGCCTAGCAGCCTGATGAGCAGTGCTGTGGTGCGTTTGGGCAGCGCGCTCGCGCAGCTCTTCCAAGAAAGTGGCTTCGTGATACAGCACATCCACGCCGTACACCAGTTCGGCCAAACTTGGCGTGTAAAGCGTGTCGGAGCAAAAGGCGTAGCGGCGCGGGGGCGCAGCGGGTGTCGATACATCGGCGTGCCGTAAGGTCGGGCGGCCAGTATCGGGGTTAGCAGGCAGGTCGTGGCCTTGGGCCAGCTGTGCTAGCTCGGCCGGGGCAAGGTCAGCGGGCAGCAGCTCCTTCACCAATTTGTCGCGGCGCGGCTGTTCTTCAAATAGATAGCCGCAGCACGGCACCCGGTGGCGCATAGGTAGTGAATGCACCCGCACCAGCGCATCCTCATATACTAGGGCATGTGCCTCGGTATCGACAGGCACGAAGGTGAGGTTGAACCCGTATTGCACGCCCGAGTGTAAAGCCTGGGTGGTAAGCACTAGGTCGAGACCGGGCGGGCCTACTATTAGCAGCGGCTCTTGGCGGCCCTGCAAGTGCAGCGTGCCCAGCAGCCCAAACAACCCCAAATAATGGTCGCCGTGCAGGTGCGAGATAAAGATGACGCGCAGCGAGCTCAGACGGCGCTTGTGCTCGAGCAGCCGCCACTGCGTGCCCTCGCCGCAGTCGATGAGGTAGCGGCCTTCGCCCACGGCCAGCAGCTGGGCCGTGGGGTGGCGGCCAACCATCGGCGTGGCGGAGGCGCTGCCCAATATCTGAAGCTCGAACGACATAGCTACTGGCTATTAGCTGTCAGCTGCTAGCTTTTCCCCAAGCTGCTGGCTAACCAAATTAAACAAAAAAGCCACTGGCTGCCAGCTATTGTCTCTCTCCAACGAGAGCTAACAGCTAACAGCCAATAGCTAACAGCTTAAAAAAAAGCTATTCTTTATCCGTGAGGTCGCGCTCGATGGAGTGCAGGAAAATACGGTCGATACCTTCTTCCACGGTGGGCAGAATGTGCAGCACCGATTCGAGCTTGCTGATGGTGATGAGCTTGAGAACGTGGTCTTGCAGGCCGGTGAGCACCAGCAGGCCGCCGGTCGAGTTGCAGAGGCGGTTGGCGATAAGGATGCTGCTGAGACCCGACGAGTCGGTGTACTTTACGTTTTGCAGGTCCAGAATCAAGTTGTTGGTGCCTTCGGCGTTGAGCTTCACAAACTCCGACTTGAGGTCGGGAGCCACAGTCGTATCAAGCTTTTTTTCATCAATGGTGATGACGGTGTAGCTCTCTTTTTTATCGATGGAGTATTTCATAAAGAAACCGCGTGGGGGCAAAAATGGCAATGCAGGAGGCGAAGGTAACAAGAAATTAGAAAATGCATAACGGGCATTTTCAACATATTCAGCAGTAGCTATTTATATTGTGAGCGTTGCCGACTGGTAATAATCCCATCGGGGCCACCAAACGTGAGGGTCGCCCAAGTGCTCAGCCAATCGGCACGACCAGCCAGCGCGGCCGGGACTGGCTCGATAAAGCTGGTCGCTACCAAGTACGGGCCACTGCTTGGCAGCCTTAACAGCACGCGGCCATTATTGTTGGCTCGCGTCGAAAAATGAGCGGGTGGGGCCGTTGGGCTGCCTTTTTGGTTGGGGGCAGGCTGGGCTTCCCACACCTGCACTAGCGCGCCCGGCACCGGCTGCCCGCCGCGCAGCACCCGCACCGTGAGCGATGCGCCAGCGCGCAGCCGGTAGGGATTTTGCTCGGGCACCAACTCAAGCGGCAGACCCAGCACCCGGCGAAAAGTGCTATCGGCGGGGTCGGCTGGAGCATGCGTGCTGGCGGTAGCTAGCACCAATGTTTTGGCGCAGCGGCGGTACGCTTCGCGGCCGGACTTGGTGGTGGTCTGGCCCTGCTGCTGGCGGTAGCGCAGGGCATTGTCGAGGCCTTCTTCGCGCAGGTAAGCGGTGAATTTATCGGCCGGCAACTCGATGAACGAGGGTGCGCTGGTGAGCATTACCAGGTGTGTGCCGGGCGTGGGGCACGTCAGGGCCGGGGCTACCGAGTCAGCCAGCAGCGCGGGGCGTAGGTCGGTAGAGTCGGCCGTATTAGTTGGCCCCAGGCGCACGAAGCGCCGCACGCGGCGCGTGGGTCGGGGCCAGGCTTCACCTGCAAAGTTTGCGCCCACCAGCAACTTCAACGGCATCACCGCGCCCACGGCTACACGGAAGCTAGCCGGTTGCAGCCAAAATTCGTGAGCCAGGGCGGCGGTGGTGAGCAGCGTTAGAAAGAAAAAAGGAGCGGCTTTGTGACTCAATGACTTGGTGCTTTTTGAGTTGGAATACTCATTTAGTTGGTGGGCTTAAAATCTTGCCTGATTTCTCGCCACTGGCCGGTTTTTGTATTAAGCCGGTAGCTGGTTTTGAAATGCCACTGGCCATTGTAGCTTTCCAATATCAGAGTCCGACTAGGCTTTTCTATCCGGTCGGGAAAGTGCCCCATGCGTTCGGTCAAGAACTTATTGAGCACAAATGAGCCAGCGCTATTCTGGATGTAATAATTGTAGGTTGGACCGCGATTGCCGCCGGAGTCATTCTTAGCGGCAAAATCCTCTTTGCCATCAAAGTTGAAATCGGCTACTACGAGGTCGCCGTAATCATAGTCTTTTATGTCAGCGTCTTGGCCGATGCCAGTCGTGTAAGAGCGGGCTGCGCTGCACTGCGCATAGGCTTCAGGAAAAAGAAAGCCAGAAGCAAGCGTAGTTGTGAAAACTGTTTGCCGACGGAGCTTATTCACAACCGTAATATGCACCCGGCACGAATCGAATCCATCTTTTCGTTTCAATCTGGTTGGCTGTGTTTTAAACAGCAACGACTTGGATAAGTCGGTATGAGCGCACGTCTGGCCCGCAGCGCATAAGGCACTCATTGCTAAGTAGCAAATGAATAATATTTTATCCACTAGCTTTCATATTTAGCCTATTTCGCATAAAAATGGAGGAAGGAAAAGGAATTCCGCAGAGTCGGTTTTCTGCTTTATGAAACTCCTTTTCCCTCCTCCATTTCTATGCGAAATACCTACTGCCGCTCTATCGCCAGCGCATAGGCCCGGTCGTAGTACACGCGCAGGTTTTTCCAGTCGAAAATATCGGCGGAGCTTTCCACGCGGTTGCGCTGGCTGATGCGCTCGCGGCGATTGAGGAGCACAAAATTCCAGAGCATTTCGGTGAGCTCTTCGGCGGCCTGGTCGAAGCTGCGCTCCTGGCGGCGCACTACATAAATGCCTTTTTCCTCGTGCTCGGGCACGTTTTTCTGCACGTAGTCGCCAAAGCCCGAGAGGTCGGAGGTGATGGCGGGCACGCCACGGGCCACGCATTCGAGCGGGGTGTAGCCCCAGGGCTCGTAGTAGCTCGGGAACACGCCCATGTGGCAGCCGCGCACAAACTGCCCGTAGTCCATGCCAAAAAGCGGCGAGGTAGTGCTTACAAAATCAGGATGATACACGATTTTCACCCGGTCGTGCTGGTTATTTACCAGGTTGGCGCGGCGCACGAAATTCAGGATGTCGTCGTCCTGGTCATTCACCAGATTGTGCGTGATAACGGACGGCAAGGCCGAAGTTTTCCAGCTTTGCAGGCTGCGGCGGTAGCGCAGCTTCCAGTAGTCATCGACCATGCTGTCGAGGTCGGGCACACGGTGCTCCGAGCTGGCAGCGGCAGCGTAGAAGAGGCGTTCGCCCACTTGCTTTTCGATGGCGCGGCAGGTCTGGCGCACTTCTTCGAGCTGGGCGCGGCTTTGCAGCACCAGCGGGTTGATGCTGGTGTAGGGCCGCTTGGTAATGAAAAACATCACAACCTGGCCACTCAAGCCACTTTGCTGCAAGCGGTGGTTGAGGCGGGCCAGTGCCTCCAGCGTGAGGTCGAAGCCTTTGTTGTGGTACTCGTAGCGGCCCGAGGTAAAGAAATAAATTGTCTCGTCGAGGTCAAACGAATAGCTCTGGAAGAAGTGGGCCATCACGAATTCGTGAATCTTGTCCTTGTACTTCTTGTGCAGGTTCTGGAACTCGTGCAAGGCCACAAACCGCTCGATATTCAGGCCGTTAGGTAGCACCGCGTCGGGTATTCTATCCAGCAGATAGATACACTCGCGTACCGTCAGCTCGCTCACCGTGGTGAAGACGTGGCTGCCGTGGGCAGCGGCGCGCTCCATGCTCACGGCCGGCTCGATGTTGAAATGCTTGGCCTGCGAGCGCCAATCCACGAGCATCAGGTGGTCGTAGAAATTAGGGTCGTTCATTGCCAGGTAGCGGCCCAGCAGCGTGGCGTGCGTCGTAAACACCAAGTGCACCGGCACCTGGCGGCGGCGCAGCTCCGGGATGGCTACGCCTGTCATCCACTCGTGGAAGTGGCCGATTACCTTGTACTGGCCTACCGTTTCGCGGGCCACGGTTTCGATAAACACTCGCGCCAAATCACCGAAAGCAATTACCTGGTGCAGCAGGTCGTCGTTGTCGGGCGAGGGCAGCTGGTGGTCGCGCCAGAGGTCCGATTTCAGTTCGGCCAGCCGGTTATAATTCTGGAACGGATTGATGAGCACCGTGCGGGGGCGGCCCGTGACCAGCCACACGCCCAGGCAAATGTCGTAGCCCTGCTGGTGCAGCGTGCGCACGGCGCGGGCATACGGGTCGTCCATATTGGCGAGCTGGGCATCATCGTAGGTTTCAAACTCGCCTTGCGCCTGCTGCGGAAAGTACGGCCCTAGCAGGCAGTAGCGGTCGCCCCAGGCGGGCATAGTAGCCGGCACCTTCGAGCGAATAACGGTGTAGATGCCGCCGACCTGGTTGCACACTTCCCAGGCTACTTCGATGAGGAGAGAGTTTGGAAGCAATTCGTCGGGGGTGTTGGCGAGAGACTGCATGAGGGGTGGGAAAGAAGGACGAAACGAAGCGAAAGGTAAGGGTCGGCTAGCTGCTTAACACAGCGGTAGTACAATTACCGGATAAAATTCTTTACCTTAATTGCGGCCGGGAAGTTGCCAAAACATCTGCCCCTGGGCTTCCTGTTGTAGCCCCGAACCTACATTTTTTCTTCGTCATGGCCGATACCAGCAACGTACTTACCCCCGAGTATCCCATTTTGCCCCAGCTCACGCAGCGCCGCAGCCCGCGTGGCTACACCAACCAGCCCGTGAGTGCCGAAACCTTGCAGCAGCTATTCACGGCGGCCAGCTCGGCGGCGTCGTCCTTTGGCGAGCAGCCGTGGCGCTTCATTGTGGGCTCGCAGGAAACCAGCCCCGAGGCGTTCCAGAAAATCCTGGGCACGCTGGCCGAGTTTAACCAAGGTTGGGCCAAAAATGCCTCGGCTATCGCTATTGCCTTAGCTAAGAAGACGTTCTCGCACGACAGCAACCCCAACGCCTGGGCCAAGCACGATGTAGGCCAGGCCGTGGCCACGCTGGCCATCCAAGGCGTCGAGCTGGGCGTGCAGATTCACCAGATGGCGGGCTTCTCGCAGGATGCGGCCCGCACAGCCTTCCACATTCCGGCCGACTACGACCTAGTGTCGGTATTCACTATCGGCTACCCTGGCAATGTAGAAGCCCTGCCCGAAGCCTTGCAGCAGCGCGAGCTAGCGCCCCGCACGCGCAAGCCGCTGGGCGAGATTATGTTCGAGGGCGGCTGGCCGCAGCCCGAGGGTGAGCGCTACGACCAGGCAGCGGTATAGTAAACGAAGTTTTTGCAAGCCGTACGTGTCATGCTGAGCTTGTCGAGCGGCTATAATGCTAATAAGGCTTAGTAACAAAAACGGCCCGCTGAATCTCAGCGGGCCGTTTTTTATTAAAGCAACATGCTGCTATTCGTGCTCTACGCGCAGCGTAGTGCTGCTACCATCTGGCAGCTGCACTTGCAGTAAGTACAGGCCAGCGGGCAGGTTGGCCGTTTCAGGCCAGCTGAGGGTGCTGGTGCCAGCGGCGGCTTGGGCCACAGTGCGGCGCAGCAGCGTGCGGCCAGCCACATCATAGAGCGTGAGACCAACCTGGCTTTGCGTAGTGGGCAGCGTCAGCTGAAGCTGGAGGCCGCTGGTGCCGAAGGGGTTGGGGTGGGCCAGGAACTGGCTGGCGGCCGCCACAGTAGCCGACTGCGTAGCCAAAGCACCCGTCGGCAGGAGGTAGGTAATGAGGGACTGCGAGTCTTGCAGCGTGCCGGTGCTGGTGCGCAGCTCCACTTTCTGATAGCCGCCGCAGCCGTTTAGCACGCGGATATCGTCGATAAACCAACCATCGTAATTGTTGGGGCTGCCCGTGTCGGTGAGCGCGCGGAAACGCACGCGCAGCGGCGCGCCGGCAAAAGTGCGCAGGTCGAGCAGCGAGTGGGTGAAGCGGGCCGCGCCGATTACACTACGGCCCGAGAAGCCGCGCTGACCAGGCACCGTGGTCGAAGCATCGAAGGTGCTGTTGTAGCCATTCTGCACGAAGTAAGGCGCAGCACTCTGCCAGGTGGTGCCGTTGTCGGTCGAGAGCTCCACAAGGCCGCCATCGAAGGTGGTTTCGAAGTCGAAATAATGGTAGAACGACAGCGTAGACAAGCCCGTAGGCGTGAATTGGGCCGAGGTCAGCGCAAAGTCGGTAGGTACGGTAGACGCCACGGCATACCACGAATTGGTGGGGCTATAGGCGCGGGTGCTGCTCACGACCCAGGCGGCGGTGCCAGTCAGGGTCTGATTGGCGAGGCCGCCGACCAGTGCGCCATCACGGTTGTCGTTGACTGGCAAGACGATGGGGCAGGTAGCCGACGCCGTAGCCTGGGCCTGGAAGCCCACCGTGCGGACTTGGCCAGCAGTGGTGAAGTTCAGGTTGCTGAAGGTCACCTTGTTGCCGACGAGCGTGCCGCCCGTGCTGCTGCTTACAAATTGCAGACCCGTGGGCAATTCATCGGTGAGGGTGTAGGGCGTCGTAACGGGTGCAGTGGCGGTGGGGGGGCAGCCGCAGGTCAGCTTCAACGACACGTTGAAGAGGTTGCCCGACAGTAGACCATCCTGCTTGGTGAGCGTAACAGCGGGCGGCATATCGTAAGCCGGCACTTGGTCGGTGGCGCTGGTCGAGAGTCCTTGCTGGGCACTGAAGCCCATGCCCCGGCGCGCAAATGCACTCCAGATAGCGCAGTGGTACTGGCCATTATAAAGCAGCGAGTCGGCAGCCAGGATGGCATCACGGGCATCGAGAAAGCCCGGCTGGCAAGGCTGGAGCTTGAGGCCTTGCATCATCAGCTGCAAGGCAATGACGTTGCCGCCGGGGTCGTTGGTATTGTACAGATTGGGCTGGATAGTACCCTTTTGCTGAATCACATTCCAGGTCATGTCCCACAGGGCCGTGCACCATACTTCCCCAATGTTGTGGACCTCGGTGCTGGTAGCTACGTTGTCATAGGTGAGCGGGTCGATGGTCATCGAAGTCGAGTATGGGTAGCGGCGAATGCCCCCGGCCGTAGGACTCTGGAATACCACGTAGGTGCCAACTGGGCGCGCATTGGCACCGTCG
This sequence comes from uncultured Hymenobacter sp., assembly GCA_964251335.1. Taxonomy (GTDB): domain Bacteria; phylum Bacteroidota; class Bacteroidia; order Cytophagales; family Hymenobacteraceae; genus Hymenobacter. The sequence goes on from CAXUKA010000192.1 coordinate 9,924, forward strand.
GTGAGCTGGGCGGTGGCCCAGTTGGTAGTCAGCATCAGGGCGAGGTAGTCGCTCCAGCCTTCGCCGCCCTGTTCGGCATTGCCAAGGCAGCTGCTGTTGGCGGGGCCGCCGGTGAGGCGGTTCGATACGCCGTGGCCGTACTCGTGCACCATCACGCCATTGTCGAAGTCGCCATCGCGCTGGATGGTGCCGGTATTCTTAGGCAGCGTTACCTGCACACCATTGGCAATCTGAGCGGCGAGCAGCGCACCATTAGCCTGCGATATCATCACAGCCGGAATCGTAATGGTATTATCGGTGCCGAACATGGTGATGGGAGCCGTGGCCACGTTGTTGACCACAATCACGCCGATAGCGCCGGCGAGCTGCGCATTTTTTACCTTCACCGGGTACGAGCAAGTGCCGCCGCGGTACAGCAGCGCAATTTTACCGGTGAGCGGCGTGGTGCCACCATAGCTAGTGCAGGCCAAGCTGGTAGTCGTGCCCGCATCGGTATAGAGCGCCAGCTGGCCCGCAACGGGGCCAACAGTCGCCAGAGTATTATTGGCACTGATGCGACCCTCCACGGCGGTGTAGCTGCCCGCCACGGTGGTCGGGGCCGTCACGTTAATAGAGTAGGCTGGGGTAGCAGGGTTCCAGAGGTACATCTGCATCCGGCCGCTGCTGCCATCGCTCGGGGTGCTGAAGTTGGCATTGTTGAGGCCGCTGCCATCCTGTGCTTCGGCCCGCACGTAGTCGCCCCCGGCGCCGCCCCGGCCCTGGTTGTCGTTTTGGAAGTTGCCGGCTGCCTCCGTAAAGCCGTACTGGTAAGTCACATCATGAATGATGTTATTCCAGTAAAACAGGCTTGTGATGGCTGCGTTACGGTTGTTGGTGCTCGTCGGCAGCTGGTTAAAGTCGGGCTGGTAAGCAAAGCTGAGGGCGGGCGCGGCCGTCAGCGAAGTGGCAAAGCTGCCCGGCGCATTAGTAGCGGCCCCGTCGTCGTAGGCGGCCACGTTGTTGCCCCGGGTAGTGGTGTAGTTGGTAGTGCCGTCGAAATGCCAGCCGTAAGTGACAGCATTGTTGCTGGCCCCGGCGCGCAGCCATGGGTCAGTATCAAGCTGAAAGCCAGTGCCAGTAGTGCTTGGGCGCTCCTGCGGGAAAGGCACCACCAAGTACGATGAGGTAGAAGTGGTGGGCGGCGGCGGTGCCAGCGCCAGTAGCGCGTTCAGGGCCTGGTAGCCCTTGGTAGGCGCGGCGGCTGATGTGGCCGGCTGGGTAGCGGCTTCGTGAGTGGTCCAGTTGTCCTGGCCTACCACGGCCCCCGTCTGGGCATCGATGCGGACGTTCCACCAGTCGGGCGTGTCCACGAGGTCCACGTTCACGTTCCAGGTCAGGTGCGGGCGCTGGTTTTCGTCGAAAGCCCAGGTCAGGTTGGCCACGATGTCGTGGTGGGCTATATCGCTCTTATCGAACGTTTGCCGGGCCTCGGGGCCTTGCTCCACCGTAAGGCGAGCAGGGGTGACGGTTTCGATGCCCCGCACGTGCTGCAAAGCACGGCCCACGGCCGCCGCTGCCGTGATGCCAGGCGTAGCCGACAGCCCCGCCAACTGCTTAGCCGGCACAAAGCTGCCCGTGTGCAGCACCAGCCGGCCATTCTTGAAGGCCAGCGACTGCATTTGGTTGTACACCGAAATGCCTTGGTACAGCTGCTGCACATACACGTGCTCGAGGCCGCTGGCCTCGGCGTAGGCGCTGCTCACGCGCACCTCGGCGGCCGAGTAGCCGGGGCCGGCCCATTGTGTGCGCGTGGCTTGGGCTTTTTCCAGCGCTAGCTGCGGGTCGAGTGTTTGCGCGTGCAGCGCGGCAAAGGGCAGCAGGCCAAGTAGGGCCAAGCTTAGTTTGCGGGTAAAGGATTTCCTCATAAACGACAAAAAGTGGGTAGGAGCAAACAGGTACGCGGTGGTGCTGGCCAGCAGCAAGTTATTGAAATGCTAAGCTACGATTGCGAAGACTCTATCCCGGTTTCATTTAGCATATTAGTGCTACAGCTATTAGTTGCAATGGGGCGATTATCAATGCTATACCACCTGCCTGATAATAATATTTTGTACAAGTCCTTGATTTGGGTCGTTAAATAGTAGCCTGAGCCTCGACCTGTAAGATACGCAGAAGCCCCCGCCAGCTGGCCGAGCTGACGGGGGCTTTTTACTAGCAGCTACCGAGGCTTAGCCCCGCGATAGTACCAGCACGCCATACGGCCCCAGAGCAA
>CAXUKA010000193.1:0-12141 GCA_964251335.1 uncultured Hymenobacter sp.
GTGTTATCGAGCATCCAGGTGCGCGACGAGCCGCCGGTCAGGTACAGCTTGGCGGGGTCGAGAGCCGAAAGCTGCGGCATGTAGGTCGTGATGGTTTTGGTGCCGTCGGGGTTGGTGCCTTGCAAGCGCAGCTTAGTAGCAGTGGCTTCTATAATGTCGTAAGTCTTGTTTACCACCGAGTCAGTCTGGCCAATAAACGACTTATTCCGTTGCAGAATAATCTGCCCCAGGTTGCCATTGGGCTTGTACACAAAATCGGAATTACCCGTCAAAGCCGTGCCGCAGGCACCATTCTGGTAAGTGCCCGCTCCCGCATCGTAGCTGTAGGTGAAGACGCTGGTAAACGAAAACTGGTCGTCGAGCTGGCAGGCCGTGAGTGTGGTCGAAGACGACAGCGTGGCTCCGCTAGCCGACAGACGCACGATGGCTCCCGGCTGGTCCGAAATGGTCCATGACGTAGCGCCCGAGCCAGCACAGGCCGTGAGCACACTGAACGCCGCATTGCCGCAAATACTCGGAATGAGCACCGGCACCTGCTGCGACTGGCCCAGCCCGGTGCGGCCGGCAGCCGTGAGGTGGGCGCGGTACGTGCCGGGCGTTTTGTAGGTGTGGGTCACGTTCAGGCCCTGGGCCAGCGCCGAGCCGTCGCCAAAATCCCATTGGTAGATGAAGGCATCGACCGATTTATTGGTAAATGTGGCCACTACCGGGTACTGGCTGGTGTTGAGCGTCACCGTAAAATCGGCCGTCGGCAGCGGCCCGTCGATGCTGGGCGCATCGTCTTTGCGGCAGGCCACCAGGGCAGCCGCCGCGGTCAAGATTAAAGCCGCTTTGCGGAAAAGGGTAAGCATAAGATTCGGTTGGGAAAAGTCAATGAGAAGAAGTAGTTTATCTGGTCACGATGACCGCAGTGAAGCGTGACTAGATAATCACTTTCTGAATTGAATTAGTAGCCAGGGTTTTGGGCCAGTGAAGGGTTGGCGTCGCGCTCCGATTGCGGAATGGGCAGCAGTACGTTGAAGGGCTTCACGCCCTTGGCCAGCAGGGCGGGCAGCGTGGTGAGCTTGCCGGTGCGCTTGAGGTCAAACCACCGGTCATCCTCAAAGGCCAACTCGTAGCGGCGCTCCTTAATGACGGCATCCGTGAAGTTGGGCGTGCTTGTCGTGAGGTTGGGGAGGCCGGCGCGGGTGCGCACCATGTTGATGGCATCCACGCCTTCCTGCGTCGGCCCGACGGCCTCGGCCAGGATGAGGTAAATCTCGGCGTAGCGCAATACCGGGAAGTTGAGCGGCGAGTCCCACACGTTGGTGTTCACCTTGCCCACAAACCACTTTTTGCAGTTGTAGCCATTAGGCGAGCCGGGCAGCGAGCTAGGCTGCGCCGCCTGCGAGCTGCCGGCTGGGTAGGCATCGCCCGGCGACCAGATGGTGACGGCCTTGCGCTTGTCGCCAGTCTCGTAGCCCTGCACAAACTCCACCTCCGGGATGTTGAAGCCGTAACCGCCCTGCGGCACCAGCCCCTGCCCACGCGGCCCGAAAAACTCGTTGCCGCAGAAGCCCAGCCCGTCCATGGTGTACTCATTCAGCCCGTTTACGAACTGCACCTCAAACAGCGATTCCTTCCCGTTCTCATTGGCTACCTTGAAGTTGTCGCCATAGTCGGCCCACAGCGAATACTGGCCCGAGCTGATAACCTCGCGGGCGCGCTGGGCGGCCATCGTCTTATTGCCCTGCGTGATATACACCTTGGCTAGCAGGCCGGTGGCGGCCCACTTGGTGGCGCGGCCTAGGTCGGTACCCGAATAGCTGGCCGGCAGGTTGCCGATGGCGGCGGTCAGGTCGAGAATAATCTGGTCGTAAATCTCTGAGGCAGGCGAGCGCGGCAGGCGGGCATCGGCCGGGGTGGCCGGGGGTACCAGTATTTTGGGCACGTCGCCGTAGGCGCGCACCAGGTCAAAGTAGTATTTGGCGCGCAGAAACTGCGCCTCACCCAGGCAGCGCTTACGAATGTTGGCGTCCATGGTGGCGATACCGGGCACCTTTTGCAGCACCAGATTGCACGAGCCAATGCCCACGTAAGAGCCATTCCAGAGGCGCGTGGTCATGGGGTTGCTGCTCGGGATGTTGAAGAAATCGAGCTGGATTTCTTCGGCCCCGTCGCCGCCGCCGCCACCGCCGGTAAAGGAGTTGTCCGACATAATATCGCCGATGCCCCAGAGCGCGTAGTTGTACTGCCCGCCCCGGTTGAGCTGCGCGTAGCACGCCGTCACGGCCTGAATAGCGTCAGATTCAGTCTGGTAAAAGCTGTCGGTGGTGATGGTATCGGTGGGTTTCAGGTCGAGAAACTTCTCGCCGCAGCCGCCGAGTAAAGCGAGGCCGAGCAGGGCTGCGGCCGAAAATTTAGTAGGGGAGAGGTGCATAATAGTAGGGTGGGAAAAGGCTGGCAGTTGTCATTGCGAGGAGGAACGACGAAGCAATCGCATCAAGACAAGCCGTTCGGGTTCTGCTCAGGTGCGATTGCTTCGCTGCGCTCGCAATGACAATTATTGTTAATTGTTTAAAAACCAATATTCACGCCCGCCAGAAACACTCGCGACTGCGGATAAATACCCCGGTCGAGCCCCGACTGGCCCAACTCGGGGTCGAAGCCCGTGTATTTGGTCAGCGTCAGCAAGTTTTGGCTGGTCACGTACACGCGAAGGGTCTGGCCGGCAAAACGGTTGATGAGCGTTTTGGGGAAGTTGTAGCCCAGCGTCAAGACTTTGATGCGCAAGTAGGAGCCATCTTCGACGAAGTAGCTGCTCACGCGCAGGTTCAGGTTGGGGTCGCCGGCTACGGCGCGGGGTACGTCGTTGCTAGTGCCGGGGCCGGTCCAGCGGCCGAGCACGCGGGTGCTGCTGTTGCCGTTGCTGTAGAGGCCGCCTTCGGTGTACACGCGGTTGAGGTTGTACACGTCGTTGCCCTGCGAGCCTTGAATAAACACATTGAGGTCGAAGCCTTTAAAAGACAGCGTGTTGTTGATGCCGTAGGTAAACGCCGGGATGGGGCTGCCGATAAACGTGCGGTCTTTGTCGGTAATCACGCCATCGCCATCAAGGTCTTTGAAGCGAATGTCGCCGGGCGCGGTGCTGGTGCCGGGCGTGGCCCCCACGGTTTGCTTAGGGGCTTTACTTACCTCCTCCGGAGTCTGAAATAGACCATCGGCCACGTAGCCGTAGAACGCGCCGAAAGGCTGGCCCACGTCGTAGCGCACAATGGCCGTGCCGGTGCGGGTGGTCACGCCGTTGAAGGGCACGGCTACGTTCAGGTCGCTGATTTTGTTTTTGAAGGTCGAAAACGTGATGCCCGTCGACCAATTCAGGCCATCAGCGTTCACTATGTTGCGGGTGTTCAGCGAGAGGTCGAGGCCCCGGTTGTAGGCCGAAATAGCGTTGGTGGGCAGCGACTCGTAGGTGCCCGATACGTAGGGCGGCGGCACCAGCGCCAGCAGGTTGGGCGAGCGGCGGTCATACACATCCACCGACAACTCGATGCGGTTCTGGAACAAGCCCAAATCCACCCCAATGTTGCCCTGGTAGTTATTCTCCCAACTCAAATCGCTGTTTTGGGCGCGGGTAGGGGCCGCACCATTCAGCACCACCGGCGAGCCGCCGAAGGGGTACGTAATGCCCGTATTGATAGAAGCCAGGTAAGCGAAGCGCCCGGCATTCAATGGGTTGCCTACCTTGCCGTAGCCACCGCGAATCTTCAGGTTGCTGATGGTCGGAATGTCCTTAATGAAGCTTTCTTCCGAAATGCGCCAGCCGATGGAAGCCCCCGGAAAGAAGCCAAACTTGCGACCGCTGCTAAACTGTGAAGTGCCATCATAACGAGCTGTGGCCGTGAGCAAATACTTGCCCCCAAACTCGTAGTTGACGCGCCCGAAGTAGCTGGCCAACCGGTCGGTAGTGGGGTCGATGCCAATGCCGCCGTTGCTAATCGGGTAGCTCGGGTTGGCCGACGGGCCAGCGTTGATGTTTATCAGCTGGTTGCTGAGGTAGCCCGAGCGCCCCGCCGATAGATAGGTGTACTGAAACTGCTGCGCCGACTGCCCCGCCAGTACCGTAAAATGGTGCTTGTCGGCAATAGTGCGGTCGTAAGTCAGCGTATTCTCAATGAGATACGTCGGGTTGTAATTGCTGGAAGAGTACGCGCTGGCCACCGAGTTGCGAGGCGAATTCGGCCCGAGCGATGGCGTGAAGCCGTTGTTGTTGTCGAAAATCAGGTCGGCCCCCACGTTGGTGCGGAAGCGCAGCCCTTTCAAAGGCTCCAGCTCGGCGAAGAACGTGCCGATGATGCGGTTGCGCGAGAACTTGGAGTTGGTAATCTGCGATTGCAGTACCGGATTGGGCTCCACGTAGTTATCGTTGGTGGCGTTGGGCTCGTACCAAGTGCCGTTGGGGTTGTACACTGGCACCGTGGGCGGCGTTTGCAGCACGTTGTTGAGCACCCCAAACTCGTCGTTGCCGGTATTGAGCTGCCGGTCCTCCTGGTGCGTGATAGCCAGGCTGTTGCCCACCTTCACGTACTTGTTCAGCTGAATATCGCCGTTGGCCCGCACTGTAAAGCGCTCAAAATGAGAGCCCGCCAGTGTGCCATCCTGCTGGAAGTAGCCCGCCGACAGCGCGTAGCGCGCTTTCTCGCTGCCGCCCGTAGCCGACAGCGTATAGTTCTGAATCACGGCCGTGGGCCGGAACACTGCCTTTTGCCAGTCGGTGCCCGCGCCCAGTGTGCTCGGGTCGGCATATTTCGGGTTGATGGGGTCGCCCTTGGCAATCTGGCTCTCGTTGTTGATGAGGGCATACTGCTGGGCATTCAGCAAATCGAGCTTGCGCCACACCTGCTGAAAGCCCCGGTAACCATCGACCGAAATATTGGATGTGCCCGCCTTGCCGCGCTTGGTCGTGATGATAACCACGCCATTGGCCGCCCGCAGCCCGTAGATGGCTGTGGCCGATGCGTCCTTGAGCACGTCGATGCTCTCAATATCATTGGGGTTGATGGAGTTAAGCTGGCTCTCAACCGGGTTGAAACCGCTATCATTGGAAGGCAGTGGAAAGCCATCGACCACGTACAGTGGCGAGTTGTTGCCCGCCGACGACACTCCGCGAATGCGTACCGAAGTGCCGCCCGCGCCGCCCGGTGCCCCCGAGTTTTGGGTCACGGTCACGCCCGCCACGCGGCCTTGCAGGGCTTGCGTAGGGTCGGCCACCGGCTGCGTGGCAATGTCGCGGCCCGATACTGAGGAGATGGCCCCGGTCACGTCCTGACGTTCTTGGGTGCCGTAGCCTACTACCACTATTTCATTGAGCCCCTGGGCCGACTCGACCAGCTTGATACTGAGGCTGCCCGCATTGGCCGAGGTCACAACTACTGATTGTGACACGAAACCCACGAAGCTAAAAAGGAGTGTGCTGCCTTCGGGTGCGGTGAGGCTAAAGCTGCCATCGGCCCCGGTGCTGGTACCTGTGCTAGTGCCACGCACCAGCACTGTAACGCCCGGCAGCCCTTGCCCGTCGGCGCCAGTTACGCGGCCCGCGACAGGAATGGCGGCGGCAGGTTGAATAATGCCTGCGGCATCGCGCAGACTGGCGGCCATAGCTGGGGCAGCCCAGGCAGCGGGCAAGCCGCAGGCCAACACAGCCAACGTGCGCCGTAATAGCGCAGTGCGGTAAACAGATTGGTTCATAAAGGTGGGAAAAGGATGGCCAAAGCTAGGGGCACGTGTTTGGCAAATGCAAGCTTGAAAATGGCCTTGCAAGCATCCTGAGGCGGTTTTTGGTAGTGTGTTAGGCAACTGTCATACGCTTACCTCACACGCGCAAATGGGCATTGGGGGGGCTAGGGGGAATAATGACGATTAAAACGCTACCCCGCTGGCAGGCTAAAAAACAATTGGAAATCGATTGCTTTTTTTGAAAAAAATATGGTCACAAACGATTGCAGGAATTCAGGAGACCATTTCTGCTCGAAATGTCTCCCAGAAGGGCAGATTATTCCCGATTTGAAAGGTCAATAGAGCCTGCCGTTACGAAGGCAAAACGCCTATCGGCACGCCATCATAAGGCAAGAAGCTTAGCCACAGAACGGGCATAAATGCCACAAAGCAACAGGAGTACATAGACTCATTTCAGGCTAAAAGCATACCCAGTGAGTTCGTCATAAAACGACTGACACGCAGAGCGCTCACGCGTAACGGCAGTAATCTCAACACTAGAGATTACTGCCGTTACGCGTGAGCGCTCTGCATGAATGCTTATTTCTGATTGTTACGCTGCCCCGGCTTCCTGGGCTTCTAGCTCTACCTCTACTTCCAGTAGCACGTGCGCCCACGGCTCGCCTTCTTCATGGTCAATGGCCAGCCGTCGACGCTGCAAAGCAGCTAGCACCTTTTGGGCAAAGGCCCAGCTAGTAGCAGGACGCAGGTCGAGCACCCGCGCTAGTTCGGCCGGGGCGTAGCTGCCTCGGTGAGCGTGCAGCAGAAACACCGCATACAGGGCCTTTTCGGGGGCAAACTTGCATTTCTGGAGCAGGGTGCCAGTGGTAGCTGACTCTACGTAGCGGCAGCGGGTGCAGCGGCGGGCGTGGGGCTCGCGGGCGGCGCAACTCTTCTCATGGCCACACTTGCGGCAGTGGTAGCCAGCGGCCCATTTCAGGTCGGCGAGGTAGCGTAGGCAAGCGTCTTTGTCGGGGAAAAGCTGGCTGAACTCGCCAAAATCAACTTCGCGGGCCTGAATGCGAGCTGTTTTCTGGTCTTGCAGGTCGCGGCGAAGGTCGCGGTTGAGCTGCTCGATGGCGGCCGACTGCAAGGCCAGCAGGCTGTTGCGCTCCAACAGCTCGCGGTTTTGAGTTGCGATGGTGTCATTTTGCTGGCGCAACTCGTCGGTGCGACGGGCCACCAGGGCTTCCAACTCAGTATTGAGCTGGTCTTTGAGGGCTTGGTTTTCGCGCAGCTGCACCATCAGCCGGGCTTGGGCGTGGTGCTTTTTGCGGAGCTGCTTAAGTAGGCGGCGCTGGGTGAGCAGCGTGGTATCCATCATGCCCTTGATTTTGTCGGCCAGAGCATAGCTCAGCACGGCCACTTCTATTACGAAGGCCACGTTGAGGCTATACACGGTGTAGGCATTGTTGTAAAAATCAATGCCCAGCTTGCGGCTGATGAGAAACGCCAGGCTGCCCGCCACCAGAGCCTGCGCCAATAGTAGGTAGCGCGCCGGCCGTAGCCCCCCTCGGTACACCCGCCACGCCGCGTAGTACAGCAGGCCATAGGGCAGCAGATATAGCCAGAAGCTAAAGCCCGAATGCACCACTGCCACATCGAGTATCAGCAGGGCCACGCTCAAAGCCACTACCCAGCGAATAACCCGGTCAAGCTGCGGCAGCCGGGCCGTGATGTCGAGGAACGTGCGGGCGTACTGCCCAAACGTGAGCAGCAGCAGCACCGGCGCCAGCGCCGATACCACGTGGTTGAGCTGCGCGCTGCCGGGCCATAAATACTGAAACCCCAGCCCGTCTTCCGACAAAAACAGCAACGCTCCGCTCAGCACATACAACACGTAGTAGAGGTACGACTCTTCCTTAAGAAAAAAGTATAGGAAAAGATTGTACAGCAGCATGATAAACAGCACGCCGTAGAACCCGCCCAGTAGCCAGTATTGCAGGCTAAGCTCGGGCACGAGGTGTGGCCCGCTGTGCAGCATGCCCCGAAAGCTGGTGCGTGTGTCGGAGCGCAGGCGCAGGTAGTAAGTGACCGGCTCGCCCGCCCGCTGGGGTAGGTCAAACAGGAAATTTTTGTACGGCAGCGGCCGGCTGGCAAAGGGTAGATTGGCCCCCGTCACGACACTATCGTAGGCCGCCGCGCCCGCCCCAAGCGGCCGAAACAGCGTAGCCGACCCGATGTGCGGGTCGTACAATTCGAGGTACCAGTCGTGGATGAGCGTGGGGCGCGGCAGCACCGTGAGGCGCAGCCAATATGTGCTGCTAGTATGCTGAATATTGGGTGGCCGCCCCACCTGCGAGGTGAAGCGCCCCGCCCAGGCCGGGCTGCTGACCACGCGCAGTGGCAGGTGGCCAGTGGGGTCTTCGAGCACGCTGTAATACCGCTCGTCGAGAAACTGCGTCGGGCGCTCGGGCTCAACAATCAGTGTGTCTTCGGGAGCAGTCGGGGCAGCGGCGGCGCGGTGGGCCAGCAGCGCCAACAGCAACACAACGGTCCACCGGCAGCCAGCCGCACGGCGGAAACAGGCCAGCAGCACCGGCCAAAGGGCAAGCGTAAAGCCAGGAAACACAGAACAAGAAACGTAGGGTGGGAGGAAGAGTAGCGCAAGATAAACCCCGCTAGAAATTCTACACCACCCGGCCGGAGAAACGGGGGTAGCAGTCGGCACAATCGGCCCGGTAGTCGGGAGTAGGGGCGGGGCAGAAAGGCCGCCAGTTACTTTTGATGAAGTTCTTTCTATAGCTATGGCCGCTTTTGCATTTCGGCGCTACCTCACGCCCCTCATTCACGTGCTAGCCTGGGGGCTGCTGGCGCTGACACTGCTTGTGTTTCAGCCCATGTCGGGGCACATTACCCTGCCCCCGCAGTTTTGGATAAAGCAGGGACTGCTGCTGGTGCTCTGGGTAAGCGCATTCTACCTCACCGTTTACGTGAGTGTGCCGCGCCTGCTGCTGCGCGGGCACACCGGCTGGTTTATTGTAGCACTAGTGGGCACCGCATTAGCCATTCAGGGGCTGAGCCGAGGAATCGAAAACATGCTGCACCTGCCCGACCTGCTGCGCGAAGCCTTTCGGGCGGCGGGCGGCGTGCGGCCGGGCGAGCTGCCAGGGGCGCGTCGGCAGGGGCCACCCCCGCCGCGTGGCAGCCGCTTCGACCTAGTTACTATGCTTATTACGCTGCTGGTGCTGGGCATTGCCACGGCCATCACGGTGGTACAGCACTGGCAACGCGAGGCCCAGCTGCGCGAGCGCGTAGACCAGCAGCGCACCGAGGCCGAGCTGAGTTTGCTGAAGGCCCAGATTAACCCGCACTTCTTCTTTAACACCCTGAATAACATCTACTCGCTCACGCTCATCGACGGCGAGCGGGCGCGGGCGGCCCTGCACCGCCTCTCGCGCATGATGCGCTACGTGCTTTATGATACGGCCGTCGGACACGCCCAATTGAGCCAGGAAGTAGCGTTTATTCAAGACTACATCACCCTGATGCAGCTGCGCCTCACCGACCGGGTGCAGGTAATATTTGAGCACCCCGAGCCGGTGCGCGAAGTGCTCATCGCGCCCATGATTTTGCTGCCCTTTGTGGAGAATGCCTTCAAGCACGGCGTGGCTGCCACCCAAGGCAGCCGCATCGTCATCATTTTGAAGCAGCCTACCTTCAACCGCCTCGAAATAGAAGTGCGCAATACCCTGGTGCCCAAAACCAGCACCGACCTGGCCGGCTCCAATGGCATTGGCCTCGTCAATACCCGCCGTCGCCTTGACCTGCTTTACCCCGGCCGCTACTCGCTCAACGTGACCGAGCGCACGCCCGAAAACGAGTTCGATGTGCAACTAGCTTTGGAGGTAGGCGCGTAAACTGTCGTTCCTCTTCGCAATGACAGGCTTTATGGAGTCTGAAATCTTAAGTTAAGTATCAAAAATTACCCCATGCCTATCAACTGTATTGCCGTTGACGACGAACCGCTAGCGCTAGCCTTGCTCTGCACTTTCATCGAACAAACCCCTTTTCTGAATCTCGTAGGCCGCTACGGCAGCGGCGTAGAGGCCTTAAAGGGCCTGCACGAGCTAACCGAAAAGGTGGACGTAGCCTTTCTCGATATCCAAATGCAGGAGCTGACGGGCCTGGAGCTCGCGCGGGTACTAGCGCAGGCTGGCAATGCGCCGCGCATCATCTTCACCACCGCTTTCCCGCAGTATGCGCTGGAAAGCTACAAAGTCGATGCCCTGGACTATCTCGTGAAGCCCTTCAACTACGAAGAGTTTTTGCGAGCTGCTAACAAGGCCAAAACTTACGCTGAGCTGGCCCAAATCCACGCCGAGCCTGCCCCGGCATCTGCGCCTGCCCCGGAGGAAGACTTTATTTTTCTGAAAGTAGAATACCAGCTTATCCGCGTGGCACTCAGCGATATTTTATATGTGGAAGGTCTGAAGGACTATGTAAAAATCCATCTCAAGAGCACACCCCGCGCCCTGCTCTCGCTGATGAGCCTGCGGGCAATGGAGGAGAAGCTACCTGCCCGGCGCTTTATGCGCATCCACCGCTCCTTTATCGTGGCCCTGGACAAGATAGAGTCGGTGCGCCGCCTCACCGTGCAGATTGGCTCGGAGACTATTCCGGTAGGTGAGCAGTATAAAGAGGTATTTGGGCAGTTTTTGAGCCGGTGGAGCTAGCATCTGGGGTTAATCAGAAATCGCTATTGCGTCATGCTGAACGCAATAGCGAGTGAAAATTTCACAAATAAAAGGGCCTTCTGCACCAGTGCAGAAGGCCTTTTTTTGTAGCAGCAAAACAAAATCTATTCTCCGCTGGTGGGGCGCTGACCGCGGCCTTGGCCGCGCTGCGGGCGCGAGGCCTGGTATTTGGTGTACTGCTCGGGGGTGAGGATGGCTTTTACTTTGGCGTCCATGTCGGCGCGGCGGGCTTGCATAGCCTGGCGCTCGGCATCGGTGGGTGGGCCGCTTTGGCCGTTGCGACCGCCGCCATTGGCGCGCTCCTCTTTCATGAGGGCGTCGAGCTTAGTTTGCTGGTCGGCGCTGAGGCCGAGGTCTTTGAAGCGGTCGCCGCCGCCACGCTGGCGGTCTTGAGCAGGGGCCTCCTGGCGCGGTGCGGCCTGGGCTGCGCCGCTGGTAGCGGCGAGAGCGGCAGCCACCAGGGCCAGCCGTAACGAGTGCATACGCATGGTAGAAAGAAAAATAAAGTGAAGCTGCGCCACCCACCGGGCGGGTGGTGTAGCGATGCCGCCAAAGCTACCGGCTGCCTCCAGGCAATGGGCAGCCTACTCGGCCGCACCCCCAAGTGTACCGACTAACTTACTGATTTCATCGGCCTGCCTGCAACCAGTTTCAGCGGGCTGCATGAATAGGGGATGAGGTTTGCCAATTCGCCCGCAAAAGCAAAACCCCAGCCCGGTAAAGCCCGTCTTTAGTCCAGTTTTGCGCACTGGCACCGGGCCGCTGCGGTTTCTCTTTCCCGCGTTTTTATGCCTTCTACTTCTTCGCCCCGCTTGGCTGGGCAGTTTGCCCTTGTCACGGGCTCCAGCTCCGGTATTGGGGCGGCCGTGGCCATTGCCCTGGCGGCCCATGGTGCCTCGGTCGTCGTCAACTACAGCCACGACGAGGATGGCGCTAATGCTACCGTCAAAACCATTGCTGACGCGGGCGGCACCGCTTTCGCCGTGAAAGCCGACGTGAGCAAGGAAGCCGACGTGCAGGCTATGTTCAAGCAAGCCATTGAGCGCTTTGGTACCCTGCACATTGTAGTGGCCAACTCGGGTATTCAGGTCGATTCGCCTTTCCTCGACATGACCCTGGCGCAGTGGCAGCAGGTAATTGACGTCAATCTGACCGGCCAGTTCTTATGCCTGCGTGAGGCCGCCCGCGAGTTTGTGCGGCGCGGCCCGCAGCCCGAAGTAAGCCGGGCGCTGGGCAAAATCATTTGCATGAGCAGCGTGCACGAAGTCATTCCGTGGGGCGGCCACGTCAACTACGCTACCACCAAGGGCGGCATCATGCAACTCATGAAAAGCACTGCCCAGGAGCTGGCCCCGCGCCAGATTCGCATCAATTCCATCGGGCCGGGCGCTATCAAAACTCATATCAATCACGAAGCCTGGGAAACGCCCGAAGCCGAAGCTAGTCTGCTCAAGCTCATCCCCTACAAGCGCGTGGGCGACCCCGAGGATATCGGCAATTTAGCCGCGTGGCTGGTGTCGGATGAGGCTGACTACATCACAGGCCAGACGATTTTTATGGATGGCGGCATGACGCTGTATCCGGGCTTTGAGGCTGGCGGCTAGGGCAAAACTTATTGCTATATCGTCTGTCATTGCGCGGAGGCACGACGAAGCAGTCGCACCAAAACGAGCTATTCAGGTGCGACTGC
>CAXUKA010000194.1:0-12118 GCA_964251335.1 uncultured Hymenobacter sp.
CAAGCGAGTAAAAGTATACTGCTGGTTAGTAGTGAAGTGGTAAGCCGTTTGTTCATAGAGGTTAGTACGAACGGTTGTAACTGGGTACGTGGCAGGACACTAATCAGGGTTTTCTGGTCAGCAGGTAGAGTAGTAGGCGCAGCACGACCACGACCACCAGGGCAATCACAATCCACTTATTAGCCTTCTTGCGCGGAGTAGAAGGCGTAGGCTGCATTTAGTTAGGGCGAGTGAAGCTGGCGCGCAGCAGGGTAATGGTTTCGTCCTTGGCGGCTACCAGGGCGTTGGCCAGCGCCAGTTCACGTTTCAGCGACTCGTTGTCGCGCTGGCAGTCTTCGAGCTGCTTGGCTGTTTCCTGGGCTGGTGCTTTACTGCCTTTGATTTTTTGCGTGAGGTTGTTACCAGCTTGATTGAAATCGCCAGCCTGGATAGTAGAAGGCCTTGAAGCATTATCCTCTAAAAAATATGAGGCTGGTAATCCAACCAGTTCCGATATTTTTAAAAGATATGATATCTCAAAGCTGTCTTTTTTGAAGATATTATAGAGGCTTCCCTCACTGATACCCATTTCTGCCGCTGCCTTGGCATAGGTGATACCAGCATTTTTGAGAGCGTCTTTAATTCTTTCGCCTAGCATATAAAATTTTGATGCAAAAAGTTTATTTTAAAATTTTGTAGTATGCTTCAAAATTCTATAGTATTGCATCATAGTTCGGTGTAAATATGAAAAACATCGGCCAGATTTTGTAAAACAGCCCGGTGTTTTTCTGAAAAATGATGGAACACATAAACCGCCTGCGGGAAATCTTCACGGCCATTGGCCTGGAGACCATACGCCCCACCGAGGCCCTGCTGAAGGAGTGGGGTATGAGCGCCACCCGCTTCAACCAGCTCCTCGGCAACAAGGGCCGCTTGGGCATCACCGTCAGTGAGAGCAAAGCTCTGGAGCGCTGGCTGAAAACACATTTTCAGGGAAGCCACCAATACCTCTTTGCCGAAGACATGCCGCTCCACGAGCGCATGATAGCCGGCCGCCAGCAAGAGCTGGTGCTGCACTAGCAAAATCATCGGCCAGCACAGCTACCCCTTTACCCGACTTTTACTTCCTGATTTCTTTATTCCATGCAAGCCACCCTGCACCTGCCCAGCGCCGCCCCGCGTCTTCTTACCGCCGCCGAACTGGCGACCCTTAGCCCGCATCAGGGCAGCAACGGCCTAACGCTGGATTTTATGGAAGTGGCCCCCGCCCTGCGCAAGTTGCTGGGCACGGACGTTCCGGGCGAAGTACTCGCCAATGGCCTGGAGTATCTCATCGTGGCCCCCGAAAACGCGGCCGATTACGGCTTCGGCCCCACGCTCAGCGCCACCACCGACTTCGAGCGCCTGACCGGCATGGAGCTGGAAGAAGACGAGCCGCTGGTCGGCCCGTTGCTCATCATCGAGGCCTAGCTCTTTTGAGGTAATAATCGGCGCCCGCGCCGCCCAACGCCAGTGTCCCAGCACTTGGCGAACGGTATCGCTACGCCCTTTTAATTCTGCTTTCCCTTCACCTAACTCATTATTTGTCATGCATCTAAACGTTTCTCCACCCGAACCCATGGGCAAGCCCTGCTGGCGTGACTAGGCCTGCCTGACCAGCCCCACTGGGCTGCTGCCGGCCGCCGTGGTGCCGCTGCTGCCCCTAAAGCAACTCCGGCGCCGGGTCACCGAAATCGCCGCCACTCACCCGCAGTACCGCGAGGAGCTGCCCCTGGTGCTTGCTTACGAAACCCAGCGCCGCCGCTTCACCAGCGGTCTGGTCGTGAGCGTCAACCAAGTAAAAGTCGCATAGCGTCATGGTCGAGCAATTGACTTCCCCTCGCGTGTCGCTCAATGATGCCCGCACCGGCAAGCGGGTGCGCGTGTCGGCCCCCGCCCCGGGCACGGCCCTGGTGCCAGTGCCCTGCCCGGGCACATTCTGGGCTATTGCTACCAGGCCGGGCACCTAACGGTGTACGTTAACGGCTCGATGCCTCTGGCCCTGCGCACGGCCCAGCAAGACGGCCACACCGACCAGGAAGCTTGGCTCGTGGACGAAGATTTAAGACATCGACCTTGCTGACAACCGCGGAAAGTTTCGCCTGCTCAAACAAGCTGTCTCCTTCTTGCCCGTTCACGCTCAGTACACCACTTAGCTATGACCCTACCCGCCAAGACCTGGAAGTCCTTCTCGCCAAGCTCGATGCGCTACTGGCGTGGCTATTAGCAGCGTGCTCAATTACTTGTCAGATACGCATACTATGCGTTCTCGCCCTGACTGCGCTACACTATGCGTGCGACCTAATCGAGCGCCGTGGGTCCCCTCACGGGTCCCCCGAGAAACAAAAATGGCCTTCCCGATAGCGAGAAGGCCATAGTTTGTAGTCCGTAGGGGAATCGAACCCCTGTTGGTAGAATGAAAATCTACTGTCCTAACCCCTAGACGAACGGACCATTTTTGTTTTGGTGGTGCAAAGGTACGATAACCTTGCCTCAAAGCAAATACTAGGACTGATAAAAATGCCCTGGCATCAAAACTGTCCTGATTTTCAGTTGAAAAAAAACTCAAAAGCACGCAAGTTGTTAAAGTAGACAGGAGACCCAAGGACGGATAGCCGGCAAACTCACCTTACCCCGTACCTTCGCCCCGTATTTCACTGAGGCCGTTGCGGCGGCCTGTTCTACTTCCATTTTTCCCAACAACATGGCAAAAATTAAAGTCGCCATTAACGGCTTCGGCCGCATTGGCCGCCTCACCTTCAAGTCGCTGCTTGGCCGCGACAATGTGGAGATTGTGGCTATCAACGACCTCACCGACAATAAGACGCTGGCTCACCTGCTCAAGTATGACTCAGTACACGGCCGCTTCGACGGCACGGTGACCTACGACGATAACAGCCTGACCGTAAACGGCCAGCACATCGCCGCCCTTGCCGAGCGCGACCCCAAGCTGCTGCCCTGGAAAGCCATGGGCGTAGATATCGTGCTCGAAAGCACGGGCCGCTTTGTAGATGAAGCTGGTGCAGGCCAGCACATTACGGCTGGTGCCAAAAAAGTTGTGATTTCGGCCCCGGCTACCGGCAACATCCCGACGGTAGTACTCGGCGTGAACGAAGACACGCTGAAAGGTGACGAAACCATCATCTCGAACGCAAGCTGCACTACCAACTGCCTGGCCCCAATGGCTAAGGTGCTTGACGATGTTTTTGGCATTGAGAAAGGCTACATCACTACGGTGCACGCCTATACCTCGGACCAAAACCTGCAAGACGCGCCTCACAAAGACCTGCGCCGCGCTCGCGCTGCTGCTTACAGCATCATCCCGACCAGCACTGGTGCTGCCAAGGCCGTGGGCCTGGTGCTGCCCCAGCTGAAAGGCAAGCTAGATGGTATCGCTATGCGTGTGCCCGTGCCGGACGGCTCGCTGACTGACCTGACCGTGATTCTGAAAAAAGAAGTTACCAAGCAGGAAATCAACGACGCCATTAAGGCTGCCGCTGATGGCGCGATGAAAGGTATTCTGGAGTACACCACCGACCCGATTGTGAGCATCGATATCGTGGGCAACCCGCACTCGTGCATCTTCGACTCGGAGCTGACTTCGACCAATGGTACGCTGGCCAAAGTAGTGGGCTGGTACGACAACGAAACCGGCTACTCGACCCGTACGGCCGACCTCATCCAGAAGCTGGGTGAGAAAATGAATGGTTAATTCTTGGTGATTGCTAAGTAGTTAATCAGTAAGAATTGGAAAAAGGCCTGCCTGTTGGGCGGGCCTTTTTATTTTATTGCTTGAATGGCCGCCCGGTGGTGGCGCTGTGGTTATGCCGCGTACTTGCTTCATTTTTAATCCGACGGCGGGGACTAATCGCCGGGCTGATTTTCCAGCGCTGCTGGCACAATATTTTGGCTCTGAGGCTAGTGGCGACTATGTGCTACGTCCCACCGAAGGCCCTGGCCACGCTACCGAGCTGGCACGAGCCGCTGCCGAAGCGGGTTGCCGGGTAGTAGTGGCCGTGGGCGGCGATGGCACTGTAAACGAAGTAGGCCAAGGCCTGCTGAACCAGGAAAATACTGCTATGGGCATCGTGCCGCGTGGCTCGGGCAACGGGCTGGCCCGTCACCTCAAAGTGCCGCTGAACCTGGGCCGGGCCGTGCGCCGCTTGCGCCAGCCCACTTTCAGCCGCATGGATGTGGGGCGGGTGAATGGCCGGCCATTTTTTTGCACGTCGGGTCTGGGGTTTGATGCGCGGGTGAGCCAGCAGTTTGCCAAGGCGGGTTCGAGAGGATTGAGCACGTATATGCGCGTGACGCTGAGCGAGTACCGCACCTTTGAGCCGGTGCCCGTGGTAGTAGAAACCAACGGGGTAACGCTCAAGACGGACTGTTACGTGCTGGCTTTTGCCAACGCCTCGCAGTACGGCAACAACGCCTACATCGCGCCCGATGCTAACCTCCAGGATGGCCTGCTCGATATGTGCCTCATGGATGCGCTGCCGCCCTGGCGAGCGGTGCAGGTGGTGCTGGGCATGGCGCTGGGTACGATGCCGCGCACCGGTGGTGCCGCTTACAGCCGCACCAGCTATACTACGGTGCGCGCCGCCGCGCCGCTGGGTTGCCACGCCGATGGCGACTACATCGGCCACGCTACTGAGTTTGTATTTGACCTGTTGCCGCTGGCGCTGGAAGTGGCCGTGTAACTTTCATTAGCGGCCAAAATCCGGCTGCTCTCTATATGCGTAAGCAGTTGGCGGCAACTGATAGAAAACGCAGGCTAGGCCTTCAAAACAAAGAATAATTGCCAGTTAAGCGAAGAAAAATGGCTCAGGACTTCATTAAAGAATTACAAGGAGAATTGCAGCCAGCCCGGCAGCGGCTGGTCGACCACTCGCTTTATTACAGCATCCGCTCGCTCGACGACCTGCGGGTGTTTATGGAATACCATGTCTTTGCGGTGTGGGACTTCATGTCGCTGCTCAAGGCTTTGCAGCGCGACCTCACGTGCACCACGCTGCCGTGGGTGCCCAAGGGCAACCCTGCCACGCGCCGCCTTATCAATGAGATAGTGCTGGAAGAAGAAACTGATGTGGACCCCGAAGGCCGCCCCACCAGCCACTTCGAGCTATACCTGCGCGCCATGCAGGAGTGCGGGGCCGATACCGCCCCCGTGCAACGCTTGCTGGCGGCCCTGGCCGAAGGTGCCAACGTGCCCGCTGCCCTGGCCGCCGCGCAGGCCCCGGCGGCCGTGCAGGAGTTTGTGAAGCAGACTTTTGCCGTTATCGCGGCTGGGCAGCCGCACGCCATTGCCTCGGCGTTTACGTTTGGGCGGGAGGATGTTATTCCCGATATGTTCCGGCATTTGGTGGCCGATTTGGGGCAGCGCTTTCCCGGCCAGCTCGATACGTTTATTTATTATCTCAACCGCCACATCGAGCTTGATGAGGAAAACCACGCGCCGCTGGCCCAGCAAATGGTGCGCGACCTCTGCGAAGCCGACCCTGCGCGCTGGCAGCAAGCCACCGAAGTAGCCCAGCAGGGTATGGCCGCCCGCGTGGCCTTTTGGGATGGTATTCAGGCCGCTTTAGCCAAAGAGCCGGCCGCCGCGTAAACTTTGCCAGTATGAAAAAGGACCAGCGCCAGGGTGTGGTGTACTCTACCAACCCCGAATTCTCTTACCAGACCAACGATGAGGCGGCCGCTACCACGCTACCGCCTCAACAGCAACAGCTACGCGTGCAGCTCGATAAAAAGCAGCGCGGTGGTAAGCAGGTAACGCTCATCACCGGCTTTGTGGGCCGCGAGGAAGACCTCCAAACCCTAGGCAAGCTCCTGAAAACCAAGTGTGGGGTAGGGGGCAGCGCCAAAGACGGTGAGATAGTAGTGCAGGGCGACTTCCGCGCCAAAGTGCTGGAAGTGCTGCTGAAAGAAGGCTACAAAGCCAAGCAGATTGGCGGGTAGGCAGCGTGGCAATTCGGTTTAAAAAAGGAGAAGGCGGTTACTTACTAAAGTAACCGCCTTCTCCTTTTTCAGCGTGTAAAAATCTCTCTACTCATCCACTTGCTCCAAAGAGCTGCCGCTGTTGAGGTCTTTCTCGATGCGGCCAGGGCGGCCGGCGTATTTCACCTGGCTGCCGCTGCTGAGGTCTACTTTCAGCTCATCGGTGGCGTGCACTTTGGCTTCGGAGCCGCTGCTGAGGTCGAGCGAGGCCTTCGTGGCGCGCAGGCCCAGGGCTTCGAGCGAGCTGGCGCTGGAGCCATCTACCGACAGCTCGTTGGCCGAGCCGCTGATTTCGGCGTGGGCGGCGCTGCTCAGGTCGACTTCGAGGCGGGGCACGTTCACGTTGAGGCGGGCCGAGGCGGCGCTGGAGGCTTCGAAGTGCAGGTCTTCGTCGCGGAAGCCGCTCACGTCGGCTTGGCAGGCAGCACTCAGGTCGAGGCGGCGCAGGCGGGGCAGCGTTACCTGCACCAGTATCGGATTGCGGTTGTTGCCGAAGGCCGAGAACAGGCCGTTGTTGGCCCGGTTACGCACCACCAGCCGGTCGCCGCGCACTTCGATACGCACATCGTCGAGGTCGCCAGGCCGGCCAGCCGCTTCAGCTTTGAAGCTGTCGCCCTGGCGCACCAGCAGCCGGAAGGCACCGCTCACTTCGACTTCGCTAAACTCTTCGCCGCTGCTGAGCGTCTTGCGGCTAGTACCATAGTGGGCGGGGTCGGTGTTGAAATTGGGCGAGCTGGTGCTGATGTGTATGGTTGGCTCGTCGCCGTCGGTGTTCACGCGCACTTGGGTTTTCGTGCCAGCCACGTCCACGTTTACCACCTCATCGTTGTCATCGTCGTCATCCGAGGGCGGGCAATCGAGGCAGCGGAACTTGCCTTCGCGGGTGAAGCGGGCGCGGTACGACTTATCGCCATCGGTGTTGGGGCGGTGGTTGCTGGTGAAGTCGTCGTCGTCGAGGTGACGAATAAATTCGGGTGTCAGGCGGTACACCTTATCCAGGGGCAGGTACAGCGTCAAACTCAACTTCTGGTTGCGGAATGGTGCGCTGTTTTTGAGCCGGAAACCCTCGTCGAAGGTGATGGTCGAGTCGCGCTGCTCGATGTTGTACACTATCGTTTGCTGCGCCGTAAGGCGAGCGGCCTCCTCAGTGCGGCCGCTGGCCCGGAATTCTTCTTCGATGTAAGGCGCTTTGCCGCTATCGGCGGGAGCTACGTGCAGGTTTATCCACTCCATATGGTCCTCTACATTGCGCGAGTCGAGCACGATGCCCCGGCCCCGCATGGCATCCAGGCGCATGGTGGTAGTGTAAGTGCCTTTAGCCTGGAAATCGCGGGCTACTTGCAAGCCAGCCGCTGCCGAGCCAATTACCCCCAGCAGCCACAAGCCCAATAGTACCGACCCAGTAGTACGGCCTAGTACCGAGCGGCGCAAAATCAGGCGCAAACCCAACAGTATCAGCATCAAGGCCGGAATGCCCGTGAGCAGTGCGCCGGCTACTGCGCCCCACGGGGGCAGGTTGCGCACTACTGAGCCAAAGCTGTCGTCGAACATAAACCCATTGCTGGTGTGCTCTACGGCCGTGAAGGGAATAATGCTCAGCGCTGCACCCAGCATGGCTAGTACTCCAAACAACCACGTGCCGCCCCAGAAAATCAGCCACAAGCCTACTATCCAACGGATTATTGTGCCCAGAAAAGTGGCTGCTGGCTTAGCGCTACGCGCTGCTCCTTCCAAAAAAGTGCCTACCGAGCGGCTCCCGGCTGGTGTAGTGCCATCATTATCCAAAGCACCGCTACGCAGGTTGTTATCAATGCCCGAGAGCGTGACGGCATCACCGCGCATTTGCATTTTTTCCGATACGGTGCGAGCTTCGGGCACCACTACCCACAGTATTAGGTAGATAATGAAGCCCGAGCCACCCAAAAACAAGCTAATCAGGAATAGCACGCGCACCAGCACCACATCGGTGCGGAAGTAGGCTGCCAGACCGGCCGATACGCCGCCTACTTTGCCGCTATCCACATCGCGGAAGAGCTTGCGCCCGGTCAGCGAACCGCCAAAATCGAGGGTGTCGATGGGCGCAGGGGCATCGTCGCGCTTGGGTAGGGCTATCCACAGCACCACGTAGGCAATGAGGGCCAGACCGCCAAAGTCGAAGCGGTGACGAAACATCCCGGTGCCGGGAATGTGGTCGTAAGCCCCAATGACGTTGGGCAGCAGCACAAGCGCCAGGAAAATGAGCCGTACTACCAGCGGATTTACCAGAAAGTACTGGGCCAGGCCGGCGCATACCCCCGCTATTTTGCGGTGGGCCAGGTCACGGTAAAGGCGGCGGGGCTGGCCATCGGCCGTGCCCTGCGTGCCAAATGGGGGAGGGGTGCTGCCGCCCGCCGTGCGCCCAAAGCCGGCCGACTGGCTGGCGGCTGAAGGCTCGGCGTAGGCAGGCTCGTCGTCGTCCTCGTCGGGCGAGGTGTTAAAGTCGCTCACGCGGCCCATTTTGGCGGTCATTTCCTCTACGTCGGTGAGGGTAATGACTTGTTTGATAGTCGAGAGGCGCGCCGAAAACAGCTCGGCAATGCGGCCCTCGATGTCGGCCACTATCTCCTCGTGGCCTTGGTAGCTGGCAAAGTGCGCCTTCACCTCCTGGAGGTAGCGGCTAAGCACTTCGTAGCCATCATCTTCGATGTGGAAGATGATACCCTGCAAGTTGATGCTGATGTTCTTTTTCATGGGAAAGGCCGCAGGCGGCGAAGCGCGGCGATTAAATTTTTAGTGCTTGGTGCTTGGGGGTTTGTGCTTGGTTGGGTTGTGCTTGGGAGCTGGGCTGTAGTGGGGTTGTTACTAAGCACCAGGCACTAAGCACTAGGCACTAAATGGGGCGGCGGGGCTGGCGGATGATGCCCACCGAGAGGGCCATTTCTTCCCAGGTCTGGCGCAGCTCTTCCAGAAACTGGCGGCCGGCCTCGGTGAGCGTGTAGTACTTGCGAGGTGGCCCGGAAGTCGATTCTTTCCAGACGTAGTCGAGCAGGGCGGCATTTTTGAGGCGCGTGAGCAGCGGGTAGAGCGTGCCCTCGACCACTATCATGCGGGCTTGGGTTAGCTCTTCCAGCATGTCGCTGGCGTAGGCCTCCCCGCGGCCGATAATCTCCAGGATGCAGAATTCGAGGATGCCTTTGCGCATCTGCACCTGGGTGTTCTCTAGTTTCATGGGCGGTATGGGCTAGTAGTAGGTGAGGAACAGTACAAATGTAGTGTAGGTACTTTGTATTACACAATACTAGGTTAAAAATATTTTGTTGCCCAGCGAGCGAAAAACGGAAAATATTTTTCTGTTTTAGCAGTGTTTAGTTGGTAAAATCATAGATGGATAAAATCATAATACTGAAAATCAACACTTTGAAAAAATAAAAAATTATTTTTTCACTAAACGCTACTTTAATGCAAGCCATGCCTGTACTGTGGAAATTCGAATAATCCAAAAAAATACCAGCACGCTACTTAATTGCAGCAATCAGTAAGCTCATCCGTAGGCCGCAGCGAGCGGCTAACTAGGTAATTGCCTTGCTAAGAGAGCGTGCTGATGAGCTATTTCGAGAAGGGCGGCGCACTAATGGGCAGTAACTTGCGTTGCGGTTGCGATTTCCTTCGTTCTGACATTCTTCTATGCTACAATTTTCCGCTGCTACCCGGTGCGGGCACATAAAATGGATGCTAGGCCTCGGCCTGCTGCTGGCGGCCGGCACGGCCCAAGCCCAATCCAACACGCCTAAGTACAGCAACGAGTTTATGAACCTCGGGGCGGGTGCCCGCTCGCTGGGCATGGGCAAAGTGCAAGTGAGCCTGGCTACCGATGCCACCGCCGGCTACTGGAACCCCGCTGCGCTCACCAACCTCTCTTCCAAATACGATGGTGTGCTGATGCACTCCGAGCTGTTTTCGGGGGTGGTGAAGAACGAGTTTGCCGCTTTTGCGATGCCGCTCGACGACAAGAGCGTGGTAGGGGCTACGCTGCTGCGCACGGGCGTCGATAATATTGCCGATACTCGCTTGCTAATTAATCAGTACGATGGCTCTATCGATTATAGTCGCATTACGTACTTTTCGGTGGCTGATTATGCGCTGCTGCTCTCCTACGCCCGCAAAATGGGGCCGGAAGGCCTGAGTGTAGGGGCCAATGCCAAGCTGATTTACCGCAACGTGGGCTCGTATGCCAATGCCTATGGCTTTGGTATTGATGCGGGCGTGCAGTACAACCACGGCGGCTGGCGGCTGGGTTTGATGGCCCGCGACATCACCACCACTTTCAACGCCTGGAGCGTCGATGCCGACAAATTCAAGGCCTCGGCGGCGGTGGGCGACCAGATTCCGGTCAACTCGACTGAGATTACGCTGCCCCGACTGGTGCTGGGACTGGGTTACCAGTTTAAGCTGCCCGCGCAGTTCACCGCCTTGGTGGCCGCCGACCTCGAAGCCACTACCGACGGCCAACGCAACACCCTCATTTCGGCTAAGCCCGTGAGTGTGGACCCCCGTGCAGGCCTCGAAGTAGGCTACCACAACATGGTGTTTCTGCGCGGTGGCGTAGGCAACTATCAGAAAATAACCAACTTCGACCAGAAACAGCAGTGGAAAGGCCAGTACAGCCTGGGCGCGGGCGTAGCCTTTAGCGGCCTGCGCGTCGATTTGGCTCTGTCGCGCCTGGCCCTCGATGAAACGTCCAGCGTCAACTCGCTTATTGTGAGCCTGGGCTATGGCTTCGGTAGCCGTGCGGGTGGCCTGCACATGAATAACTAGTTCATTATCAATTTATCATATACTTGCCGGCTGCGGTCGGCTTACCTATTCAATCTCGCTATGACACAACAGTACACTGCTGGGTGGCGACTTAGGCAAACTTCGACAGCTAAAAGCCTGCTTTTGCTGTTACTCGGCCTGTTGCTGAGTGCGGGCGCGCACGCGCAATCGGGCCCCTACGGCAACGAATGGATAGTGGCCGGCCAGCCCTACTACAAGCTAAAGGTGTGGCGCGACGGTATTTATCGCCTCAACTACGCCTACCTGCAAAGCCTTAACCCCACGGGCGTCGCGCCCACGCAGTTTCAGCTGTGGCGGCGGGGCAAGGAAGTGGCCGTGTACCAAGGTGGCAACGCTACCACACTGGATGCCACTACCTACTTAGAGTTTTATGGCCAGCGCAACGACGGGGTGCTTGACCGTGAGTACTATAAGAATCCCTCCGAGCAGGCGCACCAGTATTATAGCTTTTACACCGATACGGCGGCCTACTTTATCACTTGGGGTAGCCGCGCTGGCAAGCGCATGACGCAGCCCGTGGCCGCAGGCGGTACGCCGCACGCCTGGCGCCTGCAAACCGTGTTGAAAGTAGCCAAGGAGAAATACTACGAAGCGCCTTCTGAAGGCACGGTGCACATGCCGTGGCTGAACAGCGGCGAAGGCTTCTTCTCGAACTGGTCGTACACGGGCGAAATGCCCATCGTTAACGACAGCCTGCTGCGGGCGACGGTAACGACAGGGGGTGCGCCACCCATCAGAGCCGAGGTGTGCGTAGCGGGCGCGAGCTCGCCCACCGGCCCTGGAGGGACAGTGGGGCAGCATACGACCAGCGTGCGCGTGATGTCTCCTGGTGCCAGCGCCTCGCGCGAGCTGAGCGCGCTGACGTACATGAACTACGAGTTTAAGAAAGGGTATTATACCCTAAATGCCAGCGATGTTAGTGCGAACGGCCAAGTCGAAATCCGAGGTGCAGTAGTCAACCAGCGCTCGGGAGCGGTTTTCGATTTGTTTGTATTTAGCTACATAAAGTTTACAGCCCCGCAGCAGAGTGTCTGGTTTAGCGACCGGCGTAGCGTGTGGTTCCAGAATGACTCACTGCTGACTGGTACGGCGACGTATGAGTTGGATAACGTGCCGACCACGGTGGTGGGCTACGACATTCACGACCCCTACAACGTGCAGCGCATCGCACCCACCGCCGCCCAAACGATGGGCAGCACGGCCCGCCGCTTCGTGTTTCCGAGCGCCACTAGCGCCCAGACGCGTCGCCTTTACCTGGCCGATGCCGCCGCCTGGATAGCGCCCCCGG
>CAXUKA010000195.1:0-12114 GCA_964251335.1 uncultured Hymenobacter sp.
GGGCTGCAACTACGTGCGCCTGGCCCACGACCCTCACAATGAGCTGATGCTGCGCCTAGCCGACGAGATGGGCCTGCGGGTGTTGGCCGAAGTGCCAGTGTACTGGACCATTTCCTGGCAAAATCCCGCTACCTACCAAAATGCCGAAACCCAACTTTCTGACCTTATCTCGATGGGAAAAAACCGGGCCAGTATTATTATCTGGTCTATCGGCAATGAGACGCCGCCCAGCGACCCTCGCCTGAAGTTTATGACCAGCCTGGCTGCGAAGGCCCGTGCGCTGGATGACACCCGCCTTATCGCCGCCGCCCTCGAAACGCACCGCGAGGGCAATGTAGTGATAGTGGACGACCAACTAGCCGAAGCCCTCGACCTGACCTGCTTCAACGAGTATGTGGGATGGTACTCGGGCGGCGCGCCCGACAATATTACCAAGTCCTCCTTTCAAATCAAGTACAACAAGCCGGTGCTCATCAGTGAGTTTGGGGGCGATGCGCTGGCGGGCTACCACGGCGATGCCAACACGCGCTGGAGCGAGGAATACCAGGAGGCGCTCTACCAGCAGCAGTTCAAGATGTTGGGTACCATCCCCGGCCTGCGGGGCATGACCCCTTGGGTGCTGGCCGACTTTCGGGCCACCCGCCGCCAGCACCCGGTGTACCAGAACGGCTTCAACCGCAAGGGCTTGATTTCGAATACGGGCGTGAAGAAGAAGGCTTTTTACGCGCTGCAGGAGTACTACCGGCAACAGGCGCTTAAGTACGACGCTAAATGAGCCGGCCGCTAGCTTTCTTACTGAGTGCGGGTCTGGTGGTGAGCCTGGTGCCTGCTGCCCGGTCACAGTCGCGCGACAGCCTCGAATACTCGCTGCGGGTAGCCGCCAAGCGCACCGTTAACAACTCACAGACGGATGGGCGGGCGGGGTTTGGGCCGTACAAGATTTTCCCTACGCGCACCATCGCCACGCTGCAAGGCTTCACCCCCGCTACCATCAAGCTGGATAAGTATGGCGGACGGCTCGATAAGCGCAGCCAGGCCACCGGTTTCTTTCACGTGGAGAAAATAGCTGGGCGCTGGTGGGCCATTGACCCCGACGGTTACTATTTCCTGCACAACGCGCCCAACGACGTGCAGCCCGGTAGCTCAGCGCGCACCCAGGCGGCCCTCAAAGCCAAGTACGGCAACCGGGCTGGCTGGATGACGGGCACTCGAAAGTTCTTGTTTGCGAATGGCTTCAACGGTGCCGGCGCGTGGTCGGCGGCCAAGGATATTCAGGCCGAGAATAAGCAGTCGGGCCAGCCGCTGGCTTATACCATCAACCTGGACTTTATGAGTAGCTATGGCAATAAGCGTGGCGGCACCTACGTGCAGCCCGGCCACAAGGGCTATCCTAATGATGTGATTTTCACCTTTGACCCTGGCTTTGAGGATTTTTGTGAGCAGTACGCTAAGCAGCTAGTACAGTACAAGAACGACAAAAACCTATTCGGCTATTTCTCCGACAACGAGATACCGCTGCTGCGCAAAAACCTCGACGGCTACCTCACCTTGCCCGTGACCGAGCCCGGCTACGTAGCCGCCAAGAAGTGGGCCGACGAGCGCGGCATCACCCTGGCTACTATTACGGACCAAAACCGGCAGGATTTTCTGGCCTACGCCGCCGACCGCTACTTTTCCATCGTGGCCAGGGCCATGAAAAAGTACGACCCCAACCACATGTACCTGGGCTGCCGCTTCCACGGCGGGCAGCGCTACGCCCTCGAGCTGATGCAAGTGGCCGGCAAATACCTCGACGCTGTGAGTATCAACTACTATAACACCTGGACGCCCGAGCAAAACTGGATGCAGGATTGGGGGCGGGTCACGGGCAAGCCCTTTCTCATCACAGAATGGTACGTGAAGGGCGAAGATGCTCGCGGCCTGGCTAATACCGCCGGCACCGGCTGGGTGGTAAAGACCCAAGCTGACCGAGGCCTGTTTTACCAGAATTTCGCGCTCGGCTTGCTCGAATCGAAGAATTGCGTAGGGTGGCACTGGTTTAAATACCAGGATAACGACCCCACCGTCGTAGGGGCCGAGCCCTCGAATACGAACGCCAATAAGGGCATCGTAGACAACTACCTGGAGCCTTATCAGCCTTTACTCGATAAGATGAAGGAGTTAAACTTACAGATGTATCACCTGGCCGATTTTTTCGACAAACGGCCTTCCCAATAGCCCCGAACCGGGCCTTACACACGGCACCCCGGTTAGAACAATGGCTCCGAAGTAGGGTGGGAACTTACGAATGGGCCGCTAGCCGGGGCTGCTGTGCTTGGTAACCTTGGGATTGACTACAGCTGAAATACTGGCCGGCCACTCATCCCGCCGAAGTCAAGTGCAAGTCGGCCTACAGCAATGTCCATCGCCTGCCGCCTCGGATGCTGTTCGCTTCCGGGATTAGGTGGAACGCCCGCCCTAGCCGTCAGTAGTTCAATTGGTACTTATCGGCCAGTGCGCCGTCACCTTTATTAGCCCTATTCAGTGTCTACGCTCAATCAGTTTTCTTTAGCTGGCAAAGTAGTTGTCATTACCGGTGCCACTGGTGTGCTGGGTGCTTCGTTGTCATTGGCAGTGGCTCAGGCAGGGGCCAGGGTAGCTATTCTAGGCCGCCATGCGGAGCGGGCGGCGGCACGTGCGGACGCCATTCGGGCAGCGGGTGGCGAGTGCCTGGTTGTCCTCGGCGATGTACTCGATATAGACCAAATGAATGCCGCCGGCCAGCAGATTATGGCCGCATGGGGGCGCATTGATGGCTTGGTAAACGCAGCGGGCGGCAACCTGCCGGGCGCTACCATCGGTCCTGACCAGTCCCTATTCGATATAAACCTAGCGGATACACGCCAGGCAGTAGACCTTAACTTGTTTGGTACTATCGTGCCCACTACTGTGTTCGGCCGCGTTATGGCCGAGCAGGGTAGCGGCTCCATCGTCAATATTTCCTCTCTTACGGCCCAGCGCCCCCTTACCCGGGTGCTAGGCTATACACTGGCCAAAACGGCTATTGAAGGTTATACCCGCTGGATGGCTACCGAGCTGGGCCTGCGCTTCGGTGGAGGCATCCGCATGAATGCTATTGCCCCAGGTGTCTTCCTCACTGAGCAGAATCACCACCTGCTCGTCTCAGCCGACGGCTCACCAACCACCCGCGCCCGGCAGCTTATTGCTCACACGCCTTTTCGGCGCTTTGGCAACCCCGAGGAGTTGACGGGCACACTTATCTACCTGCTTAGCAATGCCTCACGCTTTGTAAGTGGCGAAACAGTGTTGGTCGATGGTGGCTTTAATGCCTATAGCGGCGTGTAAAACAGAGTATTTTCTCTCCTCATTTCACTGGTTTTTAAATGCCTCTTATCCAAAGCTGGCGCTGGTTTGGCCCCGCCGACCCCGTGAGTTTGGCTGACATTCGCCAAGCTGGCGCAACCGATATAGTTTCGGCCCTACACCATATTCCGAACGGTGAAGTATGGCCCATAGCCGACATCCAGCAGCGACAGGCAATTATTGCCCAAGCCGGGCTTACGTGGAGCGTAGTAGAGAGCGTGCCCGTGCACGAGCACATTAAGACCCAGCGCCCCGGCTTCGAGGTTTTCATTGAAAACTATCGCCAATCCTTACGCAACCTGGCGGCATGTGGCATTCATACCGTCACCTACAACTTCATGCCCGTGCTCGACTGGACGCGCACCGACCTGCGCTATGAGCTGCCCGACGGCGCGCGGGCGTTGCGGTTTGAGCGGGCGGCTTTTATCGCCTTCGACGTACTACTGCTTCGCCGCCCAGGTGCTGAGCAAGACTACACCGCGCCAGAATTAGCTGCTGCCCGCCACCGCTTTACTAGGATAAGTGCGGACGAGCGGCTGCTGTTGCAGCGCAATATCCTGGCGGGTCTGCCGGGCAGCGAGGAGAGCTTCACGCTAAAGCAATTTCAGCAGGCGCTCGATACCTATCGAGGCATTGGTGCGGAGCGCCTGCGGTCCAATCTTATCCATTTTCTGCAAGAAGTAACGCCGGCGGCCGAAGCTAGCGGCCTCAAGCTGGTTATCCACCCCGACGACCCGCCCTACCCTATCCTGGGTATGCCCCGCGTGGTGAGCACGGCGGCCGACTTGCAGGCGCTGTTTGAGGCCGTGCCCTCTCCCAGCAATGGCTTGTGCTTCTGCACGGGCTCACTCGGCGTGCGGGCCGACAACGACCTGCCCGCCATGATACACCTATTTGCAGACCGCATTCATTTCCTGCACCTACGCAGTACCCAGCGCGATGCCGAAGGCAATTTCTACGAAGCCAACCACCTGGAGGGCGACGTCGATATGTGGGCCGTTATGCACGCGCTACAAGCCGTGATGCGCCAACGCCGGGTCAGCCTGCCCATGCGCCCCGACCACGGCCATCAGATGCTCGACGACCTCGCCAAACCCACTAACCCTGGCTACTCCGCCATTGGCCGCCTGCGGGGCCTGGCCGAGCTACGCGGCCTGGAGCTGGGTATTGCACGCCAGCCATAAGAGCCCGCTCTAAAGCGTTAAACGCCCGGCTACTGCCCCGTAGATGCGCGTACAAATAACTCCGATTTTATTTCTTTGCTTTGCCGGGAAGACAGTAGTTGATTCTTGGTAATAGCCTGAAACAGAATACCAGCCGCTTCCTTACCTATGTTGTAGGCTGGCTGCGTAATAGTAGTAAGCGCCGGCGCAAGTAGCGAAACCGAAGCAAGGTTGGAAAAGCCAATAACCTTGATATCCGTCCCGATGCGTAATCCCAGGTTGTTACATGCTTCGTAGCAACTCATTGCCCAGCTTTCAACAGCAGCAAAGACCCCGTCGATAGCCGGATGCTTTTTCAGTAATTCTTCAATCATGCGCACATCCTGCACTTTGTCGGATTGTTCGGTGAGCACTAACTGCTCATCAGGCTCCAAGCCGTGGCTGCGTAGCGCGGCCACGTAGCCTTGTTTGCGACGCTGGCTGATAGTCAGGTTTTCGGAGATGGTGAGGTGCGCTACTACCCGGCAGCCCGCTTCCAATAAATATCGGGTCGCCTTGTAGCCACTTTCGTAGTCATCGGTAGTCACCTTCGGATAATCTAAATTGGGGTACACCCGGTCAAAAAAAACGGCCGGGATGATGCGCTCTTTCAACAGGTCGAAATGTGCACTGCACTGGCTGGAGCTGGCCACTGATACCAATACCCCATCGACTCGGCCATTGGTCAGCAGGCGTACCATTTCGGCTTCCCGCTGCCAGTCTTCGTGAGTCAGGTAAATAAGCACGTGGTATTTATTATGGCGGGCAACTTCCTCTATACCATTAATAACTAAGGAGAAAAAATGGTTGTCTACTTCTGGAATAATAACCCCAATCGTGCCGCTCTTGTGACGGCGAAGACTGCTGGCATATGGATTGGGCTCGTAGTTCAACTCAGCGGCTAGTGCATTTACCCGGTCTTTGGTAGCCTGCGAAATATCATAGCGGTCGTTGAGCGCCCGCGACACGGTCGCAACCGATAAATTCAGCTCTTTGGCTAGTCGCTTCTGGTTTATAGATTTCATGGGTGGGGAAAGGAGCAGAAAGAGTGATGTTTTTTAATTTATTACTGATTATCAATTATTTATCTTAAACACATGAACATAGCGGCCTAGGGCGCATTAGTTGCACCACACCTGCACCACTACTAAAACTTAAATTGCACGATGCCACATAGGCTTCGCATCCAGCGTGCGCTGGTACACCGGGCAGTGCGTATCGTGCGCGCCGGGCAGATAGCCGATACTCAGCAGAAATTCGTTCACGATTTCGCCGCCAGTAAAGCGAAACGTGTGCTTAAACAGTTTGACCCACTCTTCTTTAGTTTGTGGGTGATGCCCGGCCAACCATTTTTCAAACGAGCCATGACGCTGCTGAAGAGCGAGGATAGTATTGGCGTTTTCGATTGCCGCGTTTATTTTCAGGCGGTTGCGTATCACTCCTGCGTCGGCTAGCAGGCGGGCACGGTCGGACTCAGTATAAGCGGCCACCGTGGCAATGTCGAAGTTGTCGTATGCCTGGCGGAAGGAAGCTTCTTTCTTGAGGATGGTTTCCCAGCTCAGTCCGGCTTGATTAATTTCTAACAGCAGCCGTCCAAATAACTCATTGTCGTCGTGAATAGGAAAGCCGTAGCGATGGTCATGATAATCCTGGTGCAGCGCTCTACGGGCAGCGGGCATTAACTCAAAGGCACTGCAATAGGACATTGAGGGGTGTTTTTACTACAGAGTAACATGAGCAAGCAGTTTGGTTAAATAATTAACGTAATTCCAAGTAAATTTCTACCCAGCGCTACTTGCGCGCAATAAGGGATTTTATAATCCCTACTACCTCTAGGTCAGTTGAGTTAGGTCATCCAGCTTGAGGATTCCAAGTAGTTGCGACCGGGATAGATGAGGGCCAAATGGCAGCGCATGCCCTGACCTTATTTACTTCATCACGCCAAGCATTTATTCCAACCTTTTTACTGGGCTACGGGACCCTGGAACTAGTGACTGTGGCCTTTTCACTTACTTATTTTCCAACGCCTCACAGCGCCACCTACGCCGATAACCAGCCTAGCCTCTTTAGGAAGCCATGCAGGATTGCGCTGTTTCAAGCCGCAGCGCCGTGGCGAACTGCTGGCTGATATTGACTTACAGTCTTAAATGCTGGCTAGTATTACCCCGCAGGTCAGCCAGCGTGTAGTCGCGGTAAACAAATCGCCACTGGCCATCCACGCGCTCAAACCGGTCGTGGTAGCGGCCGCCCGCAATGACTTGCAGTGGCAACTCATCCGTAGCCTGAAAAACGGTATACTGTGACCGGCTGGCGGCAGTACCTCCAGCCTCATCAATCTCAAGTATTGGATTGGTAACGAGGTGCTTAGTTTTGGGGGTGCCATCGGGATAAATAATGACCGCTCGCTGCAAAAACGCCAAACAGGCTTCATAGCCTTGAAGCTCATTGGAAGTAGTGAGCTTCACTTGCGCGTGCTTGAATAAAGCCACCGCACCAGTCAAATCACCACTGTCGATTAGCTCATTGTACCGATACAGTAGGTTGGTTATCTCAAGGGCGCTATTGCTTGCCATAGGATATGTGGTAGGTTAGAAACCGACGACTTGAAGTGGCCGCACCAGCCCTACTGCAAGCAGCATAGGCAGCTGCTGCCTAGATAGTAGGAATGGTGCCGCCATCGATTACAAACTCAGTCCCGGAGAGGTAGGCCGCCCGGTCGGACACCAGAAAGGCAACTAACTCAGCTACCTCTTCGGGCTTGGCCGGGCGGCCCATCGGAATACCGCCCAGCGAGTCCATCAAGCTTTGTAAAGCCGTGGGGAAATCGGTCTGATTGTGCTCGGCCAAGCGTTGCACCAAGTGGTCAGCGGCTTCCGTCTGAATAAAGCCAGGCGCTACAGTGAGCACGCGCACTCCCTTGGGCGATACTTCCTTGGCTAAGCCTTTGCTGTAAGTAGTCAATGCGGCCTTGGTGGCCGCGTAGGCCAGCGTAGCATCGGGCAGTGGCAGCGTGCGCTGAATGGAGCCGATGTGGATAATGACTCCCCTACCCTGGGCAAGCATTGCTGGAAGCAGCCCCCTGTCCAACCGGACGGAGGCTAGCAGATTAAGGCCCAATTCCTTTAGCCATTCCTCGTCGGTGAGTGCCGCGAAGCCGCCGCTTGGGGCCCCAGAGCCACCTGCGTTATTGATGAGAATATCCACGCTGGGCCAGCGCTGGGTTAGCGCCGCCAGCAGGTCAGAGC
The DNA here is from genome assembly GCA_964251335.1 of uncultured Hymenobacter sp. Taxonomy (GTDB): domain Bacteria; phylum Bacteroidota; class Bacteroidia; order Cytophagales; family Hymenobacteraceae; genus Hymenobacter. The sequence continues at coordinate 7,811 of CAXUKA010000195.1, forward strand.
AACCCTCGGCCGTACTCAAATCAGCCGCAATAAAATCATCCCCCTCCCTACCGGCTGGTAGTGAGCGAGCCGTAACGACAACCTGCGCCCCAGCTGCCCGCAGGCGGTCAGCAATGGCTTTGCCAGCTCCCTGGGTACCGCCCGTAACTAAAACACGCTTATTGGTAAGGCCTTCGGCAATTATAGAAGCCATAGTGGAGAGGACAGACGTATTGACTAAATGATTAACGCAAGCCAGGGCAAATTTCTATTTTGTGGTACCTGCTCGCAATGGGGGATTTTGGAATCTCTACCCCTGCTCATCCCGGCTGCTATTACTTACTTGAATTAAGCTTACGTAGGACTTATCCTGGCTCCGTTGGGCCACTCAGTGTTTGCTCTACCACGCGGCGGAGCTGCTCCTGGTGTGCGTCGCCCCACTGGCCCAGCGCCGCCAGCAAGGGTAGCAAGGACTCCCCCAACGGGGTCAGGTAGTACTCGACCCGAGGGAGACGCTCTTTATAGTCAATTTTATAAAGCAGTTCATGAGCCACCAGCTGCTTTAGCTGCACGTTGAGCACCCGGGGCACGGCATCGGGCAGGCGCTGGTGCAGCTGGCTGGGCCGGTGCAGGCCTTTGCCAATAAAATAAAGCAGCCGAACTTTCCATTTTCCGGTAGTGATTTCGTGCATCAGGTCGAGCCCGCAATTCAGGGTCGGCCGAATTTTGCGTTCGTACATAAGGGTGGGTAGGGAAGGGAAAAAGACTGAGAAAAAGACCGAGAAAATTATTTGGAGGAAGCAGTAGGGAATCTAAAATCCCTGATTGCGCACCTGAACACGGACGCAGAAATTTGCACTATTCGCTATCGGGTCAAGCGGCACAGCACTAAAACCTACCTCTCAAAACCGTGAAATACCTACAGGTTCTCATCAGCGCAGAAGTGCGCGTACAAGGAATGAATATCCTAACGCACCTCATTAAAAAACGCCTTGCTTTCGGCGGCCCGGTATTTAGTGGTCCAGCTAAATTTCTTTGGGCAAACGAGATAGTGGAACAGGACTATTGCTTTGCCGTCACCTACACGCGCGAAGACCTGAAAGACCAGCTGACCGCCGAAGCAGAACGGGTATCGGCCGAGGAAGTGTGCATGATTTCGTTTATTCCTTTCGAAGGCAACAGGGCACTCATCAACCTGCTGGACTCGGCTTTCAAAGACCGAGAAACTCTGCCTGAGCCTAAGCCTAAGGATGCCATTGCACACGAAGCATTTCTGCCCATGCAGGAGGTAGCAACGCACACTATCAGCTCGTTCGGGCCGGCCACCAGCCTAGACTAATGAGCAGTAAACTGGGAATAGCCGGCAGGCGAGGTTATGGCTGCCGGCTACTCCTATACCAGTAGATTAAGGCTGGACGATAACGCAGTCAAATCCACCCGCCTTGGCTGCTGCTGCCATTGCCTCAGGTAGCGCAGCCATTGGGTACGTCCGCGCCTGAATGGCGCTAAGGTCAAGCAGGCCACTCCGATACAAATCGAGCAAGCGCTGAAATGCCTCGCGTGGATACATAAACTGGCCTAGCAGTTCCAGATTGTTGAACATCATGGTGGTGTAAGAAATGGGAAGCGGGCTGGTCATACTGCCCATGAGCACGTGTCGCCCACCCCGGCGCAGGCTGTTGAGGGTAGCCAGCGTGGCATTGGCATCGCTCGCATTGCCCACCATGTCGAGCGCTAGATGGGCACCGCCCGTGCCCGTAGCGGCGCGCAAAGCATCCGCGTCGGCTGCTACCTCGCCGGTCAGCGCTACCGTGACAACTCGGGCTCCCCCCACCTTCACCAACGCAGCTAGCGCTTCCGGATTGCGGCCAGCGGCCACCACGCGGCTCGCGCCCATCGCCAGCCCGAGCAATACGGCGGCTGTGCCGTAGGCACCGGTAGCCCCATTAACCACCAGGGTTTCGCCTGCCGCTAGCCGGCCCCGGAGTAGGCCCCCGTAGGGCACCGTGCAGCGGTTGAGCACCGCCAGCAGTGGCGCAGCTACTTGGTCTAGGTCTGTTGCAGGCGTCACGGCTTCCACTGGCAACAGGGCGTATTCGGCCAGGGTACCATCTGGCCAGTCGGCTAGTAGAGGCGCGGCCTCGGGGCCCAGTGAAGTGATACCCAGCAAAATCTGGGGTGGGGTGGCTACATTCTCGCGCGCCACAAAGTGCGGGGAAAGCACCACCCGCTGGCCCACCTGGAGCCCGTGCACGTCGGGGCCAACAGCTGCTACTACCCCTGTCCCATTACCGCCCGGCGTAAACTCCCCGGGTGGTGGGGCGTAGGTTTTCAGCTCCCCGGCCATGTAGGCTTGTAGGTACGAGGGCAGCATGGTTGCCTCTATGCGCACTAGCACACTACTCGGGCGTACTACTGGCACAGGGATGTCTTTCAGCAGTGGAGTGGCACCCAAATGGAAAAGTCGCCACGCTTTCATCTGCGTGGGCAGCGCTGCCTGGCTTAGCATAAACGATAGGGTTTTAAAACTTAAATAGCTGAAAATCAACGATAATTATGACACTTGGCAGTAGCTAAGGAGCTAGCCACTGGTCGCCCCAGGCACAGAGCAGCGGCACTAGGTCGAGCAGCGCCTGCGCCTTGGGCAGCACCTGGTAGCTGATGGCTACGGGTACCGCCTGCGTATCTATCTGCTTCTCGATGAAACCATCAGTTTCTAACTCCCGCAGCCGCCGGCCCAGCACCTGGTCGGAGAGCATGGGGTACGCCTGCTTCAGCAAGCTAAAGCGATTGATTTCCTCAGAGATAGAGAAGAGCACCTGCATTTTCCAGCGGGGGCCAATGAGGTCTACGACTTCGTTGAACCGGCAGGCTTGGTCCAGCACCTGGCGGTTTTGGGTACTGGTGGAAGTGGGCTTACGGGGGCTGGCCATAGAAAACAATATGTAGAACCGGCGGCCTGTATGGCCCGCAACGGCTGCTTATCCTACCGCGATACTGAGTGCCCTAGGCTGCTAGCCCCAGCTCGCTCGAGTTGGGAAGGAGCAACGCCATACTGCTTCTTAAAAGCAAACGAGAAGTGCGACAAGTCCTTGAACCCCACATCCAGGTACACATCGGAAGTTAGAAATCCCCTTTCCTGCAGCAAATAATGCGCTTGCTGCAAGCGCCGCTGCACCAACCAACGATTAGGTGGTTGGTGAAATATCTTTTCAAAGTCGCGCTTGAACGTGGCCAGACTTCGCCCCGTCAGGTAGGCAAACCGTGACAGCGCCACGTTGAAGTGAAAGTTGCGCAGCATAAACTGCTGTAAGTCAATCTTGCCGGGCTCGGAAAAGTCAAATAAGACAGTTTGCAAGTCAGGGCGCGTGTCGAGCAGCAGTAGCACCGCCTCCCGCAGTTTGAGCGCCTCCAGGCCTTTCGATTCTGGTAGCTGAATTGGTAGGTAAGGCCGTAGGGAATCGATGTAGCCAAGCAGCCGCTTGGTAGGGGCCAGCCGTTGAATCGGCTGAACCGGAGGCACGTGAAGCAGGCTGCGTTGCGGGTGGCCATATTCCAGGCTGAGCTGACGCAGGGTAAGCTGGTCGAGGTACACGGAGATGCTCGCAAACTCCCCTCCGGCTGGCGGCTGCTTGGAGAATTTCATCAACTGGTTGCGAGGGCAAAACCGAAAATCACCAGGCTGAAAAACGCAGGTCTGCTTTCCATCGGAGAGCGTGAGCGTGCCGGCCACCTGATAACCAAAGGTGTGCTCAGCGACAAACTGCTCGCCCTGATGGCTGCGTTGGTAAGCACAGGAATAGGCTATTTGCGAAGCCCGCGCGGGTACGATGGAAGTCATAAGTACCTATTCGTGTTTGGGTAGCCAGAACAAGACGATAAGGAATACATACAAGCCCAGGCTGAGAAAAGCATTCTCGAAAGCCAGCAGCATCGCCAGCAGGTACAAGCAAAAGCCCAGCAAGTAATGCTGCCGCAGCTTTCGCAGTACGAGCACACTGGTACCGGCTTTTAGTAGTGCTGGTGTACGGATAACGTGGCTTACTAGTGCAATAAAAAAAACGCCGACCATAGTCAACACTGCGCCATATACCACAGCCCCCATCGGCATACCAGGCTTCGCTAAGTAGGCGGCTAACAAGCCGGTAGCAAAGGGAATCAGCACCAGCCACAGCAAAAATAACGTATTGAACAGCAGTAGCTGATTGCTGACGGTGCCGATGCGGACAAACAAACGGTGGTGGTTGGTCCAAGCCACCCCAGTGATGCAAAAACTGATAAAATAACTCAGGTAGTTGGCCCACTGCCCTGCCAGCGCCTGGAGC
>CAXUKA010000196.1:0-12099 GCA_964251335.1 uncultured Hymenobacter sp.
GCAGTATACTTACCTGCTCAACCGCTACTTGTGTGGCAAGACCGACGCGCTGGTGGTGGCGGGCGAGCAGCCCCCCAGCGACTTCTATTCTTACTGCATGAACCTGCAATTTGACCCAGATTGGGTTATTGACGCGGCGGCGGTGGAAGTGGACTCGGCCCGCAATATAAAAGGCAGAAGCACCGGCGGTTGTACGGCGAAACTGGTCGTTACGCAGCATAAGAAAAACTGAGCATGGCCAAGTTCCTCTACCTGGCTATCTGCCTGCTGCTAAGCTTATCCGGCCGGGCTCAGCTGCCGCTGCTGGCCCGGCTGGTGCGCCAGCCCGCCACCCGGCCTACAGGCCTGCCCACCCCCACCGGCCATGCTACCCACGCCAACGTGCCCTGGGTAGTGTACTCTGACCGCGCCAACAACCCCACCTACCGCGAGGCCAACCTGGCGTTGAAATTCAAGCAGCTACCGTTTCGGCAGGCGTGCTATGTGTTGGCTGAGCGCAAAGGTTTTTTGCGGCTGGTGCAATACGACCCGGCTCTGAAGGTCGGTACCTTCTATGCCCAGCGCATGCTGAAAAGCCGCAAGGCAGCCAAATACCTGGGCTGGGTGCCCAAAAACCGGTTGCTGCTCGCCAGCCAGGTCCCCGTAGATTCGGCCGGGGCGCTGCCCACGCTTTACTGCCCGGCCCTCACCAGCAGCCGCGTATTGCAGAATACCGAGCAGTTCTTTCGCCACGACAGCCTGCGACTGTTTGCCCAGCCTGACCTCACCAGCCAGCTACCCAGACGGTTGAAGCTATACGATTTGGCTTACGTGTATAAGTTTTCGGAGTCGGGCCGCGAGGCCCTGCTGGGTGCCGCCGACTGGTTTGGGGCCGATAGCGCGGCTACGTGTTTACTGGGCTGGGCGCCCACTACCGCCTTGCAGCTGGTGGGCCAGGGCTGGTTTCTAGAGCCCGACACCGTGCACCGCACGCGCCCCGACTACCGGCTGTATGCCTCGCCCACGGCAGCCTGGCAGGGCAAGCCCGACTCGCTGGCCCGGCCGAGCCCGGCCGCGAAGGTGGCCTGGTCCAGCAAAGGGGTGCGCCTACCCGTGCTGCAAAGCTACCGCCGTGCTAATAGCCCCGTGGTGGCACAACTGGGTTTATTATCGCCGCTGCTGGTGCCCGGCGACTCGGTGCTCAGCGTTGATGGCACCATTATTACCCGGCGGCAATATGCCCGCTGGCGGGATAAATCGCGGATATACAACATCGTCTACGTGCTCGAAGACAGCCCGGCAATGCAGAAACACTGGCCCGAAGTAGTGAGCACCGTGCAAACTACCGTGGGCCAGCTGCAAGACTCGGTTCGCCAGCGAATCGTGCGCATGGGCGCGGTGCTTTACCATAGCCACACCCGTGGGAGTGGCTTGGCGGCCTTGCCCCTCAGCAGTAATCTAGCGCGGGTGGCTGGCTGGCTGAGTCAGCACCGGCCCAGCTCGACCAGGGCCGGCACCGGCTGGTATCAGCCTACGCAGCAAGGGCTGGCCGCCGCCTTCCGCCTCTTGGACAACCATAAGGGGGAAAACAACCTGGTGATACTGGTCGGCATTGATGGCGATAGCCGCGACGTGGCTCAGCTGAAAAGCTTGCGTTCGGCCGAAGCTCGGCTGCTATGCTTTCAGGTGGCAGCTCCGCCCGACACGGTCGCCAACAACTTCGTGCTGCAAGCGCAGCAGCTGGTTATTCAGTCGGCCCGGCAGGTAGGCCTCGCCAAGCGCGAGCGGCTGGTCAGCCCCCGGCTGGTTATTCCCCGGCCGTCGTATGAGATGCGGAGCGGCACGCAGAATATTATCTACCGCCTGGCTTTCCCCAAGCAAAGCATGGTGCCGGGCTGGGTGCTTTTTCCTATTAAAGAGCGCGAGCTACCCATCAGCCTGCTACTCGCCAGCACCACCAGCATGCTAACGCAGCTGCGCTACGATGCCACCCAGACAATGGGTGCGATGGACCAGGCCTTCGCGGCCGCGCTACCGTTACGCAGCCGCCTCGACCCGCAAATAGACCGCACGCTGCTGGCCCGGCGCGAACCGCCCGTGGGCGAAGCGCGCGTAGCCCCCGCGCTGGTGGCCTTGCAGGCATATCCCTTCTACCGCCAGGCATACGTGCCTATCAGCCAGTCCGATACTACTTTTCGGCAGCTGCGGCTGCTTACGCCCGATGCCTACGCGGTGCTGGGCCAATGGCTCGACCTGCTGGCCGCCGACGCCCTCAACCCTGCTCACGCCCGCGACCGCAATAAGCTGACCGGCTACTTCCGGCAGCTCATTGCGCACGTAGACCCCACCTTGTCCGATACCGCTACGCTGGCACTCCCCCTAAGCCGGTTGCTGGGCTTGCCCGTGCGGCACCCGCTGCTCACCCAATTGCGATTCAGCGACCTAACCACGCCGGGCGTGATGCCGGCCGGCGTGTGGGCCCGCCTGCTGTACCTGCTGCGCGAGCGCCGCGACTACTACCAGCGCGTGCCCGCGTTTGCCAACAGCCGCTTCACCTCCAATGGCCGCACCTACTACTGGCTGAGCGAGGATTTATTTAGGTAAACCACTCACCGTTATCCCCTCTGCCTGAGCTATGATTCCAACCATTCTGCTAGCCGACAGCATTCAAGCTGCCTTACAGGCTGCTAAGTCATTGGCCCGCGAGTACCGCAACGAGCGCTACTCGGCGGCCCACCTGCTGCGGGCGCTGCTCCAGCACGACTCGCCCGGCGCGGAGCTACTAGCCGCCCTCGATAAGGATGTGCCCTACCTGCGCGACTGGGCCGAGGTGCGCATGGAGGAACTACCGCGCCTGGCTTTTTCGCCCACCGAGCTGGCTGGCGACGACTCTATTAATAAGGTGCTGGAAGAGGCTAACTATGCCCGCCTGCGACTGGGTCTCGACCAGGTGCATGCGGTGTGCGTGCTAGCCGCCCTTACCAAGCCCAACGTCGGGTTTCCGCCTGAACAGTTGCGCTCGCTGCCTTTGCAGGAGCGCGACCTGCTGGCCAATTTCCTGAAAGAGCCCGTGATGGCGGGGGGGACGGGGCCAGCCGCAGGCTTGCCGGCCGGCCCTAAAACCGGCCCCAAGGCCGATGGCGTGCTGCGCAAATACTGCCGCGACCTCACTGCTCTGGCCCGCGATGGCAAGTTTGACCCCATCATCGGCCGCGAGCGCGAGCTGCGGCTGATAATCGAGATTCTGGGCCGCCGCAGCAAGCCCAACGTCATTTTGACCGGCGACCCTGGCGTGGGAAAAACGGCCCTTATTGATGGCCTCGCCCAGCAGCTGGTAACCGGCCCGGTGCCTTACTGGCTCAAGGATGCCGTGCTGCTGGAGCTCGACCCGAGCGCGCTGGTAGCGGGGGCATCTTACAAAGGCGAGGTTGAGGACCGGCTCAAGAACGTGCTCAAGGAAATCAAGCAGTTCGAGCGCTGCATCCTGTTTATTGATGAAATCCACGTGCTACTCGACCCTAAGGGCACGGCCGGCAGTGGGGCCGCCAACCTGCTCAAGCCCGAGTTGGCGCGGGGCGAGCTCATTTTGCTCGGAGCCACCACCCGCGAAGAATACCGCAAGCTCATCGAGCCCGACCAGGCTCTGAGTCGCCGCTTCGAGGTGCTCGATGTGCCCGAGCCTACCGTGGCCGTGGCCGAGCGCATGCTCCACGGTTTGGTGGGGGCCTACGAGCAGCACCACCAGCTCACGGTGGCCGACGACGTAGTACCCGAGTGTGTGCGCCTGGCCAAGCGCTACGTGAAAGATCGCCGCCTGCCCGACGCCGCCCTCGACCTGCTCGACCGCACGATGGCGGCCATCCGCACCGTGGCCGAAATTGCCAGCACCGACCTGGCCGCTTTCCGCCAAACCCTGGAGGAGTGCACTGGAGCCGAGCTGACGCCCGCCGAGCACCTGCAAGAGTACCAGTGGCTCGACCAGCAGCTCCAGCACCAGACCAGCCCCGTGCTCATGGGCCAGTGGCAGCCCGAAGCCGAAGATGCTGGCGAAATAACCACACCCGAAGCCTACCTAGCTGGCCTCACGGCCAAGCTCAACTTCCTGCACCAGTTGGCCAAGGTGCGTCAAAAACACGTGACTCGCGCCGACCTGGCCGCCGTAGTGGCTTACAAAACCGGCATCCCGATGGGCAAGGTGCAGGAGCGCGAAAAGGAAAAGCTGTTGGCCATCGAAGACCACTTGCGCCAGCGCGTGGTAGGCCAGGACCACGCCCTGAAAGCCTTGTCCGATGCCATTCTGGAATCGCGCAGCGGCTTGCAGAAAGCTGGGCAGCCCATTGGCACCTTCTTCTTACTGGGCCCCACCGGCACCGGCAAAACCGAGCTATCCAAGTCATTGGCCGAGTTTCTCTTCAACGACGAGCAGGCCATGATTCGCTTCGACATGTCGGAGTTCAAGGAAGAGCACGCGGCCGCACTGCTCTACGGCGCGCCTCCCGGCTACGTGGGTTACGAGGAAGGCGGCCTGCTGGTCAACCGTATCCGGCAGCAACCTTATGCAGTGGTATTATTTGACGAAATCGAAAAGGCCCACAGCTCCATTTTTGACGTTTTTCTGCAAATAATGGACGAAGGCCGCCTGCACGACAAGCTCGGGAAAGAGGGCGATTTTTCCAATGCCCTGCTCATCTTCACCTCCAACATCGGCAGCGAGTGGGTGAGCGAGCAATTTCGGCAGGGGCGCATCCCGAACTCGCCGCAGTTGCTGGAGCGCATGAGTGGCAGTTTTCGGCCCGAATTCCTGGCCCGCATTACGGAGATTGTGCCCTTCGGGCCCATCAGCGCGCAGCACGTTGTACGCATTTTCGACATTCAACTCCAGCACCTTGCTGATAGCCTGCATCGCCAGGGTATTCGCTTGGAGGTGAGTGCCGAAGCTCGGCAGCAGCTTGCCTACAGCGGCTACTCGCCGCAGTACGGTGCCCGCCCGCTGGCCGGCGTTATCCGCAATCGCTTGCGGCGGCCCATCTCGCGCATGCTTATCGGTGGCGAGCTCACTGCCGGACACGAGCTGTACGTGGATTGGTCGGTTACCGATGAGCTCACTTGGAGCATCCAGGCCGAGCCGATTTCCCAAGCTCTGCTGCCTTGAAATGAGGTATCCCACTACGTACATCTAAACTTCAGGTTCTTGCGGGAAATACTTATTTTTAGCAATAATTACAGTTTTTATTTCCTTAAAATTGGAAAACTGTACGCAAATAGTACTTTAGTGCTCTAATCCTATTCCCCTACGCGTCTATGTTCGAATTTGAAATTGGCGGCAATGAAATCAAGCCCGAAGCCTCCGAAGGCATCAACGCTATCGCGTTCAACCGCTCGCTGCTGGCCCTTCAGCTAACCGACAAAGAGCCTATCTCGCCGGAGTTCGTCTACAAGCTCAAAACGGTCGAAGAAGTCTTCGACCAATTTAAGCCGAGCGTAGAAGTGGAGTTCGAGAATGAGGAAGGCGTGCCCGTAAAGGAAACGCTGCAATTCAACAGCGTGGCCGACTTCAAGCCCAAAAGCATCAGCACGCAGAGCGCCTACCTGCGCTCGCTCGATGGCCAGTACAACGAATACACGCAGATTAACCGCCGCCTGAAAGGCCACCGCGTGCTGCAAACGGTTCTGGAAAACCCCGAAACCAAAGCTGCTATGGTCGAGATGCTTAAATCACTCGCCAAAGAGCTGGAAGACAACGAATAAGCCTGTTTTTGCATCGTAAAACAAACTTTACCCTCGCGTACCAACTCGTATGGCAACCGAAAAATCCCGGTCGGCGGAAGTAGCTACCCGCCCCGCGCCTAGTGCCCTGCCGGGGCAAAGCACCCTGGCCCCCTACGGCGGCTTTCAGTTTCTGGAAAGCCTGATTGATGGGGTGCAAAACATCAGCCCGCAGCGCCAGGCCCGCAAAAGCATCTTCATGACCGACGACAGCAAGCAGCTCGATCGGGCTATGCTCAAGCAAAAGCTGGACCTCTGGATTGAGCTGCTCGACTCGGGCGACGACCAGACCGCGCTGCTGGCCAAAACTGAAGAAAAGGCTGCCCAGGCCGAGGCGCTGCTCCAATCCAACATCTTGCGGGCCCTCACGGCCTCGCGCAAGCTGGAGCGCAATTACCGGGCACTGTCGTTGTTCTACAAGAACACGGAGACAGACAAAGTGCAGAACGTGACCATTCTGAATGCGTCGCTCGACCAGTTGAAAGACCTGGATAATCCGCTCTTCGTCGACAAGGTGTTCAACGAGTTTAAGCGCTCGTATGACCGCCTCGACATGCGCAGCAATTACTCGCTGCTGATGGTGCCGGGCTACCTGGGCAGCAACAGCGTGCTGGAAAAATGGGCCAAAGTAGCTCACGCGCATAAAGTAATGCTGCTCACGGACTTTGCCGACCTCGAAAGCTCGGAAGACACCATCGACCTCTTCGAAGCGGCCAACCTGGCGGGCGGCGACCTCTACCGCTCCAACGTCATCATGACCTGCAACTGGCTGGCTGGCCGCGGCCGCGTGAGCGAGGTAGGCGAGGAAGAAGACCTGTTTGTGCCGCCTTCCACAGCGCTCGGCGGCAAAATCTACTACACGCTTATGTCGCAGGTGACGGCCGGCAAAAAGCACGGTAGCATGAACGAAGTCGACGGCGTGCGCTTCGACACGCTGAAGAGCGAGCTGTCGGCCCTGGAGCGCATCGGGCTGGTGCCCATGGTAAACGAGTACGGCAAGGTGATGGCCTTCTCGGCCAAAACCCTCTTCAACGGCGACAATATGGGTCTGCGGACCTACTCGGTGGTGCGTGTGTTCGACTACGTGGTGAAGGTGCTGTTTGACTTCCTGAACCGCCGGGCTTTCGAAAACTGGAACTCGCAAATTGAGGCCGACTTGCGTGGGCAAATTGTCAACTTCCTGGACAGCATTAAGGGTCCCGACAAGCTGATTGAGAAGTTTAAGATTGTGCGCTTCGAGCGCGACGACAAGATTAAAGACCGGATTTATCTGGACATTCGCCTGACTCCTTATTTCCCTGCCAAAAGCTTTGTAATCCGGCTAGACGGGCGCAAAGGGGATGACGTGGAAAACCCAGAGTGGGCATCCGATTACAGCGAAGCGTAGTCTTGCCCGCCGCCCCATCTTTTAGGTAGGTCACTTCACCCACCCCCCACCCCTTTTTACAAACAAACTTATGGCACAGGAAAAATTCCAGGCAGTGCTTACCGGCCCCGATGGCGGCCCTTTCCAGGTCACTTCTTGCAGCGTTTCGTTTCAGCGCGACACGGGCTCCGATGGCCGCCCCGCCTCTATGGTTTACGGGGGTACCATTTCCCTGTCGGCCCTTACTACGGCCGAGTCGAAGCTGGTCGAAGGCATGATTAATGCCCAGAACAAGCCTATCGCCAGCGGCAAAATCGAAATTACCACCGCCCAGACGGAAGGCGTTTATCGTACTATCCAGTTCACGAACGGTTACATCACCAGCTACCAGGAAGCCTTTGACATGACCGGTGGCAGTGAGTTTTCGTGCTCGTTTAATATTTCGGCCGAGACGATAACCGTTGGCGCGGCCAAGCTAGACAATAAGTGGCCGCTCAAGAGCTAGGCTGCAGCCTTACTTAGTCCAGTGCGTTGCGTTCGGAGGCACTTCTAAGTTGCTCATCGGCTGCGGCCTCCGGTAAACAGTGCTTCATTCTATTGCCTCTGAAAGGCCTCCGTTAGCTACCGCTGTCGGGGGCCTTTTCTGTGCGGCCAGTTGTTTTTTCTACTCTTGCTTTCTGCTATGCAAACTGCCTTATCAGTTTTCACTGCCGCTATAGAAACTTCCGCCATTCTGGCTAATAGCGACACCATTCAGGCCGAGCTGGCTTGGCTGGAAGTTATTGTAGATACCCGCCTCAAGCTGTATTTCCAGACCGAGTGCGACTACCAAACCATCGAGGAAGTGCCCCTGCCCGACCTCAGCGCCGATGCCTCGCCCTACGCCCGGCTGGTGCGCGGGCGGGCCCTGACGGCCCCCGACCGGCTGGTGCTCATTCTGACGCTGGCGCCCCACGTGCGCCCGCAGCTGCTCGACTACTTTTTCGTGCGCAACACCGCTTACGACCGGGGATTCACCGAGTTTGGGGGCGTGAAGGGCAAAAACCACGGCGGCTTTTTGCCCACCGGCGAAACGGCCCTGTTTCTGCTGGCCGGCGACGACCTAGCGCGCCGCATCACGCTGCAAACTCACTTGCTGCACGAGTCGCCGCTGTTTCGCACCAATATCCTGCGCCTCGAAGTTACCGACCCGCAGGAGCCTGCCCTCAGCGGCCCGCTGGCCCTCACCCCCGACTACGTGGCCTACCTCACCACCGGCGAGCAAAGCAAGCCCAATTTCAGCCCCGACTTTCCGGCCAGCTTGGTGCGCACCACCATGGCCTGGGATGACCTGGTAGTAGACTATCAGATTATGAGCGAAATAATGGAAATAAAGGCCTGGATTGAGCATGGCGACGCCATCCTGGGTGATGCCCACCTCAAAAAACACCTTAAGCCCGGCTACCGCGCCCTGTTCTACGGCCCGCCCGGCACGGGTAAGTCGCTCACGGCTGGCCTGCTGGGCCATTCCACTGGCCTCGACGTGTATAAGATTGACCTCTCGATGGTGGTATCCAAGTACATCGGCGAAACCGAGAAAAACCTGGGCCGCGTTTTTGACATGGCCCAGAACCGCCGCTGGATACTTTTCTTCGACGAGGCCGACGCCCTTTTCGGCAAGCGCTCCGAAACCAACTCCTCCAACGACCGCCACGCCAACCAGGAAGTGGCCTACCTGCTTCAGCGCATCGAAGACTTTCCGGGCGTTATCATCCTGGCCACTAACTTAAAGGACAACATCGATGCGGCCTTTGCCCGGCGCTTTCAATCCATTATTCACTTCCCGGCCCCGAATGCCACGCGCCGCGCCCGGCTCTGGAAGCAAGCCTTTAATGGGCCGTATGAGTTGGCCAAGGACGTCAACTTTGATACTATCGCCGAGAAGTACAGCATTGTGGGCGGGGCAATTATCAACGTGCTACGCTTTTGCGTGCTGGCGGCGGCGCAGAATAAGCGGGCAATTAAGCAGGATGATATCTTGACGGGGTTGAAGAAAGAGTTTTATAAGGAGGGAAAGACGTTGGAAGAGGTGGAAAAGAGCACAAACAGAAATTAGTGAGCGTAGTGCCGGTTAAATAGTGTAAACAGTTGCTAAATCTCATGACTTTTGAGAAACCCAAACCTATAGCTTCTCAACAGGCAACAAAATTGACATTATTATTTCTTGCTCGCCCGGTTTACTTCATATTAGCGTGGTACTGTCAATATTTGCCCAACCCTTACCCCCATTACCGCTACCTGAATTCATTACCCACTTGGCCCCAGTTGAATCGGTGTCCCGACGAGGACTTAGGTGTCCGTTGCCGCCACAGGCCTCTATTTGTCGCCTACTGTGATATAGCCCCGATGATATAGGCGTAGGTGGGCACTCGTCCGTTGCCACTGTCAAGTTATAATGAGAGTCTGGCAAATTTTGGATTGTACTATTAGTACGCCCATCCCCAATGTAATAGTTTGCACTAGAAGCATCGACACACTCAATTAGATTATTGATTGCGTCGCGCACAATGTCTGCTTGCGGAGTGAAAACGGAACTATTGAGAGCACTATTTTGAATGCTTTGCAAAAATGCTCTTGCATGTGCTTGGTAACCGCCTCGCTGAGTTAGGAAATCAAGCCACTTACCAATCTCAGTGTCAAGGGAACTAGTATTAGTGCCTTTTAATACTTGGTTGCTATAATGAACTAGTGTCTCTTCTACGTCGTCAATTGAGTTTTTATGGCAAATTGCCGCCCCATTCTTACTTAGCCAATTATTGTCACGCAGCTCGTAGAGCGCATTTGCCTGGCCCAAATTGTGCAGCGCCTCTTCAAAATCGTTTTTGGGGCCAGAAGCAAAAATGTCATCTATAATTGCTTGTTGCACAGGCTTGTTAGTTCTTTTGCACGGCCTGCCAGAAGTAGCTACAATTGATTTCCCACTGAGTGATACCTCAACGGGATACCGCTGAATAGCTTTTGCTGCGCTATTTTGGATTGCAGAACGCAACTGATTCGTATGGGAAGAGGCTGTCTCTGCTCCCTGCTGCACTATTCTTTGTCCAACTGCTATGGGCCGGTTATCGGTTAGAGTGGCAGTGGATAGCCGCTGGGCAGGGCGACGTGCGCTAGCCTGGCAGACTGTCTTGTTGGTTGTATCGTAAGTTTTCATCTTCTAGCGAGTTTGCAAGAGAATATTACAGTATGGTTGCGCAGCGTATTTAATTAAACTGATTTCACTGTAACTATAGTAGGCCAGATGCAGTCGGCCGGAATAGTTTGCGTTATGCGTACCGTAGTAGAGTTACTAAGCTCACTTGGGTGCATAGTAAAATTTTGATATTCAGGCATAACGAAGGCTATGATGGCATAGTCGCCATCTATGTCTTTTTGACCATAAATGCGTGCCTCTGCCTCGCTGTTGAAACAGTGAATGCTTCCTTGGGCATTGAACTGCTTAACAGTCTTCGGTGCGGGACTTGCACCGTTACTGCCGAACTCAGGTCGAAATCCCTCCCACTTAACCTGGTCAACTTCCTCTGCCTTCACCACCGCATAGTACCGCTTATTCCGGTCAGTTTCCTGGTATACCGGCAGCTTCACCTTTTCCGTCTCAAATACCGGCACCTTCGGTCCAAACCCGATGCCGAGCAAGCTGTACTTGCGCTTGGTACTCATGCCTACGGCCCGGTCTACCTCGCGCCAGCCCACCTGCCGGATGGTTTCTGGCTTGGCGGCTGGGGCTTCTACGTGCAATACCCGTTGGGATTCCAATGCTACGCGGCTGGCCCCTGGCGCGTTGGGAGGGGCAAAGGGCGCGGCGGTGCGAGCGGCCCCCGGCTCGCGGCTGCCAGCGGCCGCAAGCCGGGGGCTTTTGTTGGCGATATTTTGCCAAGCCGAAGTGACTCCCGCCGAAAACCGGCTGGCCGACTGCGACAACGCAGCGGCACGGGGAGTGGGTGTGGGAGAAGCTTGCTTTTTCATACTTTGCATAGTGAGCCTAAACACCAGGTATTGTGCGTGCTTATTTTGTTAGCTGCCGCTGCCTAAGCTTCTGAAAAATTCTCCCATGGCATTCACCCTGCTCCCAAGGCCTCCACGGGCTCGCATATTCTGTTTCATGCTGGTGGCATCACAGGCGGGCATGGATAGCATCCCTTGCTTCAGGCAGTGCATAATTACGTTCTTGTCCAGCCCTTCGCCCACCAGCGTTGCTACAAGCTGCTGCACCTCAGCGGGTAAGTTGCTGTAGAGCGCATTGTTTTCATACTCACCCTTTCGCTGGTGATCGTCGCGCTGGCCGCCCCAGTACCCCTGCGGAATTGGCACTGGAGTCAGCGAGCGAATGGCTTCCTTGGGTATCAACCGCTGGCTGCGATAAGCCCCCACATTTTCCCCGACCGAATCCGGGTCTTTTTCTTCGTGCAAGCGGGCTGAGTATGGCAGGTTGACGGCTAATATTTCAGCAGGGGCGGGAGCCGGGTCGCGTCGGCTTCCGAAGGGCGTGCCTTCACCCGAGAAATACTGCTGGTAATCGCGGGCGGTTTCTATGTTGCGGGCGTAGTGCACGTGGCCCTGGCTATGCGCCTCAAAAGTGGGGTGCCCCTCGGCAGCACCACTGCCGCCCCGGGCCGGGTCGAGCCCCTGCGCCAGGATGCTCGGCACATTGTGCAATTTGGTGGCATGGTAGGCCCGCGTGTGCCAAGCAGCCATTTCGGCCCCTTTCAGTAGCCGCTCTACTTCCTCGCCCGAGACTTTCGAGCTGACCTTATAAGAAAAGTCCTCGCGGGGAGCCGTAAGCCTGGCCACAAAAGCTCGGGCATCTGCAAACGTTAGTCGCTGCGCAACCGGCGCTATCTGCCGCTGGGCAACCTTGGCTGATTGTTGCAAGGCTACCACTCGGTCCTGATGGCCAGTCTGCCTGCGGCTTCCGTCCACTAGTCGCTGCACCGCGCTAGTTCCGACTGCTC
>CAXUKA010000197.1:0-12097 GCA_964251335.1 uncultured Hymenobacter sp.
GTGTCGAGCAATAGCTGTTTAAGGTCTACTTTATGCTTAGCTACCAGCTCGGAAAGCATGCCCAGGCCTACATTGTAGCGCCCCGCCCCTACTGGAAACAACCAGCAGTAACCCGCCAGGTAATTTTGGCTAAAGAAAAATTCAGTAGTGCCCGACTCAGTGCCGGCCACGTTTTCAAAATAAGCGCGCACCCCGGCGCTATGGTGCGCACGGGCCAGACGCGGCTCGGGCAGCAAGCGGCGGCCCACCGCCGAGTTGGCTCCATCGCAGCCAATGACGAGGCGGGCGATTGTTTCGGTGCCATCGGCCAGGTGGAGCTGCACTTGGTCGGGGGTAATTTCGAGGGTTTTCAGGGCCGCGTTTTCGCGGATTTCGGTGTTGGTATGTTGTCGCACCAAATCGAGCAGTGCGGCATCGAAGTCGAGGCGCGGGCTGTTGAAGGTGCGTAGATTCCAATTCATGTAGAAGCTCGCGCCGCTGGGAGCCACAATGCGGCTGCGGCGCACCTCGTCGCGAGGCTCCAGCTGCCAGAGGGCTTCTACATAGGCCGGGTCGAGTTGGCGCAGGGCTTTGAGTGCGTGGCCGGGGATGGCATCGCCGCATATTTTATCTCTCGGAAAACCCGCTTTATCGAGTAGCAGCACCCGCAGGCCGCTGCCGCGCAAGGCCAGCGCGCAGGCCGTGCCCGCCGGCCCGGCCCCCACAATGGCAATGTCGTAATCTACTTCGGTTGGCACATGGTAAAGGTAGCGGTGACGCGAATCATTGCACCTGCACGCACAAAAAAGCGCCTTTCCCGAGTGGAGAAAGGCGCTTTTGCAAAAACTCAAACCATTTTATTCATCCGTATCTGGCCCCGACTCGTGGCCGTGATGCACCGGCACGCCGGCATCGGGCAGGCCATCGTGCGAGCGGCCCGCAATGAGGGCAATGACGGCGGCCAGCCCGGTAGCTACCACCACGCCCGCTACCACCGGGTGAATGGTAGCGCGAGTGTAGTAGCTTTTCATAGTATGGCCTTCATAGTCGCCGTGGGCTTCGACGTGAGGCGCAGCGGGGCTATAGAGCGAGCCGCCAGGGTTTTTGGCTTGCGTGCCGGGCTTCACTTGGTTTTGCGGGTCGGCACCTTTGGCAGCCAGCCAATCCACGGTACCGGGCGCATATTTCTGCATGGTGCTCATCATTTTGCCGCCGCCGCCCACGTAGATGTCGCGCACTGGGTTGGTGGCGGCGTGCAAAATGGCGTTGGCCACTTCCTCGGGGGCGTACACGGGGGGCGGCAGCGTGGGCTGCTGGGCCAGGTAGTTGCGGGCGTGCGCCGGGAAAGGCGTGTTAATGGCCGCCGGCTTGATGAGCGTCACCGACACCGGGGCTTCTTCGTGGGCCAACTCGATGCGCAAAGCATTGGTAAAGCCCTTGATAGCGTGCTTACTCGATGAGTACATACCCTGAATGGGCAGCGCCACATCGCTGGCCACGCTGCCGAGATTGATGAGCGCACCGCCGTGCTTTTTGAGGTGCTTGATGGCTTCGAGCGAGCCATTGACGACGCCCCAGAAATTGGTTTCGTACAGCTGTTTAAAGTCTTCGAGCTTGCCTTGTTCGAGCTTGCCCCACATGCCTACGCCAGCATTGTTTACCCACGTATCGAGGCCACCAAAATGGGCGTGGGCTGCGGCGTGGATGCGGCGCACGGCGGCCGGGTCGGCCACATCGGCGGCCACGGTAGCTACGCGGCCACCCAGCTCGCGGGCCACAGTATCGAGGTCGGCCTGCGAGCGGGCGGCCAGCACAAGGCGAGCGCCAGCCTTGGAGGCAGCCTTAGCAGTAGCGAGGCCGATGCCGCTAGTGGCACCGGTAATAACAATGACCTGTTGGTCGAGGGGCTTTAGTTTGATAGCCATTTAAGAAGGGCAGGAAATGGAAAGATTGGGAACACGCTCCGTGGGCGTGCCTCCTGTACGGGCCAAGGCAGAAAATAGATAGGTCGAGGTTAGCCGAAAGCTGTACCGCCGCAGCTACTTATGGCCCCTACCTTTGAGTATCTTTTCACGACGCATGACGGATTCTTTTTCTATAAAAACGCTGGCCCTGCTGGGTTCTACTGGCTCTATCGGCACGCAGGCGCTGGAGGTGGTGCGCGAGCAGCGGGGCCGCTTTCGGGTGGCGGTGCTCACGGCCGGGCGGCAGTGGGAACTGCTGGTGGCGCAGGCTCGCGAGTTTCGACCCGCTGCCGTGGTCATCGGCGATGAATTTTACCAGCAGGTGAAAACCGCCCTCGCCGGCCAGCCCGAAACCGAGGTACTAGCCGGCGACGCGGCGCTGGTAGAGGTAGTGCAGCGCCCCGAAATTGAGGTGGTGCTCACGGCCCTGGTGGGCTACGCGGGCCTTGCGCCCACAGTGGCCGCCATCCGGGCCGGCAAAGACATTGCCCTGGCCAATAAGGAGACGCTGGTAGTAGCCGGCGAGCTGATAACCAGCCTAGTGCAACAGCACGGCGTGAAGCTGCTGCCCGTCGATTCGGAGCACTCGGCCATCTTCCAGTGCCTGGCGGGCGAGGCCATGAACCCCATCGAGAAGGTCATTCTTACCGCCTCAGGTGGGCCGTTTCGTGGGCGCTCTTCTCAAGAATTGGCGCACATTACCAAGGCCCAGGCGCTCAAGCACCCCAACTGGACGATGGGCGCGAAAATCACCATCGACTCGGCCACCTTGATGAATAAAGGCCTCGAAGTAATTGAGGCTAAGTGGCTTTTTAATCTACAAAACGAGCAGGTCGACGTAGTGGTGCACCCGCAAAGCATCGTGCACTCGCTGGTGCAGTTCGAGGATGGTTCCTTGAAAGCGCAGCTCGGTTTACCCGATATGAAGCTGCCCATTCAGTACGCACTGGGCTACCCCGAGCGGCTGCGGAATGATTTTCCCCGGTTTTCGTTTTTGCAGTATCCCACCCTCACGTTTGAGGCGCCCGATTTGGGCACTTTCCGGCACTTGCCGCTGGCCTACAGCGCCATGCAGCGCGGCGGTAGCGCCGCCTGTGTGCTCAACGCCGCCAATGAAGTAGCCGTGGCCGCATTTTTGCAGGACCGGGTGAGCTTCCTCGGTATGGCCGACGTGGTAGCCGAGTGCCTCGGCCGGGTGCCGTATCTTGCGGCCCCAACCCTGGCCGACTACGCCGCCACCGATGCCGAAGCGCGGCGCGTCGCACTGACGTTGTTATAAAAATCGTTGTCATGCTGACGAAGGAAGCATCTTATCACGGCTGCTTTCGCCAGATTTTACTTTACCCCGAGCGTTGCGAACGTGATAAGGTGCTTCGCAAGCTCAGCATGACAGGTAGTACTCACTACAAAATCCTTTGGAAATTCTCATTATGGCTGGCCAGCTGGTGCTGGGCCTTTCGCTATTGGTTGGCTTGCACGAGTTCGGGCACTTTGCCTTCGCCAAGCTTTTTAAGATTAAAGTCACTAAGTTTTACATCTTCTTTGACTTTCTTTTTCCGCTACCCAACGTTCTCAACTTCAGCCTACTGAAGAAAAAAGTAGGCGACACGGAGTACGGCATCGGTTGGTTTCCGCTGGGCGGCTACGTGGCCATCCACGGCATGGTCGACGAGACGCAGGATGCCGACGCCCTGGCCGGCCCACCGCAGCCCGACGAGTTTCGGAGCAAGCCGGCCTGGCAGCGCCTGCTGGTGATGCTGGGCGGCATCATCATGAACATCATCACGGGGGTAGCCATTTTCACGGCCCTCACCTTTGTGTATGGTGAGAAATTCTTGCCCGCTTCGGAGGCTCGCTACGGCATTCACGTCAGCAAACTAGGGCAGAAAATCGGCCTGCAGGATGGAGATATGATTGTCAAAATTAATGGACGGCCCTACCACGAATTTGATGAAGTGTACGGCAGCGATGTTATCCTGGGCTCACATGCTTACTACACGGTAGAGCGCAACCATAAGTTAGTGGATATCAATATTCCGGCTGACTTCATGGACCAGCTCAGCAAAGAAGGCAAAGAAGCTTTCGTGGATGCGCGCTGGCCTTTTGCCGTAGAAAGTGTGAAGAGCGGGACCGCTGCGGCCCGGGCTGGCCTCAAAGCAAAAGATGAGATTTTGGCCGTTGGTACCATTCCGACGCCTTATTACGACCGTCTTAAGGCAGCACTTCTGCTCAACGCTAACCACCAAACTACGCTCACGGTGAAGCGGCCCGGGCAAACGGAGCCCCTGACGCTGCCGGTAAAAGTGGATAAGGATGGCACCATCGGCTTTGTGCCGGAGGATAAGCTTAACTACAGCTCGCGTTATTATTCGCTGCCAGGCTCGTTGCCTCGCGGGGCCGACAAGGCTTTCGGCATCATCGGAGCGCAGGCCAAAGCCGTGGGTAAGATTATCACTGGCAGTGCCTCGTTTGCGAAAAGCGTGGGTGGCCCGGCCGACATTGCCGAGCAGTATGGCGGCACCTGGAACTGGCCTCACTTCTGGTTTTTGACTGGTGCGTTGAGCATGGTCTTGGCCTTTATGAACCTGCTGCCGATTCCGGCTCTCGATGGCGGCCACGTCGTTTTCTTGCTCTACGAGATGATTTTGCGCCGCAAGCCTTCGGATGCGTTTCTGGAAAACGCCCAGCGTGTGGGCACTTTTCTCATTCTGAGCTTGATGTTGTTCGTCATCGTTATCAAGCCTATCCTTGGCAAACTGGGCTTGCTCTAATCTGGCCTTCGCCGCGTAACGGCTGCCAGATGCTGTAATTTTAGGAGCGCGATTCGCTAAGAGTCGCGCTCCTTTTGCTTTATGCGTCGTTTCTCTTTCTTATTGCTTTTGCTGCTGCCGCTACTGGTGCTGGCCCGCCACACCTATCATTCCAGCATTCTGGAGCTGCGCATCAACCCGCAGCAGCAGCAAATCGAGCTGGCGCTCAAAGTCTTTACCGACGACCTCGAAAATGCCCTTTCCAAGGGCCGGCCGCAGCACCTGAGTCTGCAAGACCCGCGTGCCCAAGCTCTGGCCGACGCCTACCTGCGCGAGCACTTAGAGCTGGCCTTACCTGCCGCCTCAGCCCGGCAGCCGCGCCTACCGCTCACGCTCCAGTTTGTGGGCATACAGCCTGAGAAGGACGCCTACTGGCTCTATGCTAAGGCCAAGCTGCCCCGCGCTGCCGCCACTGTGTGGCTGCGCAATGCCGTAATGCTCGACTTGTTTTCGGACCAAATGAATATCGTGAATGCTGAAAACGGCCCCAAAAAAGTAAGCGAGCTGTTTCGCGCCGGCCACGAAGAGGCTGTGCTGACGCCGCAGTAGGCGGTAACCCTCCCCGCCCCTCTTTTTTGAGAGGCGGGGAGGGTTACCGCCTACTGAGTTACTGCCCGGCGTGCGTGGCATCTTGTAGCCACTCGCAAAATGGCCCCAGTGCCCGCAGGGCTGTCAAAATACGCGTCCTAAATCCCTCTGCATCAAGGCTGCGAATTTCTGCATCGGGCAATGCGTGGGTGAGCAGGAAGCTTTTGTGGCGTAGCCACTGTGCTTCAGGATGAGCGGCTTCGTAGCCGGGCGGCATTTTTTTGAGTTGTTCGCCTTGCAAGCCTAATGGGAAAAGCTGCCGGGCCTCGGGGCTGGCTAGTAGCTTGTGCAGGTCGGCAGCCTGGTAGTCAATTTCCTGGCGAATGGCGGCGAGCTGCTCTTTGGTAGGCTCGTAGAGGCCGCCTGCTACGAGCGTCTGACCATTCGGGCCGATTTGGACGTAGCGGCCGGGAGCATCGCCCTGCTTGCCGCCCGCCGAAAAGTAGGCCGAGAAGTGCGTTTTGTACGGCACTTTCACTTTGGAAAAGCGCACGTCGCGGTAGATGCGAAAGATGCACTTTTTGGGGTCGAGGCTGGCCAGGGCGGGTTCCTCCTGGGCTAGCTCGCGCAGCCAGTAGGCTACGTCGGCTTCAAAGCCGGTGCGCAGCTGGTCGTAGGTGGCTTTGTGGGCCTGGAACCAGTCGCGCTCGTTGTGGCGGGCCAGGTTGGCGAGAAAATCGAGCAAGGCAGCGGGCTTCATGGCAGCAAATATGGCGGGTATGTGAGCAGGTGCATACGGGCTGAATGCGGCCGACGCTAACGGGCCAGCCGCTGAGTTGGTTCTAGCCTATATACTATGCGTGCTATTCCCAGCGTTAGCAAGCTATTACTGTGCTTCACTTTACCACATCTAAGCTTGCGCTTTTTTCCATTAGTTGCCCTGAGTTTTCTAGTTCGCATAGCGGCAGCCCAAGCCACTTCTGGTGCGCCTAATTTCTGGCAGCAGCAGCTTGCCTACGCCAGGGTGCAGGCGGCCTATGCGCAGTGCTGGCCCCTACTAGCCGCCCGCCTGCACGCACAGCACCTCGACCCGGCCCGGCTGGAGGTATTCTTCCGCCTTCTTAAAACCAGCCGCACCCTGGAGGTGTGGGCGCGTAACCGCGACGACGCGGCCTTTCAACTGCTGCGCGGCTACCCGCTGGCGGCCACCTCAGGCACGCTCGGCCCCAAGCGCTACGCCGGCGATGGGCAGGTGCCCGAAGGCTTTTACCACATCGACCGCTTCAACCCCAACAGCGCCTTTCACCTTTCGCTGGGCCTCGACTACCCTAACGCGGCCGATGTGCTGGCCACTGGCTTGGCCGACCCTGGCAGCGACATTTTTATTCACGGCTCCAACATCACTATCGGCTGCCTGCCCATCACCGATGCGGGTATTGAGGAGGTATATCTGCTGGCCGTGGCGGCGCGGGCGGCGGGCCAAACCAGTATAGAAGTGCACATTTTCCCGTTTCCGCTGACGGCCGAGGAGCTGGCGCGGCGGGCAGACAGTCCGCATGCCGCCTTCTGGCGCGAGTTGGTGCCGGGCTACGTTTATTTTGAACAGCATCGGGTGCCGGGGGCGGCTTACTGAGTGCTGGCCCGAAATTTCCTCCTACGTTCAGCAAGATAGAAAGGGAGTCAGTCTGGTTTACCCGGCCTCCAGCGCTTGCTCAGCTATCCGTTTTCGATTTTCCAAGTACAGAAAATCCAGGACAGTCAGCGAGAGCAGGCAAGGCGGCAAAAATCGAACTTCCATAGGTGCCAAGCGCATCAGTAGTAGCAGCGCGCTACTGCCCGATACTAGCACCAGCACTAGCTTCATTATATCAAACTGGCCTTTGTGCGCCTTGTAAGCAAAGCGCACACTATACGTGAGCATGATGCCCGGCAGTGACACCCAGAGCATGAGGCTGGCGCCGGGGTAATGGAGTAGCTTGAATAATGCACCAACCAGCAACATACTGGCCAAGAACATGATAAGCCGAAAGTACCAAGTGCCGATAATCGTGCCACTGGTAACAAGTAGTCCCCAGGCCAGCAGCCGCCCAAGCTCCAGTCCATAGGTGAGCAGCGTATTGCCAGTTTCGCTGGTAGCTGACTTATCGAGCATAAAATTTCCCACGGCAGCAGCAAGTAACGCTAGCGCAAGGGCAATAGTAAGTAGTCTGGTGGTCATATCGGTCCGGTTTAACGAAGCCAAGGTACAAGCACAATGGCCCGGACCAAAAAGCTCGCGCTACTATTCAATACGCTACTTCGGCTCCGGCCACCCGGTAGGTTGGGTCTTCCAGGATATTGACCTCGACCAGCGCGCCGGCCCGGCCGAGCAAAATGCGACAATCGGGACTGAGGTGGCGCAGGCGCAGGGTTTTGCCGGCGCGCTGGTAGCGCTCGGTGAGCTTATGCAGGGCATCGAGGGCCGACATATCGGCCACGCGACTATCGCGGAAGTCGATAACGACTTCGGCCGGGTCGTGGGCCACGTCGAACTTTTCGGTGAAGGCCTGCACCGAGCCGAAGAAGAGCGGACCGTATAGCTCGTAGTGTTTTACGCCGCTGGCATCGAGGTAGTGGCGGGCGCGGATGCGCTTGGCATTTTCCCAGGCAAAAGCCAGGGCCGACACCACTACGCCGAGCAGCACGGCCAGCGCCAGGTTTTGGGAAATGGCCGTGACGAGCGTTACGAGCAGCATTACCAACACGTCGGTGCGCGGCATACGGCGCAGGATGCGCAGGCTGGCCCACTCGAAAGTGGCAATCACCACCATAAACATCACACCCACCAGCGCCGCTAGCGGCAGCCGTTCAATCAGCCCCGAGCCAGCCACCACAAACAGGGCCAGCGCTCCGGCCGCCACCACACCCGAGAGCCGCCCGCGCCCCCGCGATTCGAGGTTCACCATCGTTTGCCCAATCATGGCGCAGCCGCCCATACCACCGGTCAGGCCCGAGGCCACGTTGGCCAAGCCCTGGGCTACGCAGTCTTGGTTGCTGCGGCCCCGGCTGTCGGTTATTTCATCGACTACCGTAAGAGTAAGCAAGCTTTCGGTGAGACCCACCAGCGCCATAATGATGGAATAGGGCAACACTACGGTCAGTGTGTGCCACGCCAGCGGCACCTGCGGCAGGTGCCACGTAGGCAGCCCGCCCGCAATGGAGGCAATGTCGCCCACGGCTTTGGTGGGCAGCCCGAACCCGATTACCAGCGCCGACACCACGATAATGGCCACCAGCGAACCGGGCACAGCCTTCGTGATTTTGGGCGTGAAGTACACCAGCGCCATCGTGAGGGCTACCAGCCCCAGCATGAGTAGCAGCGGCGCACCAGCCAGCCAATGCGCAGCCCCAGTCGCATCGTGCACTTTGAATTGCTCGAGCTGAGCCATGAAAATAATGATGGCCAGGCCGTTGACGAAACCATACACCACCGGCTGCGGCACCAGCCTAATGAACTTACCCCAGCGCAACAGCCCGATAGCAACCTGAATTATGCCCATCAACACCACGGCCACAAACAGGTACTCGATGCCCTGCTGCACCACCAAACCCACAATCACCACCGCCACCGAACCGGCCGCGCCCGATATCATGCCCGGCCGCCCACCAAGTACACTAGTAATTAAGCAGATAGTAAACGCCGACCCGATGCCCACCAGTGGGCTGATGTGGGCGAGCAGCGCAAAAGCTACCACTTCGGGCACCAGGGCCAGCGCCGTGGTGAGGCCGGCCAGCACTTCGTTTTTAACGTTGACTTTGTATGGAGAAAAATAAGCTTGCAGCTGTGACATAACCTACTGAGGTAAAGGCAAAAGAAAAGCCGCACGCCTCTGGCAGGAAGCGGCGGCAGGGAAGTTTTTGGCCCGTGCTCAGGGTGGGGTGAGCTTAAAAATAAAAGGAATGAAATGGCGCATACGCGTGGGCAAAGGTACGCCGCGAGGCAAAGACGAGCTTTTATCGAATGCCAGCCAACGAGCGGAGGCGCGAACTTTACGGTCCGCATCCTGGCACTACAGCCCGATGGAGTCAAGATTTTGTCCATCTTCCAGCGCGTGCCTGCCGACTCGGCCAGTGTTTTGCCGGCTTGGTAGCCCGGCGGGCAGAACACCTCCCGGCACGATTTTTTCGTTTAGCCAAACCGTACTATTTCTCTGCTGCCTATGCGCCGGCTCTTGTTTTTGCTGCTCACTCTTTTTGTATTCCCTAAACTTCTTGTTGCCCAGCGCATTACCGACAAGTGGTACTTCGGCAGGCAGGCCGGGCTTGATTTTAGCAGCGGCACCCCTACCCCACTACTCGACGGGGCCATGACCACTTATGAGGGCTGCGCCACGGCCACCACCAAGCGCGGCGAGCTGCTTTTCTACACCGATGGACAGACCGTGTGGAACCGCCAGCACCAGCCCATGCCCAATGGCAAGCGCCTCATGGGCTCGGGTAGCAGCACGCAGTCGGCCCTCATCGTGCCCGACCCTGGCTCGGGTAACATCTTCTATATCTTTACGGTAGCACCGCAGGGTGCGCTTGATGGCCTGCGCTACTCGGTGGTGGACATGACCCGCGAGAGCGGCCTCGGCGACGTGCCCCGCATCAATGCGCTACTCGTGACGCCCGTGGCTGAAAAGCTGGCCGCCGTGCGCCACCCCAACGGCCGCGATGTGTGGGTAGTGGCCCACCGCTGGAACTCCAACGCCTTCGTGGCCTACCTCGTGACGGCCGATGGCGTAGCCGCCAAGCCCGTGATGAGCAATGTGGGCGCGATGAACGCCGGCCCCGGCCGCAATGCCATTGGGGCGCTCAAGTTCTCGCCCGATGGTACCAAGCTGGCCGCCGCCATCTGGCGCGATACCAACAAGTTTGAGGTCTACGACTTCGACCGCAACACGGGTAAGGTGAGCAACGCTCGCAGCTTTGGCCCTTATCCTGAAGCCTACGGCGTCGAGTTTTCGCCCGATGGCACTAAGCTCTACGGCACCTGCAACGGCAATAGCAACATCAGAACGCCCAACGCCAGTCCCGAAACCCAGGTGTGGCAGTTCGACCTAAAAACCAAGGCCGCCATGCAGGTCGGCCGCTCGACCAACCATAAAATTGGCGAGTTGCAGCGTGGGCCGGATGGCAAAATCTACGTGGCTCGCGAGGATAATTCCTTCCTCGGCGTTATCGGCAGCCCCAACGCCAGCGGCCCGGCCTGTGGCTACGTCGACGACGGGCTGAAGCTCGGCGGGCGGCGCAGCAAGCTCGGGCTGCCCGCCTTCATCGTGGAGCCGTAAGAAAGGCGCTATTTTCGCCCGATGCAACACCTCAAGAACTACCTGGCGGCGCTGCTGCTGAGCTTTACGCTGCTGCCCGCCTGGGCGCAGCAGCCGCAGTTTGCCGTGCGCCAGCTTTCGCTGCCCAAAGAGCTAGCGTATTACGACAATCAGTTTTCCGGTCTTTATATAGCTAATGGCCAGCTGTATATTATGTCGGAAAGCCGGATTCAGGAGCACGACAACGAGGCCAAGCTTTACACCGTGAAGCTTGCTGACCTCGACCGCAAGCTCGCCGATACCTCCTACGTGCTGCCCTATCAGAAGCTGCCCATCCGCAACCTGGCCGCGATGCGCACCCGCATGGCCGCGGCCGGCCAAAGATATGAGGGACTGGAAGCCATGCTGATTGATAAGGACATGGTATACTTCTCGGTCGAAACCGCCACTCCTTCAGCTAATTGCTACCTGCTACGCGGCCGCCTGCAAGCCGATGCCGTGACGCTGGATTCGACACTGCTGGTGCCCGTGGCCAAGCCTTTGGCGGCCGACGGCTCACACATCTACAACGCTGGTTTCGAAGCATTAGGCCAGTCGGGCAAGCGCCTGTTTGGCTTCTTCGAGTACAATTACTTCCCAGCCCAGAATTACGTGTATGAGTTTGATAAACAGCAGCTACGCAATACCAGCGCCCCGAGTAAAGTAGCCTTTGCCAAGCTACCGTTTCGCATTACCGATATCACGCCGACGGGCGGGCAGCACTTCACGGCTATCAACTTCTTTTTTAAAGGCGAAGGCGAAGACGCCGTGTATCGCACTCCGGCCAGTGAAACTGAAAATGCGCGGCTCATCACCGATGAGAAGGGATTTAAGAATTATTCTCGTCTGCTCGATATCACCTTTACCAGCAAGGGGTTTACCTGGAAGCCGCTGTGGGAATTTCCCGAGCAGTATCGGGGCTACAACTGGGAGGGCATCGCCGCTTACAAGGAAGGATATTTTATTATCAACGATAAGTACACGCCCAGCCGCCCCTACCAGACTACCCTGCTGTACGTGCAGAAAACCCGCTAAAGCCTTCGGCTGGCCGAACTAAAAACTGAGGCCCTGCTTTTGGAGAGTTGTACTCCCTAAAAGCAGGGCCTTTGACGTTGGGCCGGTTGCGCGGGCTTATTTTTACGCAAAAAGCAACTGTATGAAACATTTTTTTTCGCACCTGACTCATCGGTTTTGGGCGGTAATCCTCTTGGCAACGATGGCCGGCGCGCTCACTACGGCCTGCTCGAAGGATGATACCCAGGTCGATTATTCGGCCACCGACGATGCCCTGATTCAGAAGTATCTGACGGCCAACAGTATCACTACCGCACAGAAGCAGCCTTCGGGCCTGTACTACGTGCCCATCACGACCAACGCCAGCGCTCCGCTGGTCACCACGGGCCAGGTAGTATCGATGCTGTACACCGGCCGGCTACTGGATGGTACCATCTTCGACGCCACCTCGCTACGCAACAACAATCCCTAC
>CAXUKA010000198.1:0-12056 GCA_964251335.1 uncultured Hymenobacter sp.
AAATGGACGGTGGCCGACGGCATCCTGACCGTGGACAAAACCCAGGGCAACATCGAAACCAAGCGCACCTTCATCAACTACCAGTTGCACCTCGAAGGGCGCGTGCCGGCCAACATCACCGGCACCGGCCAAGCGCGGGGCAACAGCGGCGTCTTTTTAGCCTCGATAGGCAAGGGCGACCTTGGCTACGAGCTGCAAGTTCTTGACTCTTACAATAATAAAACCTACGTTAACGGCATGGCGGGCAGCATTTACAAGCAGCGCATCCCGCTGGCCAACCCCGCTCGCAAGCCCGGCGAGTGGCAGGCCTACGACGTGCTCTGGACGGCCCCGGTCTTTAAGGCCGATGGCTCGGTGCAGTCGCCGGCCCGCGTCACGGTGCTGTTTAATGGCGTGGTAGTGCAGAATAATGTAGAGCTGGACGGGCCTACGCAGTACATCGGCAAAGCCAGCTACCAGCAGGCGCACGGGGCATCCCCCATCAAGTTGCAGGCGCACGGCGACAAGAGCGAGCCGCTGAGCTTTCGGAATATCTGGGTGCGGGAGCTGTAGTACAACGCATTACCCACTTCGTCCGTCATGCCCATCTGTCGTCCGCGCAGCAAAGCGGAGCCGAAGCATCTTGCTCGCATCGTTGCTAACGTAGGAAGTTAGTACTCTTGCCAAGATGCTTCGACTCCGCTTTGCTGCGCGGACGACAGATGGGCATGACGGACGTTTTTTATTACGTCACTTCGCTGTCGGCATCGAATAAGCTTTTCGCCCTACTCCCACTCCCGTGATTTTCACCGACTGCCAACCCGTGGGCAAGGTCGTTTTGCGCTGCGTGATGCCGGTGGGCGTTATTTCCAGTCCGCCGAAACCCATGAGCACAGCTTGGAGCACGCCACCCGCGCCGGTGGCGAAGTAAGGATTGGTGCCGCCTTTGGTTTCGGCGATGACGCGGAAGGGCGGCAGCAGATTGGGCAAATAGGCATCCTGAAAGAAGTGTTGCGCCTTGCCGCCATCGCCGAGGCGGGCGTAGAGCAGCGCAAATATGGCTTGGGTCATAGCTGGCGTGCCTTCGTTGGGCACGCGGGTTTCGTAGTAGGTCAGGTCTTTTTTGATTTGGGCAGGGTCGGTGACGACACCCAGCGGGTACGCCAGCAGGTTTACATCGCCCTGCTTGATGCCCTCGCCGTGGTAGGTGGCGTGCTCCTGAATCACGCCATTAGGCATTTTCAGAATAGGGATATTCTGGGCCACCAGCGCCCAGTCGGGGTTGGCACGCAGGCCGAGCAGTTTGGCGGCATCGGTGGCGGCGCGCAGATTCATTTGGGCGGCGGCATTGGTAAAGGCGTCATTATCCACGTTTTCGGCCCACTCGTCGGAAGCTACCACGTTTTTAATATCGTAGTGGCCGGGGCCGTTGCGCTCGACGCGACTGGCCCAGAAGTCGGCCGTAGCCGAAAGCATGGGCCAGCCTTTCTCACGCAGCCAATCCTTGTCCTGCGTCACGCAGTAATATTGCCAGGCCGCCAAACCCACGCAGGCTGAAATATGGTGCTCAAACGGCCCACTCAAGGCCCACACCGGCGTTTCCTCTACGCCCGAGTCGGCGCTTTCCCAAGGGTACATGACACCTTGGTAGCCATGTTCAAAAGCGTTGCGCCGCGCCAGGTCGAGGCGACGAAAGCGGTACTCTACCAATGACCTGGCTATCTCGGGATGCAGCACCAGCAAGGCAGGATACATCCACAGGTCGGCATCCCAAAAAACGTGGCCATTGTAGCCCAGGCCCGAAAGGCCCATCGGCGAAGGCGAATAATCGGTGCCCGCCCGCGAAAAGCTGTACAAGTGGTAGAGCATGCTATGCACATCCTGCTGGGCCTGCGCGTCGCCGCTTATCTGAATGTCGCTCTGCCACAGGTTCTGCCACGCCTTCTGGTGGAAATCGAGTAGGCGCTGCCGGCCCTCCAGACGGGCGAAGATGGTCAGGCGCTCAGCCTCATTGAGCGGGTCGGGGTGGTGAGCCGAGGTAATGGACGAGCCCGCCACACTATAGGCGTAGGTCTGGCCGGCCTTCAGCGCCTTGCTGAATTTCATCAGGTGCATGTTGTTATCCCACATTTCGTGGATAATGCGCGGCTCCTGCCCGTGCGGCTCTTCAAACAAAAAGCTGGTACTGGCACACAGCAACAGCTTGCCCGTCGGGCTTTTAGCTGCCGAGGTGAGCAAGCTCAGCGTGGCGTGCGGCCGGTCGATTTCATTGTAGTAGTTCTGCACATCGCGCAGGGCATCGGGCGCTTCCATCACACTGGCGGCGGTGAGGGCCACGTCCTTTTTGGCGGCTATCGACACATCGAGCAGCACCGTGTAGGGCAAATGGCGCAGGGCGTAGTAGGTGTAGGTGATGGTGGCCTTGTCCTGGTAGTCGAAGGTGGTCGTTAGGGCCGCCCGCTGCATATCAAGTACTTGGCGAAAGTTCTTGCCATCCTGAGCATTAATTCGGTGGCCGTCAACCTCCAGGTACATATTCAGCAGGTTGAAGCTGTTGAGGAAGTTACTTACCCGGCCCCGGCCGTATTGGTCATAAGCCCCAGCCAGCACCACGCTTTTTAGTTGAAATGGCACTGGCGATGACACAAGGCCTATCATGCCGTTGGCGACGGTCACGCCGTAGTAGTTACCGGGGTCAATTTTATCGGCGGTAATGCGCCAGGGGTCAGGAGACTGGGCGGCCAGCGGCAGTTGAGCAAATAGCAGGAGCAGCGCCCAGCAACAAGTTTTTAGGGTGGGAATGGACATGGCAGAACGGTAAAACAGAGTTGTAGCATGGAGTGGCACTCCGTGCTGCCGCACCAGCGGCAATCCTACGCACAGGCAGCCGCTGGCCTGGCGCTACGCGCCAAAACGGAGTGCCACTCCGTTTTATAACTTAATTGGCCTGAATAGCCAATACCCGCGCCTCAAAGGCTTCGTTGGGCAAGAAAGAGCGGTTTTTCACCCGTGTTTTGTAGGCGTACACCGTATGGATAGAATAGCCCAGAATACGACTAATCTGCTCGCTATCAGTTATTCCTAAGCGAATGAGCGCAAATATTCTTAGCTCAGTATTGAGTAATTGGGCCTCGGCCAAATGAATACGGTCAGCCTCGGTAAAGAGGGCGTTGAACTCGGTGACGAAGTTGGGGAAGAGCTGGACGAATACCGTATCAAAGCCTTTGAACAAGTCAGTGCGCTCCGATTTAATGTCGATTTCTTCGACTAGCCGCTGAGCGGTAGCTAGTTGTTTGGTAGCCAGCAAGGTGGCCAGCTTTTTCTTCAGACCTTCGAGCTTGTCGATGTAGCGGGCCGTGTTGTTGAAGTAATAGCCGATGTACTCTTCCTTAAGATGATTGGCTTCGTTCAGGCCCTGGTTTAGCTCTTGCAGCTTACGGTTTAGCTTTTGCTGCTTCTCGTTCAGTGTCTGTAGTTTATCATTCTGCTCGTGCAAGGCTTGGTTGCTGGTGGCCAGTAGCGCGCCGGCCTTGCGCAATCGCCGCAACTGCACGTAGCTGATACAGGCAAAACCCAATACCATTATCGCTAGCAAGCTGACGACCAGCGTGTAAGATTTAGCTTGCTGGCGCTGGCTTTCGGCGCGGGCGATTTTTTGCCCATCGATGAGCGACGATAATGGAGCCATCTGCACCAAGCGCTGCCGAGCGTTGAAAAAAGCGGCCGCTTTCTTAGCTTCGCCGATGTAGCGGTGCGCCCGCTCTAGGTCGTTGCGCTGGTAGCAGTAGCTTGCCACTAGGTAGAGTGCGATACCTTCCTTAGTCGATGATTTTAAGTCGTTTATAGCTGCCAGTACCATATACTGAAAAGCAGCCTCTGGCTGGCCAGCGTACTCGTAGAGCTTGCCCAGCGTGCAGGCCGTGATGGCCAGTTGATGGGCCGTGAGGGGCAGGCGCTGGAGCTGGGCATAGACTGCCTGGCCAGTGAGTAAGTCGTGCTGCTCGCGGGCTTTGAAAAGCAGCCGCGACAGCTGCATATACGAGCCGGGGCGGGCGTAACGGGCCGAGGTATCGGCGTAGGCGTATGCTTTGCCCAAATATAGCGGAGAATAATAGGTATTAGGCTCGTATTCAGCCAATTCTATGCACACCACACTGTATATCTCGTAGAAATCAGCCTTATCAGGCGGGGCCAATTGCCGAGGGTTGATGGCTTTCAACGTATCGAAAGCATCCTTAAACAGGCCTGCCGAACGAAGGGTAAAGGCCATCCTGGTGCGAGCCGTTTGGAGGCGGGCGGGGCTATGCAGATGGCGGGCCAGCGCAGCCAGCCGCAGGCTATAGGCAAAGGCTGAGTCGTACTTAAAAACCCGGTACTCGTCGTAAATGCGCAGGGCTAGGTTATAGCGCGTGGTATCGGCGGCCGTGGCGGCGCGGAACCTGCTGGTAAGGGTAGTGAGGCGAGCGAGACGCTGTTGGTCGTAGACACTTTGATGAGCCAGCGTCTGGTCGAGTACCTGGAGTAAGCTATCGGCCCGAATCGTACCTGCTTGGCTTGGCAACGCGCCCAACAACAGGCTACAGAAGCCAAATAGCCAGGAGGCTCTCAGGATAGAAAGTAGTGGCACGGGTGGGAAACATGGATATGTGGAGAGAGCGGCTTTATGGGACCAAGATACTACTGCTGCTGATTTCATAACCAGTACCTTAACCATAATGCATGCATAGGTACTACCGCCACTGTTGCGAAGGCTATTATATATACTTTTTAGAGCAAGCAAACCGCTTATCAAAACCCCATAAAAACCTAAAAATCCCCATTTAAGACAAATACAGCTTGATAAAGTGCTTATATTTTTTCACGTTTTATTCGCGATATATACCTTAAAATCAACATTATAAATATAATAATGATTGATATTTTTTTCAGATTCTATGATATACCCTTTCGGAAAGGTCAGGAAGTAAATTCTTTTGCGATACTTCTCTGCAATCGATTTCGGTAGCTAGCAGAGATAATGCTCTCTTTTTCCCCACCTATGCTGCAGATTATACCAAGCCGCCAATCTGGTTGGCGCGGCAATAAGCCACTAGCTTTTACACGCCCTCCTCTGCCGCGTTGGTGGCAGGGAAGCCGACTAGCTATTGGCTTCTCTTTGCGAGGCGTTGCGTTAGCGCTGATAAGCATGGTGTTTGTTGGCTTGCTAGCGAGCTGCAACCAATCGACCAAAACCGAAAGCACCACCACTACTAGCCCAGTCAAAGCTGGTGCAACCGCCGACACTACTACGCTAAACAAGAAGCCAGGCTGGTGGAAGGAAACCGTAGTTTACCAACTATATCCGCGCAGCTTTCAGGATAGCAACGGTGATGGCGTGGGCGACTTGCGCGGCATCATCAACCGACTCGACTACCTCAAGAACTTGGGCGTGGGCACGGTATGGCTGAACCCGATTTATACCTCGCCCAACGATGATAATGGCTACGACATTTCGAATTACCGCCAGATTCAGCCGGAGTTCGGCACGATGAAGGATTTTGACGAGTTGCTGCGTGGCATGCATCAGCGCGGCCTCAAGCTGGTGATGGATGTGGTGGTGAATCACAGCAGTGACGAGCATCCATGGTTTAAGGCGGCGCGCAGCTCGCGCACCAGTCCCTTCCGCGACTATTACTACTGGTGGCCTGCCGAAAAGGGCACGCCCCCGGCCCGCTACAGCACCTTCGACGTGAAGCGCAATGCCTGGCAGTACGACTCGACCACCAAGAGCTACTACCTGCACTACTTCTCCAAAAAGCAGCCCGACCTGAACTGGAATAACCCCAAACTGCGCCAGGAGGTGTACAGTCTGATGCGCTTCTGGGCCGACAAGGGCATCGACGGCTTCCGTATGGATGCCTTCCAGTTTGTAGCCAAAGACCCCAGCTTTCCGCCCATGCCGGGCCTGACGGAACAGAACTACACCAACGCCTACAACCACGGCCCGCACCTACACGACTACCTCCAGGAGATGAACCGCGAGGTTTTCAGCAAATACAACCTGATGAATGTGGCCGAAGGAGCCGGCCGCAACCCGCAGGAAGCCATGCTCTTTGTGGACCCGGCCCGCAAGGAGCTGAACATGACCTACCACTTCGATGCGGTGCGGGTAGGCAAGCCCGATGGCAGCTACCAGCTGAGCGAGTTGAAAAACGTGTTTGGCAACTGGGAAAGGGAGTTTGCCACCAAGGGCTGGCAGGCCATTTACCTGGGTAGCCACGACCAGCCGCGCATCGTGAGTCGCTTCGGCGACGACCGGCCCGCGTTTCGGGCTGCGTCGGCTAAGCTGCTCAATACGTTTGTGTTGAGCATGCACGGCACACCCTACTGCTACTACGGCGACGAGCTGGGCATGGATAATATCAACTTTACCCGCATGGCCGACTACCGCGATGTGGCTGCCCGCAATGGCTACCAGCTGGTACGCGACCAAAAGGGCGACACGGCGGCTTACCTGAAATCGCTGGCTCACTTCTCGCGCGACAATGGCCGCACGCCTTTTCAGTGGAGCGCCACCGCGAACGCGGGCTTCACTACTGGCACGCCTTGGCTGAAAGTGAACCCTAACTATGTGACCGTGAATGAGGCGGCCGAGGACAAAGACACGAACTCGGTGCTCAACCACTTCCGCAAGGCCACTGAGGTGCGCAAGCAGCACAAGGTGCTCGTGTACGGTGCCTATCAATTGCTTGATAAAGACAACCCGCACGTCTGGGCCTACACCCGCATGCTGGGCGGTGAGAAGGCGCTGGTAGTGCTCAACTTCTCGTCGGAGCCGCGCACCTGGCCGGTGCCGGTGGGCCTCGTGCCCAGTGGCCAGCCCTGGCTCAACAACTACCCTACCCTGGCCCCTGGCCCAGCGCTGGCACTCCAGCCCTGGCAGGCGGTGGTACTCGGGCTGCAATAGCCTATTTCCCAAGCTTCTACTTCCTCCTCAACAAACTTTTGCCGCTGCCAACCACACTCGGGCGGCCATAAAATGCTCCATCACTTCTCCGGAAACGTTTGTGGGGCATTTTACTAAGCCTGAGTGTTTTTGCGATTTCCCACTTTTCCCACCACTTTATTTTCTCACCCATGCGCAACAACTGGTACACACAGTACAATTTATTCGGTCGGTCGGCCCCGGTGCAGACCACCCAGCTGCGAGCCGCAGCACTGCGGCTGCTGATGCTGAGCCTATTGGCCATCCTGCTGCCGCTAATGAGCCAGGCGCAGACCGCCCGTACCGTATCGGGCCGGGTAGTCGATAGCAAGGGCGGCGGGCTGCCGGGCGTGACGGTAATCGTGCCTGGCACCACCAACGGCACGGGCACCGATGGCGATGGCAACTTTAAGCTATCAGTACCCGCCAATGCCACGACTTTGTCGTTCTCATTTGTGGGCTACGCTACGCAGCAGGTCAACATTTCGGGCAGGGACAATGTGCAGGTAAGCCTCAAAGACGACGCCCAGGCCTTGGGCGACGTAGTGGTAGTGGGCTACGGCACAGTGAAGAAAAGCGACCTGACTGGTGCCGTAAGTGGCTTGAGTCCTAAAGATTTCAACAAGGGCACCTTCACCTCGCCCGACCAGCTTATTCAGGGCCGGGCTTCAGGTGTGCAGGTAACCCAGAACAGCGGACAGCCCGGCGGCGCTAGCACCATCCGCATCCGCGGCAACTCGGCCGTGACGGGTACTGGCCAGCCGCTATACGTAGTAGACGGCGTGCCGCTCGATGGCCGCTCGGCTACGCCTGGCTCTACTACTGCTTTTGGCGACAGCCCTGCTAGCAATCCGCTCAATTTTCTGAACCCAGCCGACATCGAGAGCATCGATATTTTGAAAGATGCTTCAGCCACTGCCATCTATGGCTCGCGTGCGGCCTACGGCGTGGTAATTGTTACCACCAAGCGCGGTAAGTCGGGGGATGCCCGGCTGGATTTTGGCGCGGCGGGTGGCTTCTCGCACATCCTGCGTCGCATTGACATTCTTAATGCCGACCAGTACCGGCAGGCGCTATCTTATTATGGTGCGCCAGCCAGCAATGATAAGGGTCAGAATAACGACCCGTTTGGGGCTATCCTGCAAAACGGGGCGCTTCAGAATTATAATCTGGCGGCTAGTGGGGGCAACGAGAACAACCGCTACCGTCTCTCGCTAGGCTACCTCAACCAGAAGGGTATTATTAAGAACTCGGGCATTGAGAAGTACAGCGCCGCATTTTCGGGCAACTTCAAGTTTCTGGAAAACAAGCGTCTGGGCCTCGACCTGAACCTGAAAATCGCGCAAGTGAACGAGCAGTTCGCCCCCATCACCAACAACGGCGATTATCGCGGCACTATCATTGGGCAGGCGCTGTCCTGGAACCCTACCGACTCGCTCTACAACAGTAAGGGCCTGCCGGTATCACGCATCGGCAGCAGTACCATCAACCCGGTAGCCATGCTGGAGTACTACCACGACCGCGCCCGCACTAACACTATCCAAGCGTCGCTCTCGCCTTACTACAAGTTTAACGACTGGCTGGAATACCGCGCCTTATTCGCGGGCACCTACAGCACCGGTCAGCGCCGCACCAGTGTCGACCAGCGCCTCAACATTGCCGATTACCAACAAGTGGGCTACGCCCAGATTAATACGGCCGAGCTGCTGACCGAGCAGATGACCCACACCCTGAACTTCAACAAGAAGCTGAGCAGCAGCTTCAGCCTGAACGCACTTCTAGGCTACGAGTACCAGAAATTCAACAACACGACCACCACGTTGAGCGGACGCGGGCCGGTGAATACGACAACGGGCGCTCCCATCGGCTTTGGTGCCTACGGGCTGGACTATACCAACTATATTCAGTACTCCAACCCCTCGGGCCGCAACGTCGCCTCCACCGTGGACCCCATTTCGGAATTGCAGTCGTACTTCGGCCGCGTGATTTTGAACTATAAGGAGCGCTACTTGCTGACGGCTACACTACGCTCAGACGGTTCCACGAAGTTTGGGTCCAACAACCGGTATGGCTACTTCCCGTCGGTATCGGCGGCCTGGGATATCAGTCAGGAAAAGTTCTTTAAAGTGGCGGCCATCAACCAACTGAAGTTGCGCGCCGGCTATGGCCGTACCGGCAACCAGGAATTCCCGGCTGGGGCCTCACAATCGCAGTACACGTTTCAGAACAACAACGGCGGCCTCAGCCAGATTACCACTTTCAACCCCAACCTGAAGTGGCAGTCGGATGAACAATTTGACGTAGGCGCGGACTTAGGCCTGTTTAACAATAAGGTAACCCTGACGGCCGACTACTTTTACAAGCGCACTACCGACCTGCTATTTCCCAGAGGTCCAGGCTATCCGGCCCCTGGTGGCGGTAGCGTTATCTGGTTTAACCTACCGGGCGAAATTGTAAACAAAGGCGTGGAAATCATTGCCAATGCCTCGATTTTCGACACGCCTAAATTTGGCTTCACCATTGGGGGCAACGCCACCTTTGTGCGCAACTCAGTGAGTGGGCTAGCCAATGCCCTAATTATTCAGACCGGTACGCTGAGCGGGCAGGGTCTGTCGGGGGTACTGGCCGAAACCATCCAGAACGGCCAGCCGATTAACGGCTTCCAGCTGCCCACCTACAACGGCCTCAACCCCACCACAGGCCTCTACAATGACCTTGGGCCGGCGCAGTACGCGGGTAACCCTAACCCAACCACGCTGGTGGGTTTCAATACCACTCTACGTTACGCCAAGCTTTCGCTTACGGCCAATTTCACGGGTGCGTTTGGCAACGTGATTTATAATAACACCTTCAACAGTGTATTGAACGTGAGCCAGATACGCTCGGGTAAGAACATTGCGCTGGCCGAGTACCAGTCGGGCGTGAAGGAATCCCTCTCCAACGCCGTGACCCCCTCGACCCGCTACCTGGAAAGCGGCAACTTTGTAAAGCTCTCCAACCTAACGCTTTCCTACTCAGTGGGCGACATTGTTGGGGTGTTCAAAGGCCTCAATATCTACGCCATCGGACAGAACCTGTTTCTGCTCACCAACTACCGTGGCTTCGACCCCGAGGTAAACACCAACAAGGCCAATGGTGTGGTGCCTTCAGCTAGTATCGACTACACGGGTTATCCCTCGGCCCGCACGTTCACGTTCGGCTTCAATTTCTCGCTGTAATCCCACTCAAGCTCCTATCCTCATATGAAAAAGACCGTAAGCGCGGCCGCCTTGCTGGCCGTGTTGCAGCTAGCCAATAGTTGCAAGATTAACGAAGACCTTCAGGGTACTGCTACTGCTGCTCAAGCCGCAACGGGTAATGCTTCGTCGCTACTCGATGGCGTGTACAACTCTATGCGCTCACCCTTCCAGGGTGCTACGCAGGTGTTTGCCCTCTCCGAAGTAACTACCGATGAGCGCCTGATGCCTACCCGCGCTGGCGACTGGGATGACAACGGTGTATGGCGCCAGTTGCACCTACACACCTGGGATGCCAATCACAGCCAGATTCGGGATGCTTACGCTAACCTAGGTGGTGTCGTATTCGCGGCCACTGATATGCTGCAACCTCAGTTTGGGGCCACCGCCACGCAGCAGGCTCAGGCTCGCTTTCTGCGTGCTTTTGCTATGTATTGGACGCTCGATTTGTTTGACCAGGTGCCCTACCGTGACCCGGGCGGCTTGGTATCAGAAAACGCGGCGGTTCGCAAGGGCACGGCCGCAAACGACTACATCATCTCGGAGGTGACCGCAGTGATAAATGACCTGCCCGATGCCCCGGCCAGCCGCGCCACCAAGGATGCCGCCCGCTGCTTGCTGATGAAGTGCTACCTCAATCGTGGGGTGTACGCTAATCGGCAAACGCCCACCTTTGCGGCGTCCGACATGAACATGGTAGTATCGCTGGCTGACCAGATTATAAGTAGTGGGCGCTACAGGTTTGCCAATAACTACTTTGATAACTTTGCGCCCGATAATACCAATATCGGCACCGAAAACATCTTTACGGAGTTGAATCAGGGCGGCGTAAGCAGCGGGGCACAGTACGACCTCTGGCGCTTTATCTCGCACTACAATATGGTGCCCAGCGGCTACAACGGCCCCTGTGCTCTGTCGGATTTTTACAATAAATACGAGGCTACTGACCTGCGCCGGGGCCAAGTGTACCGCTACACCAACGGGCCGTCGAACCCCGGCAACCGCATCAACGTGGGCTTCCTCATCGGGCAGCAGTATAACCTGAACACCGATGCGATGCTGACCGACCGGCTAGGGGCGCCACTGGCCTTCACGGCCGCCGTGAACATCATCGAAACAGGCTCAAACCTAGAGGTAACCGGCATCCGGCCCATGAAGTATCCACCCGACTTTACCAATAACTCGGCCGGCACGATTGACAATGACATGGTGCACTTCCGCCTGCCTGATGTGTTGCTGATGAAGGCCGAAGCCATCATGCGTGGGGCCACCGGCACCGTAGCTGGCACCTATGGCAGCACGCCGCTGGCACTGGTCAACTCTATCCGAACGCACCCGACGCGGGCGGCCAGTGCCCTCACCAGCGTCAGCCTCACCAACATCTACGACGAGCGGGGCCGCGAGCTATATCTGGAGCTATGGCGCCGGCAGGACATGGTACGCTTTGGCACCTTCCTGGGTCCTATTCAGCAAGGCCCTACGAGCAGCGACCCTAAATACCTTATTTTCCCTATCCCCAACCAGCAACTGGCAGTGAACCCCAACCTCACTCAAAATCCTGGATACTAAACATCTAGACAGCGGCTGGCAGGCAACTACCAGCCGCTGCTTTTGGCCCGCCCCCTATCGAAAGAACGCCATACTCGCTGCTAGTTTCTCCGTTTCACTCATGCCGCAGTCCCGTACCTCCATTGCCGACCTGGCTCGGGCCTTGCACCTGGCACCCTCTACCGTGTCGCGGGCGCTATCAGGTAGCGACCAGATTAGCGCCTCGACCAGGCAGCGGGTGCGAGCGATAGCCACCGAGCTCGACTACCACCCGCACCCGGTGGCGGCGGCCCTACGCAAGGGCCGCACCACCACGCTGGGCGTGCTGG
>CAXUKA010000199.1:0-11988 GCA_964251335.1 uncultured Hymenobacter sp.
CCTCACCCCCTAGCCCCCTCTCCTTGGGGAGAGGGGGGACTAGCTCTAGCTTTAGACTTGGGTAGTAGATTTTTAGAGCTAGAAACTAGTCCCCCCTCTCCCCAAGGAGAGGGGGCTAGGGGGTGAGGTGAACGCAAGGCGAGCCTACCAACCTAATACCCTGGATTCTGCGTCAGACTAGCGTTGGTGTTCAGGTCAATGGTCGTCTGCGGAATGGGCAGCAGCAAGTTCTTGCTGGTCAGGCCCGTAATAGACGCCCCGTTGAGCCGGGTGGCACGGTCGACGAGCGTGCCGGTGCGCATGAGCGTGATGCGGCGCTGCTCCTCCCCTATCAGCTCGCGCACGCGCTCATCGAGGATGAAGTTGAGGTCAATCTGGCTGGCCGTGACCTGGGCGGCCTGAGCGCGGGTACGCAGCATATTGATGCTGGCAGCGGCCCCGGCGGTATTGCCTTGCTTGAACTGAGCCTCGGCCAGCAGCAGATAAGTTTCGCCCAGGCGCATCATAGTCAAGTCTTTGATGGTGCCGTAGCCGAAGGCATCG
The DNA here is from genome assembly GCA_964251335.1 of uncultured Hymenobacter sp. GTDB lineage: Bacteria > Bacteroidota > Bacteroidia > Cytophagales > Hymenobacteraceae > Hymenobacter. The sequence continues at coordinate 544 of CAXUKA010000199.1, forward strand.
GCCGGGTTATACTGGTTCCACTTGGTGGTGTAGGGCGTGATGAAGTAGATGGTATCAGTACCCGTCAGGCCGGTTACGCGCTTGCCGTAGAGGGCGGTTTGCGAGGGGTCGTTATAGTAGAAGCGGCGCTTGAGGTTATAGCGCGAGTTGCGCATATCGGCGTTCTCATTGGCTGGGTAGAGGCGGTAGTCTACCCACTGGCTCAGGCGCATCCGGCCGATGCCACGCCCGCCCAGCGAGTCAGCAATGGCCATGCCCTTGATGTTGTAGTAGCCCGGCACCCACATGCGGCGCTGCTGGCCGCTGGTTTGCGCGCCCGGCACGTTGAGCTGCTGCTCCTCGCCCCAAATCACCTCCGTATTGCCTTGGTTGCGGCGCTGATTACCAATCACAAACATATCGGAGAAGTAGTCGCCGGGCTGGTTGGCACGCACGCCGTAGCGGGCCGAAACGAGCTTATATACATTGCTGGCGATGAGGGCTTGCAGCACCGTTTGGGCGTTGGCCGGTTGGTTCATGCGCAGGTACACCTGCCCAAGCAGGTGCTGGGCCGCGCCCCGCGTGATGCGTCCTGAAGCGGCCTTATTCGCATCGAACAAACTCGGGAGAGCCGTCGTCAGGTCGCTCACGATGAAGTCGTTGACCGTGGCCAGCGGCGTACGCGTAAAGTCGGTGCGCGGCGAGGTGATGGGCGCATCTACCAGCGGCACATCGCCCCATAGGGTAGCCAGAAAGTCGTAGGCATAGGCCCGGTAAAAACGCGCCTCAGCCGAAATGCGATTTTTATAGCCCTGGCGCAGCGTGGACGGGGCCGACGCAGCCCCGGCAATAATCTGGTTGCAGTTGTTGATGGTGCGGTAGGCCCAGCCCCACCAATACGCGGCAGCGGCATCCTGCGAGTTGAGCAGCGTATAGTTGTAGTACGGCACTTCGGCCCCCTGCACCTGGCCCGGAATGCACACGTCGGTGCCTTCCTGCATCACCCCCAAAATGCCCTGCTGGTCGGCGTAGGTGTACTGCTCGCGCACGACAGATTGCAGGCCCGCCATCGCGGCTTCGAAGCCCAGCGAATCCACAAGCACCGTCTGAGGTGCGTAGAGCGAGGGCGGTGTTTCGTCCAGAAAATCTTTTTTACAAGAGCTAAGCAGTTGAGCGGTGCCCAGCAGGCCTATTAAAGCAAACGTGAAACGTTTCATATCCAAATACATGAGTCGGGTGGGAAGAAAAGCTTAGCGCAGGCTGATATTGAGCCCGCCCACGAACGTGCGCACGTTGGGGAAGTTGACGGTGCCGCCGTTGGTGCTGGCCTGGCCGGCCCCGCTGCCGAGGGCGTAGTTCTGCTCGGGGTCCCAGCCCACCCAGGGCGTCCAGGTGTAGAGGTTGCGCCCGCTCACGTACACCGAAAGGGTGCCCAGGTGCAGCTTTTCGCTGATGGCAGCCGGGAAGGTGTAGTTCAGCGTCACGTCTTTGAGGCGCGTGAAGCTGCCGTTGCTAGGGTAGCGGTAGTTGCGGGGGTTGGTGTAGTTGAGGCCGGGGCGGTCCTGGCTGGCGTTGGCGGGCGTCCAGTAGCCTACTTCGCGCACTAGATTGGCGCGACCGCCCAGGTCCAGAATGTTCAGGTTGTCGTTGGTGCGGAGGATGCCCTGCACCGTCTGGAAGAACACCCGCAGGCTAAAGCCCTTGTAGGTGAACGTGTTGGTAATGCCGCCCTGCCAGTCGGGCAGGTTTGAGCCCAGGTACTGCCGGTCGAGGCTCGTGATTTTGCCGTCGCCGTTGAGGTCGGCAAACTTTAGGTCGCCAGGCTTGGCGCCGGGGTCAGTCGAGCTGGCATCTTCGCCCACCTGCCACACGCCGGTTTTCACGTAGTCGTACACACCCCGCAAGGGCTTGTTGATAAACAGGTTGTTGCCGATATCATCGCCACCCGTGCCGTATATCTGCGTCACGCGGTTGCGCACAGCCGAGAAGTTCAGCGTCGTTTCCCAGGTGAAGTTGGTCGTCTGGATGTTGGCCGTAGTCAGCGCCACTTCGATACCCTGGTTACGCACCGAGCCCACGTTGTCTAGAATCGAGCCGTAGCCGGTGATAATCGGAATCTGGCGGTTCAACAGCAGGTCACTGGTTTTGGCATCGTAGTACTCCACGGTGCCCGTAATGCGGTTTTTCAGAATACCGAAGTCAATGGCATAGTTGGTGCCGGACGTTTGCTCCCACTTCAGGTTAGCATTGCCGAGGCGGTCGGCCCGCAGGCCCACCGTAGTCACGCCGGCGTAGGCGTATTGCAGCTGGGCCAGGCCCGTAATGGTCTGGTAAGGGTTAATAGCCTCATTACCCGTGATGCCATATGAAAAGCGTAGCTTCAACACATTCAGGATGTTATTATCCTTGAGGAAGGCCTCATTAGCCACGTTCCAGCCCAAGGCAAACGACGGGAAGATGTTGTACTTATCAGTATTAGCCCCGAATACCGACGAGCCATCGCGGCGGGCGGTCAGGGTCAGCAGGTAGCGGCTGTCGTAGTTGTAGTTCACGCGGGCCATCTGCGAGAGCAGCCCCCGGCGCTCGCTATACGAGCTGATGGTGGGCGGCAGCGAGCCCGAGCCAATGTTGTTGAAGCCGGTCTGGTCGTTGATGAAACCGCTGCCGTTCTCAGTCGTTGTGAAGTAAGTGTTTTGCTGGGCGCTGTACAGGGCCACCACATCCACGTGGTGCTTGCCAAAGTCCTTGTTATAGCTCAGGATGTTCTCGATGGTATAGTTCATCCGCTCATCGTTCAGCAGCTGGGCCGCACCGTTGAGGTTGCCGTAGGCCCGGCCTTCGTAGTACGAGTAGCGGTAGGGCCGATACGAGTACGTGGCATTGAGGCGGTACTTGAGGCCGCTCAAAAAGGCAGGAGCCACTTCGGCGTAGCCCGTGCCAGTAAGCTGGTTTACACGGCTTTCGCGGGTGGTGGTGAGGGGCAGCAGCGGGTTGGTGTAAAACAGCTCGGGCTGCTCGGGATAAATGACGTAGCTGCCGTCGGCGTTGTAGGCATTGCCGTAGGGGCTCACCACCTGCGCCAGCGTTAGCGAAGCCCGCCCGCCGTTGTCATTGTTGGTCGAGAAAAACGCCGAGGTGCCGATGCGCAGCCACGGGGCCAGCGTGGCATCGATATTCGAGCGCAGGCTAATGCGTTGAAATTGAAAGCCCTTCACCGTGCCCTGCTGCTTGAAATACTCGCCCGACACGAAATATTTCACGTTATCGGTGCCGCCCGAAATGGATACGTTGTGGTCCTGAATAGAGCCCTGCTGCCCGATTTCCTTCATCCAGTCCACCGTTTTGCCGGCTTGCAGGTTGGCTACCTCGCTGGCATTGGGCAGCGGCTGGGTGGGCGTGAAGCCACGCTGGGCCGCAAAGTCGAGGTACTTCTGGGCGTAGGCCGGGCCGTCGAGCGGGTGCAGGCGCTGCACCAGGTACTCGGGGCCAGCGTAGCCGTTGTAGCGAATTTCGGGCTTGCCGGTTTTGCCGCGCTTGGTCGTGATGAGAATTACCCCGTTGGAGCCGCGCGTGCCGTAAATGGCCGTCGAGCTGGCATCTTTCAGAATCTCAATCGAGGCGATATCGTTGGAGTTAATGTCGTTTAGGTTGCCCGGAAACGGCAGCCCATCTACCACGATATACGGGTCGGTGCTGGCCGTAATCGAGCGCACGCCCCGCACCTGAATGGCGGGCTGCGACCCCGGCACCGCCGAGCTGATGCTAATATTCACCCCTGCCACCGCGCCGGCCAGTGCCTGCGCCACGTTCGAAACGGGTATTTTTTCGAGGCGGTCCTGCGGCACCGATACCACAGAGCCTGTCACGTCGGAGCGCTTCTGAGTGCCGTAGCCTACTACCACTACCTCGTTGAGGTCCTGGGTATTGGGTATAAGGTTCACCGTCACGCTGCTGCGCCCATTAACAGCCACTTCCTGGCTGGTGTAGCCCACCGACGAGATAACCAGTGTGGGCGAGGCCGTGCCATCGGGCACACGCAACGTAAAGTTGCCGTCGGCATCGGTGCTGGTGCCACTGGTAGTGCCCTTCAGCACCACAGTGGCACCGGGCAGCCCCGATTTTTTTTCGTCGAGCACCTTGCCCGTCACGGTGATATCGGCCAGTGGCCGCCGCAGCACGGGCAGCGCCCGTCCAGTAGCCGAAGCCAGACTAAGCGGGGTAGCGGCTGCGCCCAAAGGCAGCAGTGCCCCACACCAAAAGAGAATAGATTTTGCCTGCATAGCGCAAGAAATATGACTGCCAAAAGCAGCCGGGTGGGAAAAAGTGAGTGCAGTACAAAAGCGTAGTTTGTCGAGGCCGCCCGCCCGTTACAAACCCGTCAGAATATGCCCCAAATGTACCGGGCACCGTAGGCCGGCTATGGGGGATATTTCAGTTAAAATGGGGGGTAAATCCGTCGCCCCCTGGGTATAGCCCATCCTTCACTACCAGCCATACACCTGGCAGTTAATCATTTCATTCTACTAGTTTTTCTTACCAAACTCCTCTGCCTGCATTAGCCTCAGCCACACCAGCCCGTGCTACTGCGCCGTGGCTGGCTTGGCTTTGGGCTGGTCAAACACGCTCAAATCCCAGCGGTCGGCCCAGTGCAGGCGGGGCTGGTCGCCCTCGAAGCTGAGCGGCAGCCAGATGTAGCCGCCGTCGATGGGGTTCTTGGGCGTCCAGCGGTCGGCCATGAAAATGAAGGCATCCTTCTTGCCCGCCACCGGCAGCAGGTAGGTGCTCTGCGAATTGAAAGTGATGTTGGCCTGCGGCCCGGTGGCCGGGTTATCAAGCGCCTGCCACGGCCCCCAGATGGACGAGGCCACGAACGAGCGCGCCGCGTTTGGGTCCCAGCCGGTGCAGCCCGAGGTGATGAGGTAGTATTTGCCGCCCTTCTTGCAAATGGCCGGGCCTTCGTTGTGCCCGGCCGGTGCGATGGTAGCCCACTTGCCTGTAAAGCCCTGGTAGTCATCGGTGAGCTCGGCTACGTGTAGTGTCAGGTTTTCCTCCGATGAATAAATGTGATAGGCCTTGCCATCGTCGTCCACGAAAATGGTCATGTCCCGCGCCATTTGTCCCTGCGCAAAATCGCGGCGGATAAACCAGCCTTCGGCCACCGCTTTGTACCACTCGGGCGTCCACCATTTCATGTTCTGCTCGCCGGGTACTGGCTGCTTCCACGCCTGCTGAAAGCCCAGCGGCCACTGCCCCGCATCCGGCCGAAACGAGCGCACGTAGCTATACGGCCCAGTGGCTTTGTCACTGATGGCCAGCGCTGTGCGCGAAGTGGCGTAGCCCTTGCCCTTCAGCTCCAGGTGAAACCACATCACGTATTTTTTGGTCTTCTTATTGAATACCACTTTGGGCCGCTCCAGCGTGCACCCTTTCTCAATCTCCGCGCCGGAGTTTTCGGGCGCTACGGCTAGGGCAATGCCCTCATCCTGCCAGTTATACAGGTCTTTGGAAGAGTAGCAGTGCACGCCTACCTGGGCAGTGTTGCCGATGGAGCCGGCTATTTTGTGCTCACCAAACAGGTAGTAACGCCCGTGGTCGTAGAGCACGCCCGCGCCGTGGGCATTGAGGTGCACGCCCTTGTTATCGGGCCACACCTGGCCGGGCTCGAAGGCCGTGCGCTTCTGGGCCTGGGCAGTGATGGCCAGCGCCAGCAGGGTGCTTAGTAGAACTATGGATTTCATAATCTGCGCTATTGGTTGCCAATCGGTAGTCACCAAACTGGTTCTTGAATCAGGAAACGATAAAACTTGGCTGTCATGCTGAGCTTGTCGAAGCATCTCTACCTCAGTAGTAATCAATGCCGTTGACAACGAAGCGAGTGAGATGCTTCGACAGGCTCAGCATGACGGACATTTTGAATTTAATTGGTTCAGGAACAAGTCTAATAGGCTACTAATCACTACATACAGACAGCTAACAACTTAATCGATAGCCACCTGCGGGTTCAACTCGCTCAAAACAGGGTGGTCGAGGAAGCTCAGTTTGTCCTGTTGGGGCTTGAGCAGCTCCAGCACGGTAATCTCGTTTTGGCCTTTCTTCAGCCACTCGGCCGGCACGTACAGCGTTTGCTGGGGGCCGATGGCCCAGTAGCGGCCCAGGTTATGGCCGTTTACCCACACCACGCCCTTGCCCCACTGGCGCATATCGAGGTAGGTATCGGTGGGCGTGCCCACGGTGAAGGTAGTGTAGCGCACGGCGGGCGCAGTGCTGGCGGCTAGTCTATCGGCTTTTACCCACTTGGGGGCCTGCGCCAGGGGCAGACCGTAGTGCTGCCAGCCAGTTAGCTCCTTGCCGCCCAGCACCACGCTTTTAGTGATGCCTTTATTATTCTGCAACAAGTACTTGCCAAAGTTGACGCGGCCCAGGTTTTCGACCAGAATATCGAGCTGTACCTTGCCGGCGGGCAGCTTCACGAGCAGGCTATCCTGGCGCAGGCGGCGGTCGAGGGTGCCCACGCGCTGGCCATTCACCAGCACCACGGCGTAGTCGCGCAAGTCACGGATTTTGAGCATCTTCTCCCCTCCCCCAGCCACGCTGGTGCGGTAGAGTACAAAGCCATAAGCCTGCTTGAGCGCCTCAAATGTGAGCGGCTGCTGGCTGGCGACGGGGGCGGGCAGCTGAGCCAGTAGGTCGGCGCTGGCGTTCAGCTGCATGGCAGGCAGGGCCACGCTGGGCTTGGCGGCGGGCACAGGCGGCAGGGGCTGATTGGCGGGACGGTACTTGGCGATTACCTCGCGGAAGGCGCGGAACTTGGCCGTGGGGTTGCCGGCCTCGTCGAGGGGCGCGTCGTAGTCGTAGCTGCTCACCTGCGGCTCGTAGTGCGAGGTGTCGCCCTTGAAATTGGCCCCGTTCATGAAGTCGCGGGTGGTGCCCCCATGAAACATGTACATATTGATGCTCATACCGGCCCGCAGCACCGAGTCGAGGCCGGGCGTGTAGCGGGCGGCGGGCACGGTGTGGTGCGGCGTGCCCCACCAGTCGAACCACGCCGGGTACCACTCGGCCACGTAGTAGGGACCTTTGCCGTCGTGGTTGGTATTGACCAGCTGCCGGATTTGGCTGGGCTTATCGGTGCCGTTCACGGCGGGCAGCAGGCCGGGCAGGTGGCCGGCGGCCACGTCACGCACGGGGTCGCAGGTGTAAAGCAAGCCATCGAAACCAGCCTGCTCAAATAGACGTTTGTTTTGAGCTAAGTATTGTTTATCAGCCCCATACGAACCGTATTCATTCTCAACCTGCACCATAAGCACAGGGCCACCGTGGTTGACTTGCAGCGGGGCCAATTGCTTGCCCACGGCTTGCAGGTAGCGAGTGTAGGCCGCTATGTACTGGGGCTCCTGGCTGCGAACTTTCAGGCCGGCAATATTCTGGAGCCAGTAGGGATAGCCGCCAAATTCCCACTCAGCGCACACGTAGGGGCTGGGCCGCAAAATCACCCACAGGCCTTCTTCCTGGGCCATTTTTACGAAGGCGGCCACGTCGTTATTGCCCGTAAAATCGTACTGGCCCGGCTGAGGCTCGTGCACGTTCCAGAACACGTAGGTACCTATTGTATTCAGGCCCATGGCCTTGGCCATTTTGAGGCGGGCGCGCCAGGCCTCGCGGGGGATGCGCGGGTAGTGCAGCTCGCCCGAAATGAGCTGCAAAGGCTTGCCATCCAGCAAAAACTGGCTGGGGCCGAGCGTGAACGTATGCCGGGGGGCGGGGGCCGAAGTCAGGCCCAGGCTGGCCACTGCCAGCAACGGAAGAAGAGCGCGCAAGGGAATTCTAGCAAGAGAATGGAATAGTCGGCCAAGCTTATCGCCAGGCTAACAGTCCGACAAAAGTATCGGGCGTTCCTAGCGTATACGGGGGCTTTTTTAGCGAAAAGCAGGGGGTAAATTCACCGAAAAGAAGGGCGAAAATCTGCTACCCCTGGGCTGGCCCGATGGGTAGGCGCTCCAGTGGCAGGCATATACCACTAGCAATTAATTTGTTAAATTTTTTCTTATAGAAATGCCCGACTGCCGGCTTTGGCCCAGCCGAAAGGGTCTACCCGGGCGGCGGCGCTACCTTAGAAGCTGGTTATGGTGGCTTCACCATTATCAGCTACCCTTTCCCACCCGCTTTACTTTTATGGGCTGCTTTATCCGCTGCTGCCTGCTACCGCTGCTGCTGGGCCTGCTGCCCCGGCTGGCTTCGGCGCAAGACACCGCGCCGAGCGAGTTTCGCTTCGAGCACCTCACCGTCGACCAAGGGCTTTCGCACAGCGATGCGATGGCCGTGGCCCAAGACCGCGCCAGCTTTATCTGGGTCGGTACCAACCGAGGGCTCGACCGCTACGATGGCTACGACCTCAAGACGTATACCCTGCCCATTACCCCGCAGGGCGTGGCCGGCAATCGCATCAAGGTGCTGCACGTGGCCCCGGCCACCGGCCGCCTGTGGGTGGGCACCGAGCGAGCGGGCCTGAATTTTTACGACGCCACGGCCGACCAGCTGCTGCCCCTGCGCGAGCAGGCTGTGCCGGTGGCCGCCCGCCCGCTGCTGCGGCAGATGGCCGGGGCCAGCATCATGGCGCTGGTTTCAGATGCGCGCGGGCAGCTGTGGGTGGGCACCCAGCACGACGGGCTGTTTGTACTGGCCTTCGATGCCCAGGGGCAGGTGACCAGCCTGCGCCGCGTGCCAACTACCACTAAGCCAGCCGATGAGCTTCTTATCAGTAGCCTGGCCACCGATGCGGAGGGCAACGTGTGGGTGGGCTCGTTCAACCGGGGCCTGGGGCTGGTGCGCCCCGGCAACACCCGCCCCGTGGTGGAGGCGACGCCCCTCACCGAGCTGGTGCGGGTGCTGCTCGTAGACCGGCGCGGCGACCTCTGGATTGCCCTTGACCAGCACGTGCTGTGGGTGAGCGCCGCCAACCGCCGGGCCGTGCGCGAGCTGGCGGCTCACCCCCAGCCCCTCGCCTACCCGCAGCTGCAATCGTTACAACTCGACTCGTTTGGCCGCTTGTGGGTGGGCACCATCTACGGGCTGTACGTATGGGAAGCGGGCGCCGTGACGGGTCAGGCTGCGCCGCTACGCGCCGCCCCCACCCTACTGCTGCCGGCTGATGGCGAACCCTTTAGCCTGAACTCGGAGCGGGTACACCAGATTTTTGAGGACCGCACCCAGGTGATGTGGCTGTGCGCCTCGGCCGGTGGTCTCAACAAGGTAGACCTCCGTCAAAAGCCCTTTGGCCAGCTACGCCGCCAGCGCACCGGGCAGGCTGCCCTGGCCAATAACTATATCAATGCTATTTACAAGGAAGAGAGTACCAACACGCTCTGGCTGGGCACCCGCAACGGAGCGCAGGCCTACGACCTGGCGCGCCACACCTACCGCAGCTACCTCAACCAAGACGAGGCCACGCGGGGCATCGACGTGGCCACCATTTTCAAGAGCAGCAGCGGCGCGCTGTGGTTTGGCACCCGCAACTACGGGCTGGTGCGCCTCACACGCCAGAACGGCCACGAAAAACTCACCGTTTACGACCAGCTGGCCAATGGCACCCGGCTGAGTACTATGGGCATCGAGCGGCTGGCCGAAGACCGGTACGGCCACTTGTGGGTGGCCACGTATGGTGATGGCCTGGTGCAGCTCGACCAGAACGGCAAGCTGTTGCGGGTGTACACAGAAAGCACTGGCTTTCTGCCTTCTAATATCCTCACTTACCTGCTCTACGACGCGCAGCACGACGTGCTGTGGGCCAGCACCAGCAATGCCGGCCTGCTGAAATTGCGCCCCACGCCCGACTCATTGCGGCTACTGCGGCAGTTCAAGTACACGCCGGAAGCCAAGGATGGCTTGCAGGTCAACTACGTGTGGCCGCTGCTGCTCGACCGGCAGGGCACGCTCTGGATTGGCACCATCGGCGGCGGGCTGCACCAGCTCACTACCGATGCCCAGGGCCACGAAGTGGTGCGCAGCCTGCGCAAGAGTCTGCCCGAGAGCGATGTAGAAAGCCTGCTGGCCGACGATGCCGGCCACCTTTGGGTGGGCGGCACCGGCCTGTACCGCTACACCCCCGACACGCGCCAGTACGTACGCTACGACGTGGCCGATGGCTTGCAGAGCAATGCCTTCAAGATTGGCTCGGCCGACCGGGGGGCCGATGGCACGCTGTATTTCGGGGGAATAAACGGGGTGAGCTACTTCCAGCCGGCCATGATTCGGCCTAATTCCTACGCCCCGGTGGTGCAGCTCACGGGCCTGCGCATCGCCAACCAGCCGGTGGCCGTGGGGCAGCCCTTCAATGGCCGGGTGCTGCTGACGCGGCCACTGTCGGAGCCGCAAACGGTGGTTATCCGGCCCAGCGACAATGATTTTTCGGTGGATTTTGTGGGGCTGAACTACGCCAACCCGCAGAAAAATCGCTACGCTTATCAGCTCGAAGGCTACAACCAGGGCTGGGTGCTGCCGCCGCCTGGCCAGCGCACCGCCAGCTTTGCCAACCTGCCGCCAGGCCAGTACACGCTGCGCGTGAAAGCCAGCAACGGTGAAGGCGCGTGGAGCGCGCAGCCCGCCACCATTCGCTTCGATGTGCGCGCGCCTTGGTATAAAACCGGCTGGGCTTATGGCCTTTACGCGCTGGTGCTGCTGGGGGCGGTGGCGCTGTACCGCCGTATCGAGATGCGCCAGCAGGAGCTAAAAAATAAGCTGTTACTAGAGCAGTTTCAGACCGAGAAAGAGAAGGAGCTGACCAATCTCAAGCTGGGCTTTTTCACCAACATCAGCCACGAGCTGCGCACGCCGCTCACCCTGATACTGGGGCCGATGGAGGAAATCAGCACCAGTCCCGGCCCGGTGCCCGACCTGCGCGGCAAGGTGCAGCTGATGCAGCGCCAGGCCCAAAAGCTGCTAGAATTGGTAAACCAATTGCTGGATTTCCGGAAGGTCGAAACCGGCAACGTGCCCCTGCGCGCTGGCTACCGCGACGTGCTGCCCTTCTTGGCCGAGCAGTACGCCAGCTTTCAGCTGAAAGCCCAAGAGCGCGCCGTGGAGTACCAGCTAGAGGTGCCCGCCGCGCCGCTACCGCTGTACTTCGACCGCAGCAAGCTGGAAATTATTCTGACCAACCTGCTGGCCAATGCTTTCAAGTACGTACGCAACAAGGGCCGCGTGGAGTTGGGGGCCTCGGTGGTGGGCAACACGAAAGGCGAAGCCGTATACGAGCAGGGTCAGCTAACTGGTAATTATCTAAAAATCACCGTATCGGATACTGGCGTGGGCATCGCCGCGCACGAGTTGGACCGCATTTTCGACCCCTACTACCAGGCCTCGCACACCAATACTTTGCGCATGACCGGCACCGGCATCGGGCTGGCGCTGGCCCGGCAGTTTGCCGAGCGCCACGGCGGGCAGCTCACGGTGGCCAGCACCCAGGGCGTA
>CAXUKA010000200.1:0-11920 GCA_964251335.1 uncultured Hymenobacter sp.
GGTCACGGCCGGCCCACCGTGTACCGATACCGACTCGATTACGTCGGGGTAAATGGTGCCCTGCGCCAGCCAGCGTGCGCCTTCCACCTTTTGCGCCTCGCGGTCGAACACCTCAATAAACGTGCGGCCGATGGCCTTACGCTTCAGCTCGGGGTCGGAAATGCCCGCCAGCGCGGCGTAGAATTCGGGCGCAGCATTTACGCCGGTCACGTTCAAACCCAGGCCTTCGTAAGCCTTTAGCACCGAGGCAAATTCATCCTGCCGCAGCAGGCCGTTATCTACAAAAATACCGTGTAGGCGCGGCCCTACGGCCCGGTGCAGCAGCAAGGCCGCCACGCTGCTATCGACACCGCCCGACAGGCCCAGAATCACCTGGTCGTCGGGGCCGATGGTGTTTTGCAGCGCCGCCACCATCGAATCCACGAAATGCTCGGGCGTCCAGCTTTGGTCGCAGCCGCAGATGCGGACCACGAAGTTTTCGAGCAGTTGCTTGCCCTCGGTTGAGTGCGTTACTTCGGGGTGAAACTGGATGCCGTAGGTATCCTGGCCGGGCAACTGGTAGGCGGCCACCGCCACCTCGGGCGTGCTGGCAATGATGTTATAATCAGCCGGCAACGTCTTAATCGTATCGCCGTGCGACATCCAGACCTGCGTGTCGAGGTGCAGGCCGGTGAGTAGGGGCGAGGCCTCTTCCAGTGACGTGAGCCGGGCCCGGCCGTATTCCCGAATGGTGGCCGGCAGCACCTCGCCGCCGCCCTGCTGGGCCAGCAGCTGCGCGCCATAGCAGATGCCCAGCACAGGCACTTTGCCGAGGATGCCGCTCAAGTCGGGGTTGGGCGAGTCGGCATCGCGCACCGAGCAGGGCGAGCCCGAAAGAATAACGCCCCGCAAGCTGTCATCGCCGGCGGCAATGCGCTCGGCCAGCTGGGGGGCGTGGGTATAGGGGTGAATCTCGCAAAAAACGTGCAGCTCGCGAATGCGCCGGGCAATGAGCTGCGTGTATTGCGAGCCGAAGTCTAAGATTAGAATCTGCTGCATGGGGCACAAAGGTAGGGGCCAAAACGGACGCGCGGTAGCCTTCTTGGTGGCCTTAGGTGCCGAATTGTGGTGGTAGCTCTCCCCAGTGCTACCAACTATTTCTGCCCGACACTCTGTAGGTTAGAACCGAAAGGCGACTTAAATATTCTAAAAAAGACGCTACCCGTACGAATCTGCAAAGTATGGTAGTACCTTTGCACCGGCGAGTCAGAACGACCAGTTCCTGCTGAACTCCCCCAGGGCCGGAAGGCAGCAAGGGTAGGTGGTTGAGCGGTGCGATTTTGGCTCGCTTTTTTTTGTCTTTTCCGACCGGCCCCGAGCCGCGTTTGCCTGCCAGCTTTGGCAGTCGGCGCGTAGCTTTGGGCCGGTTTTGTTTTGCTAGGCTACTAGCTAAAAAACGTCTGTCATTGCGAGCGCAGCGAAGCAATCGCACCAAGACGAGCTGTTCGGGTACTCGCTAGGTGCGATTGCTTCGCTGCGCTCGCAATGACAGACGGTTATCGTTTAGATTTTACAAATGAAGTTTTTCATCGATACGGCCAATCTGGCCGAAATTCAGGAAGCCGTTGACCTCGGCGTGCTTGACGGCGTAACTACCAACCCTTCGCTGATGGCCAAAGAAGGCATCCGGGGCACCGATGCCGTGATGGCGCACTACCAGGCCATCTGCGACATCGTGGACGGCGACGTATCGGCCGAAGTCATTGCCACCGACTACGAAGGCATTATCCGCGAAGGTGAGGCCCTGGCCGACCTGCACCCCAACATCGTGGTGAAAGTGCCGATGACTAAAGAAGGCGTAAAAGCCATCAAATACTTCAGCGACAAAGGTATTCGTACCAATTGCACGCTCATTTTTTCGGCTGGCCAGGCCATACTGGCGGCTAAAGCCGGTGCTACCTACGTGTCGCCCTTCGTGGGCCGCCTCGACGATATCGGAGCCGATGGCCTGGGATTGATTGCCCAGATTATCGAGATTTTTGCCAACTATGGCTACGCCACCGAAATACTAGCTGCCAGCGTGCGCCACGTGCCGCACCTCATTCAGTGCGCCGAATTGGGGGCTGATGTCGTAACGTGCCCGCTCAACGTGATTACCGGCCTGCTCTACCACCCTTTGACGGACAAGGGTTTAGCGACCTTCCTGGCCGACCATAAGAAAGTAAATGCGTAAACGTGTGCGGTAAGCATTAGCTTGCCGTTGATTGAAGGCACCCTAACTTTTTTCGGCAAGCTAACGCTTACCGCACATCCCGTGTACATCATCAAAGTAAAAGGCAAGGCCAAAATTCCTGATTATATCCAGTTGCGCGACGAGCAGTTCGTGTTGATTGCCTATTTCCGGGCCGACCGGCCGCTGAAAGATTTGCACCGCTATGGCCTCGAAGGCCAGGAAGTACCCTTGGCGGCCGTCATCGCGGAGCTGGAATTTGGCAAGCTGCGTAAGCTCGAACTGTAAGCACCATGAACGAGTCGATTCTAGAGCTACGCGATGCGACCGTGACCCAGGAGGAGCGTGCCGTGCTGGCGGGCGTCACGTTTGCGCTGGAAAAGAGCGAGTTTGCCTACCTCGTGGGCCGCACCGGCTCGGGCAAGTCATCGCTGCTCAAAACGCTGTACGCCGACCTACCACTGCTGGTGGGCACCGGCGCGGTGGCTGGCTTCGACTTATCGCGGCTGCCTGCTGGCAAGGTGCCCTATCTGCGTCGCAAGCTCGGTATTGTGTTTCAGGATTTCCAGTTGCTGGCCGACCGCTCAGTAGCTGAAAATCTATTTTTTGTACTCAATGCCACCGGCTGGAGCGGCAAGGCCCGTAAGCAGCAGCGCATCCAGGAAGTGCTCACGCAAGTGGGCCTGAGCGGCGTGGGCAACCGGATGCCGCACCGCCTCTCGGGCGGCGAGCAGCAGCGCGTAGTCATCGCCCGCGCTTTGCTAAATGAGCCCGTGCTACTGCTCGCCGACGAGCCCACCGGCAACCTCGACCCCGAAGTGGCCGACGGCATCATGGATTTATTCACCGAGATAAACCACGCCGGCACCGCCGTGCTCATGGCCACGCACAATTTCCAGTTGATTGAAAGGTACCCGCACCGCGTACTTACCTGCCAGGGCGGGCAGCTGCTGGACTCGGGCCAAAAATAAGCCTGCTCATGGAGCCTACGCCTGACCGCCGCCCGCCTGTTACTTTCACATTGACTGGTTATAAGCCACTGATAATTAGTGTGGCGTCTGTGGTAGCTATTGCTCTTTTTTGCGGCCTCAATACGGAAAGCCTGCCGCTGACGTGGGATGCTTATGCTCGCTGGGGAGCACCCAGCGCGGCGGCCATTTGGCAGGGGGCCGTGTGGGGGCTCGTTACCAGTAGCTTCGTGCACCTGGCTGTGTGGCACCTGGGGTTCAACCTGTACTGGTTTTGGATATTGGGCCGAAAAATTGAATTTGAACAGGGGCCACTATTCACGCTTGGATTTCTGCTCAGCGCGGCTTTTGCGACGGAAGTAGGCGAGTTGGCCGTGGCTGGCGCTACGGGCATTGGCCTGTCAGGAGTGGTCTACGCTATGGTAGGGTTTATTGTCGTCAGGGCGCAGAGCGACGAACGATTTCGCGGCTTTCTGGCGCCCCGGCTGATACGGCTATTTGGTGGATGGCTGCTGCTCTGCGTGGCGCTCACGGTGAGCAAGGTGTTTCCGGTGGGCAATGCCGGGCACTTCGCCGGGCTGGGCTGGGGCATGGCTCTGGGCTGGCTGCAAACCCGGCCTATCCGCCCGCGCTACGGCGTGGCGGCCCTGCTGCTGGCAGTGCTGAGTGTGCCAGTTTGGTGGGCACCGTGGTCGGTGGGCTGGCTAAGCACCCGAGCGTATGCGCTGCACGCAGCCAACCGGCTAGGCGAAGCTAAAAGCTACTACCACCAGATTCTACAGCGCGATTCAGCTAATCAGTTTGCGCGGGCTAATCTTAAAGGTATCAAGATATTTGAGCTAAGCAAACAGGCGCAGCAGGCGTTCGAAAAAGGCCAGTTGGCGCAAGGTAAGCAGCTGTGCCAGCAAGTTTTGCGCCTGGAGCCGACCAATGCCTGGGCCAGCGCAATGGTTCGGGCCGGCACGGAGCAGGTCACGCCCACGCAATAGCCGGTAATGGCAGCTGTCGGACTTTCTATCCTGATACCGGTATTCAACCGCGATGTCACCCGCCTGGTCCAACAGCTGGTGCGACAAGTCGGGGCGTGGCCCGGACCCGTCGAAATAGTGTTGCTTGACGATGGCTCCGCGCCCACTTTTCAGCGCCTGAACCGGCCGCTGAGTGCTGAGCCAGGCATTCGCTACACCGAACTGCCGGCCAATGTTGGGCGCGCTGCTATTCGCAACCACTTGGCAATCGGCGCACAATATGAGTGGCTGTTGCTGCTCGACAACGACAGCCTGCTGCCCGACTCGCAGTTTCTGGCGCGGTATGCCCGAGCGCAGCAGAGTGGGCGGGCGCTCTATGTAGGCGGCACCACCTACGAGGCCACGCCACCCGACGACCCGGCCTTGCGCCTGCGCTGGCTCTATGGCCGCACCCGCGAAATGCGCCCCGCCGCCGTGCGCCAGCGCGACCCTGGCGGCCAGCTCAGTATTAATAATGCGCTACTGCCCGGTACGCTATTGCGTAATTTTCCCCTCGATGAGCGCCTCAGTGGCTACGGCCACGAAGACACCAAATTTGGCTTGGAGCTGAGCCGCGCCGGCGTAGAGGTGCGCCACCTCGACAATCCCGTGCTGCACGATGGACTAGAGCCGGCTGCCGTTTTCCTCGCTAAAAGCCAGCAAGCCGTGCGCAACCTGGCCCAAGTACTGCGCACCGATGGGCTGGGAACTGCTACGCGCCTAGTGCAGGCCGCCGAGCGCCTTCGCCAAGCCAAATTGGCGGGAGTTGCGCAGACTGCCCTTGCCACCTTGGAGCCGGCACTACGCCGGAATTTACTGAGTCTTAAGCCTTCGCTACGAGCGCTAGACGCGCTGAAGCTACTTTGGCTACTACGCGAGTACTAGCCGCGCCTGGCTGCCAGTATCTTTGGCGACCGCCGTTGCCTTTGTTTTCTGCTTTGCTCCCTCCCCAACCCATTGCCCTGCTCGACCTCGCTGCCGAGCACGCCACTTATCAAACCGAGCTAGATGCTGCCTGGCGCGCTACCGTGCAGGAAGCCGCTTTCATTCAAGGGCCAGCGGTGGGGCAGTTTGCTGCCGAGCTGGGCGCGCACCTAGGCGGCGCACACGTAATACCCTGCGCCAACGGCACCGATGCGCTAACCCTGGCGCTAATGAGCCTGAATCTGCCCGCTGGCACTGAGGTCATTGTACCCGCCTTCACCTACGTAGCCACGCTGGAGGCGGCAGCGCTGCTGGGCTTGCGGCCGGTGCTAGTCGATGTATTACCCAATACGTTCAACATCGACCCCGCCGCCGTGCGGGCGGCGCTTACCCCGCGTACTGGTGCGGTAGTGGTCGTGCATTTATTTGGGCAGTGCACTGATTTAGATGAGCTAAGTGACATGTGCGAGGCAGCATGCGTGGCGCTCATTGAAGATAATGCCCAAGCACTAGGCGCTACGTTCACCTTTGCCAGCGGCAAAACGATGTATGCTGGCACGGTGGGCGAGGTGGGCACCACGTCCTTTTTCCCCAGTAAAAATCTGGGCTGCCTCGGCGATGGTGGCGCGCTCTTCACCCGCGACGCGGCCCGCGCCCAACTGCTTCAGCAACTCGCCAACCACGGCCAAAGCCGGAAATACTACCACCAGCGCATCGGCCTCAATTCGCGCCTTGACACCCTGCAAGCCGCTCTGCTCCGCGTGAAGCTGCGGTACCTGCCCGCCGCCCAGGCCGCCCGCCAGGCCGTAGCCGCCCACTATGATGCTGCGCTGGGCGATATATCCGGCTTGCACATTCCAGCCCGCGATGTGCGGAGTACCCACGTCTTTCATCAGTATACACTTCGTATTGAAGGTGATAACCGTCGTGATGCTTTGCAGCAGCATTTGAAACAGCAAGGTATTCCGAGCGCTGTTTATTATCCGCTACCCGTGCATTCGCAACCTGCTTATGAATACCTGGGCTACCAATTGGGGCAGTTTCCGGTGGCCGAGCAGTTGTGCCAGCAGGTGTTGTCGCTGCCGGTACATCCGGGGCTGACAGTGGCGCAGGTGGTGTACATTTCTGATAAACTTATCGCCGGATTATCCTGAAAAGATAATTTGTTGAAGAGCTTTTTGAAATGATTAAATATAAAGAATTTTGGCTCGGTTTGTTCTTGCTAGTATTGGTGGTTTTTTACGGTTTCCTGTTGAGAACGATTGATGATATTGGGCAATACTGGATCCATTTCTTACATCCTTATGCGCAAGCAAAAGGTGTTTCTGACAAGATAATTTATGTGTCTAAGACACGCGAATTATTTATTTTAATTGGGAGTAGTCTAGGGGTTTTTCTTGTTGGTTTGGGTGTTGAAGTTGTGCTACTATTAAAACGATTGCAGATTCAACGTAAATCCAGATTGCCAGAAATGGTATTCTGTTTGGCGGTACTACCTTTTGTGTTTTTAATTGGTCGTGTGTTAGTGAATTTATACAAAATGGGACGGCTTTTTTAATGCGTATTGATACTTCTATTGTCAGCTTCGTTATTTGTGGCGTGGGCCACATCGGTCGCCGCCACGCGGCGCTGGTAGCCCGCCAGCCCGGCGCACAATTGGTAGCGCTCATCGACACGCAAGGGGATTTGCGTGCTGTCCTGGCCGCAGAGTTTCCTGGCGTGTCCTTTTTCACTTCGCTAGAAGAATACCTTGCTCAAGGCCCCGCCGCCGACGTGCTCACCGTGGCCACGCCCAACGGTCTGCACGCGCCGCAAGCCGTGGCGGGATTGCGCCATGGCTTGCATGTGGTCATCGAAAAACCTATTGCGCTCCGCAAAACCGACGCTGAGTTAATCGTGCACACGGCGCTGCAAACGGGCCGCCTAGTTTTCGGCGTGATGCAAAATCGCTACTCGCCGCCCGCCGCCTGGCTCAAGCAAGTGTATGAAGAAGGTCGACTGGGTCAGATTTTCCTGGTGCAGCTTAATTGCTTCTGGAACCGCGATGCGCGTTACTACCGCCCTGGCGGCTGGAAGGGCACCCAGGCGCTCGATGGCGGCACGCTCTTCACGCAGTTCAGCCATTTCGTGGATTTGCTGTACTGGGTTTTTGGCGATATAACTAATATATCTGCTCGCTTTCAAGACTTTAACCACGCCGGAATCACGGATTTTGAAGACAGCGGCCTCGTAACATTCGACCTCGTGCGGGGCGGCAGCGGCACCCTCAGCTACAGTACCGCCGTGTGGGACCGCAACCTCGAAAGCTCCCTAACGGTGGTGGCCGAGCGCGGCTCGCTCAAGCTAGGCGGGCAGTACCTCGATAAAGTCGAATATTGCCACTTGCAAGATTATGCGATGCCCGCGCTACCACCTACCAATCCCGCCAACGATTATGGGCCTTACCAAGGGTCTGCGGCCAATCATGTGCAGGTGATTGAGAATGTGGTGGATACCGTGCAAAAACGCAGTTTCGCCACAACTAATGCGCTGGAAGGTCTGAAAGTAGTGGAGATAATCGAGCGCATTTACGCGCTACGTCCATAGAGTAGTAGCGCGAACTTTGTAGTTCGCGTCCGTCTGGCTGCATGCTAGCGAACGCGAACTACAAAGTTCGCGCTACTACTTGCTAAGAGTGGCCCAATTCGGCTACGGCCGGCAGTGAGCGGTCGCCCGTGGCGGGGCTCATGGGTGCGGCAATGGCACTCGTCTTTTCCCATTCGCGGAAGCGGGTAATCTCGCCGTGAAACTTGCCGATAAACCAGCTTACTAAGCTCAAATCATCTAAAAAACCGACTACCGGGATAAAATCGGGAATCAGGTCGATGGGGGAGACGACGTAGAGCAGCACCGCTAGGCCCGATATGATGGTGCTGGTCTGGATTTGGCGGTACTCGCCGGTGGCATAGCTGCGCACTAGGCGCACCAGCGTGAGGGAGGTGCCAAATAACTGCTTGAATTTGTTGTCTTTGCTTGTTTCGTCGGCCAGCTTGTCAGCGGCTTCGTTCAACACGGTGATTACTTTGAACGGCTTACCTAGCAGCTTGGCCGCACGGTTGACGAACAAACTGAAAACCGCGTTTTTAGAAATCTGGAGGCCGCGTTGGGCGAGCGTAGGCATAGGACGAGCAAATAAAAAACCGTTGGCTCCGCTTTACGCAGGGCCAACGGTTGACGTTGTGGTGGGAATGTAGCGACGCATCCTTGCGTCTCACGTTAAACGGGCTGAACAACGACGAGACGCAAAAAAGCGTCTCTACACCTGCTACTCCATTATTTCTCAAATAATGGTGCAGTACCGCCCACCCAATCCTTATCCTTATTAAACGCCACACCAATCATCTCGCCTCGGCTCATGCGGCCCAGGCCGGTGAGCAGGTGAGGCTGCGCATCATCGGGGTGCCACACGTAGAGCAGGCGGATTTCGCACTTTACCATGCCATCGGGCGCCTGAATGGCGGGCGCGTACACTACTTTGCGTTGCAGCAGGTAATTCTGCTTATCAGTCAGCGCTTCAAGGTCGGCGGCTGTGATGTGCAGCCGCACGCCCGCCCCAGCGAAGGAAAATAACGGCTTGAGCACGTAGTTTTCGAGGTCCTCGGGATAGGTTTTGAGCTCATTCAGGTAGTAGCTCGGCGGCGAGAATTGGCTCTTTATCAGCGGCAAGGTGTACTTGCTGATGCGGAAAAACCAGTTTGGGTGGCCTACCCAGGTCACGTCTACGTCGTCGGTAAGGTGGTACTCGGTTTGCAGGTCGGGGTAGCGGTCCAACTCATCGAAAATGATGCGGTTGTAAATCCGCTTGATGCGGATTTCGCGGCCATCTTTTTCGTAAAATAGCTCCCGGCCACGCTTCTTAATTTTAGTCAGGCACACCGCATCAACGCCCCAAAACTGCTTGGTAAGCGCAAAATCGACGCGGGTTTTTTGCTTCTCCGGGAATATTTCCAGCAGAATAACTTCCTCCGGCTGCGCATCGCCCAGCAGCAGGCGGCGCATTTCGGCTTGGTACTCGGCATCATCAGCCACCTCGAAGTAGGGCGTCACCGAATCGGGGATGTCAAACTGCCGGGCATAGGAGCCCGGCTGCCAGGTCTGAAAAGCGTAGAGCGACGGAAAGCCCTGCATCTCAATGAGCTGCGGCTCCAGTTCGCCCTGCGCGTCGCGGCACACGGCAAAGTCAAATGTCAAAAACGTGGCGTGCGCATCCTCGTTCGGCACCCGCTGGTGCGGCGGAATCGCAGCATCAGTCAGTTGCTTAAAATCGGGGCGTTGGAGCACCTTAATGATATCCTGGCCCGCCTGCACCAGCTTATCGCGCAGCTGGGCCGGCACGAAAATCGGAGTTTCCGCCAATCGAAATTCCAATTGGCCGGGCAGCTTTGCTTCCACGTCGGCCAGCATGGCCTGGTATTTTTCCGGCGTGAAGGCCGCATTATAAGCTTGGCGAAGGGCGGGAATCATTTTCTGAAGCTGTCAGCTACTAGCCATTAGCTAGTAGCTCGTGGGTTATGGTTGGCGATACTAAATCTACCAGCAACTATTTACTGGCCAACGGCTGCAAACGCACTCGTGCGCTCGATAGCCTGTTGCAGGAAATTCGGCACAATTACCGATTCGGTGTACTCAATGGTGTTCGGGTCGGAAAGCAGCTCCACCATTTCGTGGTACTTTTCTTCGCCGTAAGTGGTGACAACCTGCTCCTTACGCTCGTCGGTGAGCATGTAGCGCAGCATACCCTCGCCATCGGCCTCGGGGTGAAACTGCGTACCCAACACCTCGGGTGTGAAGCGAATAGCCATGACCGCCCGCGCCAGCGGAATGTGCGGCCGCTCTTTCTCCAAGCAAAGTACCGAAGCACCTAGCTCTACCAACCGCTCCTCGTTGATATCAGTAAGCTGATAATCACGCGAATCGACGGCGTAGAAAGGCTCCGGCAACCGGTCAAAAACCGGCTCGGCCTCGCCGGCGCTGGTGAGGTGAATGGGCAGCACGCCAAACGACGTAGACTTGCGCTTGCTCACGGTGCCCACACCCAGGTGCCGACTTAGCAACTGGAACGAGTGGCAAATTACCAGCAAGTGCTTCTTGCGCTCAGCGGTCTGATTGTAAGCTAGTAGCGAATCAATAAACTCGAAATACAGCGGCTCCCAGGGCTCATCGGAGGGGAGGGGGCTACCTGGGCCGCCGCTCGAAATATAGATGTCGTAGTCGAGGCCCGGCACTTGATTCTCGGCGCGAACATTAAACGTATCAACCTTGAAAGTGACTTGGTTAGCAGCTGCGGCGCGGCTCAATAATTGGTAAATACAACGCATTCCTTCATTGCGGAAATTATTGTACAAATCCAGGACGGCAATTCGAAAAGTAGGCATAGGCTAAAAAAGAATCTAAATAAACCGGACGAAGTATAAATTGTTTTGGATAAAGGTAGCAAGTTAATAATTAGTTCGTTGCCCAGCAATAGCTGGGCCATTACAGCCCGTAAGTAGTCTCGCTAAGGATGTAATCGACCACTTTAGTCAGGTCGCCGGTTTGTTGAAAAACCGCGAGCTGGCGGTCGGCACCGGTGCCCATTTCGAGCATTTTTAGCACGTACTCTACCTCGTGGCGGCTGCCGAGGTCGTCGAGTACATCGTCTACAAAATCAAGTAGTTCGAGGATGAGTTGCCGGGCGGGTTTCTCCTCCTGCGTGCCAAAGTCGATGAGGTTGCCGCTGATGCCGTAGCGGGCGGCGCGCCATTTATTTTCCTTGATGAGCGCGCTGCGATACACCCGGAAATTCAGGTTCTGCTCCTTGAGCTTGTAAATTTTGGCCACGAGCGCCTGCATCACGGCCGCCACCGCGATAGTTTCATCGGCGCGCATCATCATGTCGCAGATGCGGTACTCGATGGTGTCAAAAAACGGGTGCAGGCGAATATCCCACCAGATTTTCTTGCCGTTGTCGATGCAGCCGGTTTTGATGAGCAGCGCGAGAAACTCGTCGTAGTCGCTGGCGCTATGGAAAAAGCCCGGAATACCCGTGCGCGGAAAGCGCTCGAACACCTTGGTTCTGAAGGATTTATACCCTGTTTCGCGACCTTCCCAAAACGGTGAGTTGGTGCTGAGCGCGAACAAGTGCGGCAGGAAATACCGCAGCGCATTCATCATATACACGCCGAGGTCGCGGTTTTCGATGCCGATGTGCACGTGCATGCCAAAAACGAGGTTCGAACGGGCAGCCTCCTGCAATTCCTCCACGATTTTATCGTAGCGGGCATCGGGCGTGATGGGCTGGTCTTGCCAGCGCGAAAACGGATGCGTGCCCGCCGCCGCTATTTTCAGCCCCACGCGGTCGGCCAGCTCGATTACCTGGCGGCGCAAATGCACCACTTCGGTGCGCGCCTCGTCGATATTCTTGCAAATATTAGTGCCAACTTCTACCACCGATTCGTGCATTTCGGCTTTCACCTGCTCGTGCAGCGTGATTTTGCCGTCCTCCACAATCTTCGACATATGCGAGCGCAAATCGCGCGTGACCGGGTCAATGGTCTGAAATTCTTCCTCGATTCCGAGGGTAAAAACTGGCCGTGCCATAGCGAGGAAGCTGCTGAAAATGAGGGGGAACCTCTAAGTTAGTTCATAAAGTAAGGCCACAAAAAAGGCTGCCACCACGTAGCGATGGCAGCCTTTTTGTGCAGGTCGAGGCAGCGGGAAATGCTATTTTTTAGCTGCGGGTTTCTTCGCTTTAGCCGGTGCCGGTGCAGTAGCATCAGCAGCAGGGGCTGCCT
>CAXUKA010000201.1:0-11836 GCA_964251335.1 uncultured Hymenobacter sp.
GGCCCCCTCTCCTTGGGGAGAGGGGGAGCCGACCGCTAGCGGACGTAAGTATTCGCTAAAAAGTCGTCAGGCTCCCCCTCTCCCCAAGGAGAGGGGGCCGGGGGGGAGGTTAACCGATTTTGCGCGCCGTGTTAATCACATTCACGCCCGTAAAGTGCGTAGTCGCCGAGCCGTGGCTCACGGCCGAGCTTTGCGAAGGCTGGCCCTTGCCGTCGTTGAACGCGCCAAACAAGCGGTAATCCGACTGGTCGCACGAGCCAGCGCAAGAGTTCCAGAATTCCTGGGTATTAGCTTGGTAGGCTACGTCTTCGAGCATTTCGGTGATTTTGCCTTTCTCGATGGCGTAGAACACCTGTCCGCCAAACTGGAAGTTATAGCGCTGCTGGTCAATCGAAAACGAGCCGTTGCCGGCAATGTAGATGCCCTTGTCGACCTTGCTCACCAGTTCGTCCACGCTCAGTTTGGCCGCGCCGGGGCGCAGGCTCACGTTGGGCATGCGCTGAAACTGCACATCCTGCCACGACTGCGAGTAGCAGCAGCCATCCGACTCTTTCTGGCCCACGATGTGGGCTTGGTCGCGAATTTTCTCATAGTTGACCAGCTTGCCCTGGTCGATAAGCGTCCACTCCTTGCACTTCACGCCTTCGTCGTCGTAACCCACTGCGCCCAGCGAGCCGGGCTGCGTTTTGTCGGCCACGATGGTGACTTGCTTCGAGCCGTAGGGCAGGCCTTTGGCCTTCCATTCCAAGGTGGCGAAGCTGGTGCCGGCGTAGTTGGCTTCGTAGCCCAGCACGCGGTCCAGTTCCAGCGGGTGGCCCACGCTTTCGTGGATGGTGAGGCCCAGGTGGTGCGGGTCGAGTACGAGGTCGTACTTGCCGGGCACCACGCTTTTGCAGGTGATTTTCTGCTTGGTTTGCTTGGCGGCGCGGGCAATGTCCTCCAGGATATCGTAGCTGTTTTTGTAGCCGATAACATCCGAGCCAGTGGGGCCGGCTACTTTGTCTATCGCCTTGGGTGTGAGGTATTCATAGCCCAGGCCCATGGGCGAACTCATCGATTGCCGCGAGCGGAATTTGCCGCTGGCCCGGTCTACCACCGTCACGTTGAAAGTGGGGTAGATGCGGTGAATATCCTGGTCGATGTACGAGCCATCGGTGCTGGCAAAGTACTTCTGCTCATTGATTTGGAAGAGCACCGAGTTTACGAACGACGCGCCATTGTCGGTGGCTATCGCGTTGGCATTCAGTAGCAAGTCTACTTTCTGCTTGATGGGTACTTCCAGCGCGTTTTGCTGAATCGGCGTTTTCCAGCTCACTTCGCCGTAGCCTTTTTGGGCGGCCAGCTGCACGGGCTCTTTCTGCACCTTTGCGTTGGCTTTGGCAATGGCCACGGCTAGCTGGGCAGCTTTGGCGATGCCCGTGTCGGTCACGTCGTTGGTCGAAGCGAAGCCCCAGGTGCCGTTGGCAATCACGCGCACACCCACGCCGTAGCTTTCGGTGCTGGATATATTCTGCACCTGCTTTTCGCGGGTGAAGATGCCTTGGTTGAGGGTGCGCTGAATGCGTACGTCGGCGTAGGTAGCCCCGGCCGATTTGGCGGCATTCAGGGCCACGTCGGCGAGGCGCTTTTTGAGGGCCACATCGGCACCGGGCTCCAGCAGGCGGCTGGGGTCAACCAACTCGCCGCCGAAGCTGGGAAAAGAGGGGAGTAGCAGGGCACCGGCCCCCAGGCCAGCGAGTCCTACAAAGTCGCGTCGGTTCAAAGTGAGAATAGGTTTGGTTGAATAGAAAAAGTATTGACTGACAATATGGTAAGTTTTTCTGGTAAAGTTGCTACCCTAACGCGTGGACCCCACCCCCGGCCCCTCCCCTCCGGGAGAGGGGAGCCAGACGTTCGCTAACGTCAGTTGACGATAGGCCCCCCTCTCCCGGAGGGGAGGGGCCGGGGGTGGGGTACTACATCACCCAATCTTCCGCGCCGTATTTATCACGTTCACTGCATTAAACCGCGACGTAGCCGAGCCGTGGCTCACGGCCGACACCTGCGAGGGCTGGCCCTTGCCATCGAAGAATGAGCCGAACATGCGATACTCCGAGGCGTCGCACACCGCCGCGCACGAGTTCCAAAACTCCTGGGTATTGGCTTGGTAGGCCACATCATCGAGCATACCGGCAATTTTCCCATTTTCGATGGCGTAGAATACCTGTCCGCCAAACTGGAAATTATAGCGCTGCTGGTCAATAGAATACGAGCCGCGCCCAGCAATGTAAATGCCTTTCTCGACCTGGCTTATCAGCTGGTCGGCGCTGAGCTTGGCGGTGCCGGGGCGCAAGCTCACATTGGGCATGCGCTGAAACTGCACCGAGTCCCAGGAGTCGGCGTAGCAGCAGCCGTCCGATTCTTTCTGGCCGACGATGTGGGCCTGGTCGCGGATTTTCTCATAATTGACCAGCTTGCCTTGGTCGATGAGTGTCCATTCCTTGGTTTTCACGCCCTCGTCGTCGTAGCCTACCGCGCCCAGCGAGCCGGGTTGCAGCTTATCGGCTACGATAGTGACCTGCTTCGAGCCGTAGGGAATATTCTTGGCCTTCCACTCCAGGGTAGCGAAGCTGGTGCCGGCGTAGTTGGCCTCGTAACCTAGCACCCGGTCGAGTTCCAGCGCGTGGCCGATGCTTTCGTGAATGGTCAGACCCAGGTGGTTGGGCTCCAGCACGAGGTCATATTTGCCGGCCAGCACCGATTTGGCGGTGAGCTTTTCCTTGGCCTGGCGGGCGGCCAGGGCCGCGTCTTCCAGGATATCGTAGCTGTTGCGGTAGCCGATGAGGCCGGTGCCGGCCGGGCCGGCTATCTTATCTATCGCCTTGGGTGTGAGGTACTCGTAGCCCAGGCCCATCGGGGCGCTCAGCGCGTCGCGGGTCTTGAACTTGCCGCTGGCCCGGTCGATGGCCGTGACCGAAAACGTGGGCCAGATGCGGTGTACATCCTGGTCGATGTACGAGCCATCGGTGCTGGCAAAGTACTTCTGCTCATTGATTTGGAAGAGCGACGAGTTGACGAAGTTCGCTCCGTTTTCCAGCGCCTTGGCGTTGGCGGCCAGCAGCAGGTCGGCCTTCTGCGCCACCGGCACCTCAAAGGCATTCTGCTGAATGGGCGTGCGCCAGCTTACCTCACCGTAGCCGCGCTGCGGAGCCAGCTGCACGGGTTCTTTCTGAGTCTTTGCATTAGCCTTGGCCATCGCCACGGCCAATTGGGCGGCTTTGGCCAAGCCCTTGTCCGACACGTCGTTGGTAGCTGCGAAGCCCCAGCTGCCGCTCGCAATTACGCGCACGCCGGCCCCGAAGCTTTCGCCGCTGGCAATGTTCTGCACCTGCTTTTCGCGGGTGAAAATGCTCTGGTTGAGGTAGCGGCCGATGCGCACATCGGCGTAGGTGGCCCCGGCGCTTTTGGCGGTGTTCAGGGCGGCGTCGGCGAGGCGCTTTTTCTGAATAATATCCAAGCCGGGCTCCAGCAGGCGGCTGGGGTCAACCGGGTTGCCGCCCAGGCTGGGAAAGCTGGGTAAAAGCAGGGCCCCGGTGGCTAAACCAGTGAGGCCGACGAAGTCGCGTCGTTTCAAAGCGGCGGATTAAAAAAGGCGGTGAGCAAAACCAGCCGGTAATATGGTGGTTTTTCCACAAAAAAGACATGCACCGATAACCAGCGTTGCATCCGGCGCGACGTTAAGCTGGAGCCTAGTGTTACTTTCCGATTTGCCCCAGCAGTTCCTTCACGGCAGTATCGAGCTGCACGTCGTGGTCGGTGTAGCTTTCGCCGATGGGGCGCGTCACGGGCACGTCTACGGGGCGGGGGTTCATTTCCATCACTTGGCCGTCGCGGGTCGAGCGGATGGTGCTGGTGGGCAGGCGCAGGGTCGAGCCATCAAGCAGCGTGGCCGCTGAAGTGAAAATAATCCAGCCGCCAGTGGGCTCGCCCACAATTTTGCCCAGCTTCGAGGCTCGGTAGCCTTCGCTAAAGTCTTCGGCATCAGAAAGCGAGTGCTGATTGGTGACCAGCACCGTGGGCAGTTCCAGGCTGCGCTGGCCCAGCGCGCTACGGGCGGGTACGGGCGTGGGTGTGCCGCGGTCGGCCATGGTGAGGTAGCTGCGGCGGGCCAGCACGTCGATGGCGTACACGTTCACGAAGCCGCCGTTGTTGTTGCGCACGTCCACTACCACGCCGTCGCGGGTCATGTTTTCGGCGTCGAGGTCAAGGTAAAGCTGTGAGAGCGAGGCCGCCGACATATCAAACATGTGCACGTAGCCGAGCCGGCCGCCGCTGGCCTTGGCCACGTAGGCGCGGCGCTCCTCTACCCACTGCCGGTAGTCGAGCGCCTTTTCGGTATCGCGGCTGAGGGGCCGCACTACTACCTCGCGCTCCTTATTATCGCCCGAAACGCGGAGCGCCGTGCGGCGGCCCACTTTGTATTGCAACAACTCGTCGAGGTTGGTGCGCCCTTCGATGGGGCGGCCATCCACAGCCAGCAGCACGTCGCCGGGCTTGAGACCGGCCAGCGCGGCAGCTCCCAACGGCAGCACGGTCGTGATGCGCAGGCGGCCATTTTGCTCGTACTCAGTGGGGTCAAAACGCAAACCCAGCCGACCGGTCGAAGGGGCCACGGTGCCGGTGGCGGCTGGGGCCGGCCCCATACCCGAGTGCGAGGCATTGAGCTCGCCAATCATCAGGTTGGTGAGGCGGCGGGCTTCGTCGGGGGTGCGTGCCCCGGCTATGTAGGGCGCGAACTTTTCGTGCTGGGCGGGCCAGTCGGTGCCGTTAAAGGTGGCATCGTTGAAGAAATCGCGCAGGTAGGCCCAGGCTTCGTCAAACACTACCAACTTCTCCTGCTCGAAGTCCACGTCCATCTCGGCGGCTACTGCCACGGCGCGAGCCGTGCCCTTGCCCGCCTCTACCGGCACCACCTGAATGCGGCCCTGGTCAAGAAAATACACCTCCTTGCTATCGGGCGAAAACTGCGCCTCGCGCTTAGCGCCCGCCGTGGAGGTCAGCTGCCGCGCCGTAGCGGGGTCTTTGCTCAGCTCATCGAGCGGGTAAATGTATAAGTTGGTCTGATTGAGTACGCTGGCCGTAAGCAGCAGCCACTTTCCATCGGGGCTGATGGTTTGGGAGCGCACGTCCACACCCACCGGCACCAAGCTCAAGCGGCGGCGAATGTCCTCGAAATTGATGGTGACAGGCGGCTTAGTCGGCGTAGTAGCAACCGCTGAAGCAGCGCCTTTTTTGCCCTTGGTAGCCTTGCCACCAGCGCGGGCTTTAGCGCGGGCTGAGTCGGCGGCTGCCACCGGCAGCGGGGCGGGCGTGGCCGGGGCGGTGGGCTTGGCGGGCGGGGCCTGGTTTTTTTCGGGCGACACCGGGCCGGGCACCGTTTCTTTAAATAAGTCGCGGAACTGGTCTTCGCGGAAGCGTGGCGTGCGCAGCTGCAAGTCCACGCGGGCTACTTCGGCATCTTCGGTGCGCTGGCCGGTGTCGAAAAGCAGGTACTTGCCATCGGGGCTCCACGACAGCGTATTGCTGTTCGAGTTAGCCAAAAAGCTTACCGGCCGCGCCGGGCCGCCTGCCACGGGCACCACCTGCACATTGGTAAAGCCGCGTGCGCCAGCCGGTGCAAAAGCCAGCCACTTGCTATCGGGCGACCACACGGCGGCGCGCTCGGCAGCCAGCGGCGGCCGGTCGAGGCGGCCCGTGCCGACTACGCGCTCTTGGCTGTTGCTTGGGTCGAGCACCCGCAATTCTTTCGCATCGCGCTGAAAGGCCAGTAATTTGCCATCGGGCGAAAAGCGCGGCGAAGCATCGTTGGTGGCCGCGTTGGTCAGGCGGGTTTCCTTGCCGGTGGCGAAGGTGTAGCTGTACAAGTGCTTGGCCCCGTCGCGGGCCGACACGTACACCAGTCGGCGGCTATCGGGTGCCCAGGCTAGGTCGCTTTCGGCGGCCGTGGTCACCGTGAGGCGAGTAGCATCGCCACCATCGGCCGCCGACGCGGCAAATACCTCGCCGTGCACCACGAACGCCACTTTCTTACCATCGGGCGACAGCGCCAGCTCTTGCAAGCGGTCGGTAAAGCGCTGGCGCTCGGCCAGGGGGCTGGCCGGCGCCCCCCGCCGCCGAATGGCCAGCTGCTTCACCTGGCCATTTTGGGTGTCCATCGTCCAGATGGTGAAGTCGCGCTCAAACACGATGAGCTTGCCATCGACCGACGCGCTGGGCCATAGTACCCGGCCGTCTTTGAAATTGGTAATCTGCTGCGGAGCACCGCCGGGCAAACTCACCGCCCAGATGTTTTCGGGCCCGCCCTGGTCACTGGTGAAGAATAGCTTTTGGCCGCCCGCGCCCCACATGGGCCACAGCGCCTTGGCCCCGCCGCTGGTGAGGCTGGTGTAGGTGCCGCCGTTTTTGCCCGTCTGCCGTAGCCAGATTTCCGACACATCCAGGTGGCTATGGCCGTGCCGCCACCACTGGCTGGAAGCGACGCCACGAGCGGCGAAAGCTAGCGACTTGCCATCGGGACTGGGCGCAGCAAAGAACTCGTTGGCATAGCGGTCGGCCGATACGGCGGTGGGCGTGCCGCCACCCACCGGCACCCGGTAGATGTCGTTCATGCCCGCGATGTCGCGGCTGGTCGAAGAAAAGTAGAGGTATTTGCCATCGGCCGACCAGCCGTCGAGCTGGTCCAGCCCATCGTCAAAGGTGAGCCGCTTCAGCTCGCCGCTCTCGAAGTTGAGCAGGTAAATGTCGCCGTTGCCGCTGCGCGTCGAGATGAACGCCAGCGACTTGCCATCGGGCGCGTAGAGCGGGCGGCTTTCGGTAGCGGGGTGGGCCACCAGCAGTCGGGCCTCGCCGCCCGCCACCGGCACCGTCCAGATATCGCCCCCCGAAACGAACGCGATTTCCTGGCGGTCGGGCGACACGCCGGGCTCCGAGAAGTAAGGCAGCGCGGCGGGTGGCGCGGCCAGTGCCGGCAGGGCCACCACCAGCGGCAGGCCCAGGCAAAGGTTCAGTAGTGATTTGGGGGACATAAGCATAATCAGGGAGAACTGAAAAAACAAGGTCGGGCTACTGCGGCGGGCCGCTGCACAAATGAACCACCTATTTAAAAAGCCCCGCTGACACACAGTCAGCGGGGCTTTCAGTAAGGGCTAAACGAAGTAGGGTTACTCCCGCACAACGCGCTGGGTGAGGATGCCCTGCTCGGTTTGCACGCGCAGGGTGTACACGCCAGCGGCCAGTGGCGCGAGGTTTAGCGTGGCCGTGCCGGGCGCGAGCGAGCGGCGCTGCACCGTCTGGCCCAGCGAGTTGAGTATTTCGAGCTGTGAAGCCTTAGCCTGCGAGCCGGTTAACTCCAGGGTGAGGTGGCCGTCGGGTGTAGGATTGGGGTACACCAGTAGGCTAACTCCACCAATGCTGCTGCGCGTAGTGGTTACCGTCGTCACGACTGAAGCCTGCGAGGCGCAGCCGAACGAGTTGGTCACGACCACCGTGTACGCGCCATAGGTAGCCGTCGAGCCGTTAATCACATACGTTTGGCCAGTCGCGCCCGCGATAGCTACTCCATTGAAGTAGAACTGGTTGCCGGTGGCCGAGCTCGAAGTCAACGTAGTCACAGTGCCATTGTAAGTAGGCGTCAGCGTTGGTCGGGCCGGCGTCGGATTCACCGTGATGGTGGCCGTGGCCGTAGCCGCCGTGCAGCTGCCACTGGTGGCAGTATTAGTCACGGTGTAGGTGCCGGCCGTAGAGTTTGCCAAGTTTACTACCCCAGTAGTGGCATTGATAGATAGGCCAGTAGTTGAGGTGAAGGTGCCCGCCGTAGCGCCCGTGCCCAGCGTGGGCGATACCGTGCCGGTGCTGCCGGCGCAGTTGCTGCCGGTGGCTGGGTAGCTAAACGTGGCCACGGCCGGCCGGCTGATGCTAAGCGCCAGCGTAGCCGTAGCGCCCGGGCAGGGGGCTGCTGCCGCCGAAGTCAGCGTGATGGTTACCGAGCCAGCGGTGATATCAGCGGCCGAAGGCGTGTAGGTGGCATTCAGGGTAGTGGCATTGGGCGAGAAAGTGCCCGTGCCGCTGGTGGTGTAGGTGCCCGTAGTGGCCGAGCCGCCCACGGTGCCGGCCAACTGGTAGGCCGTGGTGCTGCATGTGCTGGCCGCAGCAGCTGGGAAGCTGGCTGTTACGGGCACGTTGACCTGGATAGGCGTGCGCGTGGCGCTGGCACATTCGCTGCTAATCTGCCAGTTGTAGAAGTAATAGTAGTAGGTGGTCAGCGTGGGTCCCGTAATACTGAGCTGGCCACTGGGTGAGGTATAGGGATATGCAATGGCGGGCGTAGCTGTACCGCCGGGCGAATCCCGAATCAGGTACACCGAACCACTGACGTTGGCATAGTACAGCGTATAGTTGCCAGCTGCCGGGATGGCAAAGTTGAGCGGCAGCACTGTGGGCGCTACGGTCGACGAGGAGTTGGCTGGCAGGCTCAGTGGGTAAGAGGCAATAGCACTGGCTACTGTGCTCGAACTACCCGGTATCAGGTATACCATACCGTTGATAGCCCCACCGTTGGCCGCCTGATACACGGTCACGTTGCTCAGCGTCAGGGCGCCGGTGGTAGTGAAGTACAGGCCGCCAGCGCTGTTGGTACCATCTGTGCCAGTGGTCGAGGGCTTGCCCACACTCTCCTGGCCGCCTGTGTAGGCCTCGGCGTAGTAGGTAGTGCTGGTAGTGAGGGCTGGCGTAGTGTAGCTGCCAGCTGTGGTGGTGGGCAGTGCCGTGCCGCCCGTGGCCGTAGTGAAGAAGCGTACCGATACCCCGCTCGACGGCGTAGCCGTAATCGTGCCGGTGCTGCCCGAGCATACCGTCTGTGGCGAGTTGGTGCTGGCCACCAGCGGATTGTTTACCGTGATGGCGCTCACGTTGCTGTATACTACATTAGTGTTGCAGCCTACGCGCACGCGGTAGTAGGTGGTGCTGGTGAGCACCGGCGTGATATAGCTGGCCGAGGTAGCCCCGGCAATGTCGGTAAATGTACCCGTAGCACTGCTGCTGCTCTGCCACTGTAGGCTGCCATTGGCCGCACCAGTCAGGTTGAGCGTGATTGTGCCGCTTATGCAGATAGAAGAGGCAGCAGGGGCTAGTGTGCCCGCTATTGGGGCTAGTACCGTGCGCGTAGGTGCAGGTACCAGCACATCGTTGCTGGTGTTGAGGTCGCCGGTCACGGTGGCTGTCACGGCAAAGCTGTACGTTCCGAGCGCCGCCATGTTGAGGGTGCCGGGTAGGGTAATAGTTTGCGTGGCCGCGCTGGCCAGGGTGCCCGTATTCACGGTAGTGGTGAATGTTTGGGCCGGGCCGGTGGGCGGCGTGGCCACTACCGTCACGGTAGCCGGGTTGGTGGCAAAGTTGAGTGTGGCGCTGCCGCCGTTGCGCACCAGCACCGTAATGGCTTCGGCCGTGCCATAGCACGACGATACAGCGACCGGCCCGGTCAGGCTGGCCGGCGTCAAGTCGGTAGCTACGGGCGTAAATTCATACGCGCCCATATCGGGAATCGCGCCCCGAACCGCGCCCGTGATGTCGTCGGTCACGCGGGCCAGCGGAGTGCCCGAGTTATTAAGCTGCACGTTGCCCGGTACGAGGTTGCCGGTGCTAGCCCCCGCAAAAATGGGGTCGCCCGACACACTGTTCTGGTCGAAGGCCGCGCCATTGGCGGTTTGCCAGGTAGCCAGCGTCGCGTAGTTGGAGAGGTAGTAGCCTACGTTGCCGTTGGGCACGTAAATGTCGTTGTTATTGCTGGCCGGCGCGTTCGTGACATAGTAGAGGCCCGTTTTTGTGCCCGTACCAGTGCGCGTGATGTTTATGACATTGTTGCGCACCTCAGACCCAACTCCCGAGCTGTAGATGCCATACGTTGTCGACGTCGTGGCCGTGGTCTGGTCGTCCGAATTAATCGTGTTGTTGTAAATGCGGGAGTAGGCCGCCCCCGCATTGTAGATGCAGTATTGCAGCCCGCTACCATTTAGGTTATACAACACGTTATTTACTATATCATTAGGCATGGCAGCCGTAGCCGTGGTGCTGGTGGCCAAGTAGATAAGGTAAGACCCTGAAGTGCTGGTTGGGTTGTTCACAAACAGGTCGTGGATTCGGTTTTTCTCAATGGCCAGGCCACGCGCCGTAGAGGTGGCATAGATGCCGTAAACCGCCGAGCCATTGGTGCGGAGTGGGCGGGATACGTCGTTGCCAATAATCTGGGCGCCCTCCTGATACCCGAAGTAGATACCATACGAATAGAAGTCGCGCACCAGGTTGTTGCGTATCTGGTTGCCCGTGTTCAGGTTGGTTGTATTGCCAAACATCGTGATGCTGTAATAGCCGCCATTCACGGTGTTGCCCTGAATGAGGTTATTAATGCCCACGTCGCCGGTTGTAGAAGCGCTCGTGGCCGAGCCACTCATCACAATACCCGCGAAGTTGGTAGAAGTAGCCGTGATGTCGGCGTTGACTATGTTATTGGTAATGCGGTTGTTGTCGGCGTTGCTGGTCAGCTGGATGCCGTAGCCGTAGGTGCCGCCCGTCGCG
The DNA here is from genome assembly GCA_964251335.1 of uncultured Hymenobacter sp. GTDB lineage: Bacteria > Bacteroidota > Bacteroidia > Cytophagales > Hymenobacteraceae > Hymenobacter. The sequence goes on from CAXUKA010000201.1 coordinate 10,609, forward strand.
TTGATTACCAGGTTGTTGATAGTAACATAGTCGGCCCCATTGAGCGTCACTACGGCCCGTTGGTTGGTATTGGCCGAGGCAAATTGTAGGGTGCTGCCGCCGCCGTTTATCACGACCGTATTAGTAGCGCTGCTGCCCGATATTACGCCAAGCGAGAGCTGCTCGGTATACGGCCCGCCCGATACGGCAATGGTTACCGGCCCCGTCACGCCACTCAAGCTCAGACGGTTAGCCACCTCGGAGAAGGTCGCGAAGTTGGTGCCGGCCGTAGGCAATGCATTGTTGATGGTGTATGCCCCGCTCAAGGCTTGGGCCTGCGCCTCTAAGCCTGCCAGTAGCAACAGCCCGGTAGCCAGGGCACGCGACCACCGCCTGGCGGTCGATTTTAACTGAAACAGCCGTTCCTGCGGCTCGCTGAGTAAAGTTTTAAGCATGAAGTGGGGGGTAAAAATGAACCAGATGAGCTCTGTTTAGGAGTAATATTTTGAAAGTTTAAGGTGTGCTATTGACTGGCACGAAGAAGCGAACTTACTCATTGAATATTCATATACTATCCTGTGGCACGGTATTCTTATAATATTTTTATAAAAAAAGCTATTTAGGGCCAGGTGCCAGGTGGGTAGTGTTTTATAGAAATGAATGACTAGTTTTCACTTAACTAACCTTAAATAACTGGGTTAGAAGTGAGGTTTAATCAATTCAACTGTCGTTTTAACCCAATAAAAAAGCCCCATCCAAGTAGGATGGGGCTTTTCACAAAGCCGGACGAAAAAGCGATTATTGCTTGACGAAGCGGTTAACGTAAGTCTGCTTGGCACCTACTACCTGAATGAGGTAGAGGCCGGTGCCGAGGCTACCCACGCGCTGGCCGAGCTGCTGGTTTAGCTGCTCTACCGAGCCAGTGCCACTCAGCACGAGGCGGCCATCGATGGTGTGCACTTGCAGGCTCAGGTTCGAGCCGGTTTCGGGCACCTCAAAGCGCACGGCGTTGGTCACGGGGTTGGGGTACAGGCCCAGGGCAGCGCGGTTGCTGTTGGTCGTAGCCGTCACCGTGTTGAACGAGTAGCGCGTGAACACCGGGTAGTGGTCCGAGGTGGTATTGGCGTAGTTGGTGATGGCCGACGTGGCATCGATGCGCACGGCGGCCGTGCCATTGATGTAGTAGTTGCCCATGTTCTTGTTGGCAATTACGTTGTCAATCACCGTCTTGTAGCTCACCGTCGATTGC
>CAXUKA010000202.1:0-11822 GCA_964251335.1 uncultured Hymenobacter sp.
GTAGTAAAATTGGTGTTCTGGCCGCATACCACACCGTTGTGACGGAAATACCTTAAGTCATTGTTATAAGCATCATTAAAGCGGCCCGGCCCCATGCCTGCTCCTAAGTCATACGTGGCAGATATTGCCAGCGCATCTATGCCAGCCGCATACTGGCTAGGGCTGCCATTGACTGGGTACGAATTAGAAAAGCTAACCTGGGAGCCATAATTCAGGCAATAGGTGCCCGCCATCTCTATGCTATAGCTGCCACCTACCGCTAAGGCTCCTAGCGTACCAAAGCCCGAAGTGGCGGGGTAGGGGCGGTACTCACCCGTCAGCAGCGCCAGCAGCGGAAACTGAGGCGAGGCTCCTGTCCGTAAGGAAAAAGCCCAGCGCCCATTCTGGATGGGCGAAAGGACCGTACCCGGCTGCCCGCCGCAGCCCGGCATAGAAGAGGTAGTGAGAGTAGTCTGCTCCTTGTAGGTAATAAGGAGACTATCAGCTGTTACAGTGCGGGAGGTAATGCGGCGCAGCCGATAACCCGACTGGCACGTCAACGAACCCCCTTGGTAAGGAGCCTCTGCATAATAACCAAGCTCATCGCCAGCTACCATGCTGAACAAAGTGCGAGGGTCGTAGAGACCAAGCCCCAACGGAGGCGTGCTGAACTGCCGCCACTGCGTAGCGGGCGTGGTAGCGGCTGCACTAAGGGTAAGCCACTGTGGCCCCTGCGTCAGCCCATTGGCCCGGCTGAATAGAAATTGCTGCCCATTGCTGAGCGTAATGGTAGCGACCGAGTCGGTACCGGAGCCAATGCCTACGCGCGAGCTAAGAGTAGCCGTCAAAGCCGGCTGCGTGCTAGCAGTCCAGGTGCTGCCCACCGCTACGCGTGGGCGCAGCAGCAGCGAAACTGGTGTTGCCTGCCCAATGGCTGCCTCCGCATTGGCTTCCAGATAGTAATTATTCGTGCCGGGCTGCCACCTCAGGCGAGCACCGAATAAGTTATTACGGCTTTTGACAGCGTAGTTGCTGGAGGCAGCAGACGTCCGTAGCAGGCGATTGAACGTGTATACCGAATCACCCGCAGCCGTAGCGTAAGTTGAATCGACACGCAGCGTGCGATTGATATAGAGGGTAGCAGTTCCAGGGTTCTGCGTGAAGGTGTATACCCGCCCCGGTCGAAAGGGCCGCCATGCCGTAGTCTGCGCCTGCGCCTGCTGGCTCAGCGCAGCTATCAGAAAGGCCGCTAACAAGTACTTGTGTTTCATATTGGAAAAGGAGAGAGATGAATGCGCCGTGAAGGTACTTGCAGATATTCTACCAGCCAAACCCAAACGCAGAAAGCCCCGCCAAGTACTGGCGGGGCTTTCTGGTAAGGAGCGCGGGACCAAACGGTGGGGCGGCAGAGTTTGGCCCCGCTAGAACTCGTCTCGCGCTAGAGCGCGTTAACGAGTTTTGTCAGCTTGCTTTTGTTGTTAGCAGCTTTGTTTTTGTGGATGATGCTTTTCTTGGCCAGGCGGTCCAGCATCGACGATACTTTTTTCAGCAGCTCCTGAGCGGCCGTTTTATCGGTGGTGCCACGCAGCTTCTTGATAGCCGTGCGGGTAGACTTGTGCTGGTAGCGGTTTAGTACACGCTTCGCTTCGTTGCTGCGGATGCGCTTGATAGCCGACTTATGGTTTGCCATGACAAAAAAAGAGATTCTATAAGAAACAGCCGTTTGGCTGCGGTTTTCACGTTTGGGAGGGCAAAGGTAAGAAGAATAATTAGCTTATCCAAGTGTTGGGCAAAAGTTTGAGACACTAAGCACTGGCTTGCAAACCGGATAAGGCAATACAGTAGGCCAAAACTTCTCTCTGCCAGGGCGGTGTTTACGTTAAATTCGCTAGTGTTATGCCTCTGCTATCCTCGTCGGCGCACCGCCCGGCTGCTTTTTTATTCAATGGCCACCTGCAAACCATAGTGCCGAGCACTTTGCGGCGGGTGCCCGAGGTGCATTATCAGCGCGAGCGGCTAGAACTGCCCGATGGCGATTTTGTCGATATAGATTGGTCGCTGGCCGGCCCCGCACCCGCCCGGCGACTCGGTATTATCTCGCACGGCCTGGAAGGAGACACCAGCCGCCCCTATGTGCGCGGTATGGCCCGCTCCCTCAACCAGGCCGGCTTCGATGCCCTGGCCTGGAACTACCGCGGCTGCGGCGGCGAGCCCAATCGCCTGCTGCGCGCTTACCACCTAGGCGATACTGTTGATTTGGCGGCCGTTATCAAACACGCGATTGAGGTAAAAGGCTACTCCAAAATCTACCTGACGGGCTTCTCCGCTGGTGGTAATGTGACCCTTAAATATTTGGGCGAAGACGCCGCGCAAGTGCCGCCGCAGGTGCAGCGGGCCGCCGTATTCTCGGTGCCGACCGACCTCAAAGCCAGCTCGCACCACATCGGCCGCTGGCAAAACCAGGTGTATCTGCGGCGCTTTATGAACTCGCTGCGTACTAAAATCAGGGTAAAAGCCGAGCAATTGCCCGGCCAACTCGACCTGACCGATTTGGATGAACTGCGCGACTTTCCGCAGTTTGATGAGCGTTACACCGCACCGATGCACGGCTTTGCCTCGGCTGATGCCTATTACGAGCACGCCGCCTCGGGGCAATACTTGGCCGGTATTCGGGTGCCGACGCTGCTGGTCAATGCGCTGAACGACCCTTTCTTACCGCCATCTTGCTACCCGCGCACTACGGCCACGGCCAGTGAGTATTTCTTTCTGGAAACGCCAGCAGCTGGGGGGCACGTGGGCTTTGCCGAGGGCTCGCCCAGCGGCGATTATTACTCCGAGCGGCGTGCAATTGACTTTTTCACCCGCGCTGTGCCGGGGTAAGTAGTGAAATGGTGAGGGGTGAGCTTATAAGTTTACTTAGAGGAGAAAAACGTACTAGCTCACCATTTCACCACTTACCCGGCCGGCGGCGAAGTAGCCTCCACAGCCGAGAAGGTTTCCAGAATCTTGTAGGTGTGCGAGGCACCCTGCGGCACGAGGTACGATGCGCCAGGTTCCAGCACAACGACTTTACCTTCTACGTGTAGTTCGGCGCGGCCTTTCAGCACGTAGCCAACGGTTTCGTAGGGGCGGTTGCTGAGGGGCTTGGGCTCGCCGGGCTCCTCATTTTCCCAGAGGCGCAGGGCTACGTGGTGGCCGGCGGCCAGCTGTTTTTCGCCTTGGGTGCCTTCGGGGGCAGAGGCGGCATTTACATTGGCAATTGACATAAGAAGGGGGATGTAAAATGGAGTAGCACTCCGTTTTTGAGAGGATGAAAGAAACGAAGGGCCACTCCGTTTTGCTGATGGCTTTGGCTAACGCAAAGCGGGCGCGGCGGTTGTGAGCCGGCCAAACCTTCGGGCGGGCTGCTGGTTCAATTTCCAGTCCGACGGCTTTGGTGCTATACTTGCTGCCCGGTTTAAGTACTTTTTACCATGATTCTGCCGTGTCCACCGCCGTCGCCGAACGTTTCGCTGAGCAATTGGCGCACGCCCATGCGGCTGTGCCTACCGCCCTTCCCGGCCCGGCCTTCTGCGCCCTGGCCGAGCAGGTACTAGCGGTATTATTTCCCGAGCGGGCCTCCCAGCGCCTGGCCAGCACCGATGCGATAGCGGCCACGCTCTACCACCTCCAAGCTGAGCTGGCCGATTTGCTGGCGCTGGTGCCTGAGCTTCCGGCCGCCCCAGCCGAGCTAGCCAGCACCCTTTTCGACCAACTACCCGCACTCCGTGAAGCGCTAATGCGCGATGCTGGTGCTACGTTGGCTGCCGACCCCGCCGCGCAGGGTTTGCCCGAAGTAATAAGCTCCTATCCTGGTTTTTATGCTACGGCCATGCACCGCTTGGCCCATGCCCTGCACGTGCGGGGCGTGCCGCGCCTGCCGCGCCTGCTCAGCGAATATGCCCACCGCCAAACAGGCATCGACATTCACCCTGGGGCGCGCATCGGGCGGGCATTCTGCATCGACCACGGCACGGGCATCGTCATCGGCGAAACGGCCCAGATTGGCAACCATGTGCAGATATACCAGGGCGTTACGCTCGGCGCTCTGAGCGTGGCTAAGAGCCAGCAGGGCCTCAAGCGCCACCCCACCATCGAGGACCACGTAGTTATTTATGCCAACGCTACCATCCTGGGTGGCGGCACCGTTATCGGCACGCGTAGCATCATCGGCGGTAACGTATGGCTGACTGAGAGCGTGCCTTCGCACTCGCGGGTGTACCACCGCGCCCAGCTGCACATGGCCCGACAAGACGACCCCGCCGGCGACCTGATGTTTTTTATTTAACTCAATAAGTGAATGAGTGAGTTGGTGAAGGAGCGAAGGGTTATGTTTCATTTGTTCTGCCAATTACCTGTGTTGCCACCAGTCTCATTCACTCCTTCACCAACTCACTCATTCAATCATTAAGAAGATGAAAGCCAACAGCATTCTCGACGTTATCGGCCACACGCCGCTGCTCAAACTCAACAAGCTTTTTGCCGCCGAGCGGCCCGACGTAGAAGTGTGGGTGAAGCTGGAGCGCCAGAACCCCGGCGGCTCCATCAAAGACCGCATCGCGCTGAGCATGATTGAGCAGGCCGAAAAAGACGGTATCCTCACCAAAGATAGCCACATTATCGAGCCTACCTCGGGCAATACCGGCGTGGGTCTGGCATTGGTAGCGGCCGTGAAAGGCTATAAAATCACGCTCGTAATGCCCGAGAGCATGAGCATCGAGCGCCGCCGCCTGATGTCGGCCTACGGAGCCAACCTCGAACTGACGCCCCGCGAAGGCGGCATGAAAGGTGCCATCGCCAAAGCCCAGGAAATGGTGGACAACACCCCCGGCGCGTGGATGCCCATGCAGTTCTCAAACGAAGCCAATATCAAAGCGCACGTCGAGACGACGGCCCAGGAGATTCTGGCTGATGCGCCCGAAGGCGGCTTCGATTTCCACATCACGGGTGTAGGCACGGGCGGCCACCTCACGGGCGTTACGGAGGTGCTCAAGCCGTTGTTTCCCAACATGAAAACCTTTGCTGTGGAGCCCGAGCTGTCGCCCGTTATCAGCGGTGGCGCGCCGGGGCCGCACCCCATTCAGGGCATCGGCGCGGGCTTTATTCCGGGTAACCTGCACACCGATTTGCTCGACGGCACCATCCAGGTAAGCCGCGATGAGGCCTTTGAAATGGCGCGCCGGGCGGCTACCGAGGAAGGTATCTTGTGCGGTATTTCGTCGGGCGCATCGCTGGCAGCCATCGGCAAAAAGCTGGCTGACGTTCCGCAGGGCGGCAAGGTGCTCACTTTCTGCTACGACACCGGCGAGCGGTATTTGTCGGTAGAAGGCTTATTCGTGTAGCGTACCGTGGACTCTGCGAGTCCGCAAGTATTGAACAAATGAGCATTCGCGGACGCGCAGAATCCACGGTACGAATAAGCGCGAGACTGGCAACAGTCTCGCGCTTATTTTTTGCGTATGCCCAAGCATGGAAAAACCTGCTCCTTTCTGGCGCTGGCTGCTGCCGCTGGCCGTAATAGCTTGCCTCTATGTTAATTACGCTTACAACGCCCACCCGCCCGTCGGCGCGCTGAGCAACGGTGATATGTCGGCCCGGCACCCTACGCTGCTCACGCCGGCTGGGTATGCATTTAGCATTTGGGGCGTCATTTTCAGCGGATTAGTTGCCTACACGGTTTGGCAGATGCGCCCGCATGCGTGGCAAACGCCACTGCCCGCCCGCCTCACGCCGATACTCACGCTGGCCGTATTGGCTACTACCAGCTGGACCCTGGCCTTTAGCTACGAGCGTATTGGCCTAAGTTTGGTGGTGATGCTGCTAATACTAGTGCTGCTGGCCACCGCCTATGCCCGGACGCGGCTGCTGGCCCTCACCGGAGCTGCGCCCGCTTGGCCGACGTGGTTTCTAAGTCTATATCTAGGCTGGATAATGCTGGCCACAGTGTTGAACCTGATTTTCAGCCTGCGCGACGCGCTGGGCGTGCAATGGTCGGCCGAGGCTAGTCTGGATGGTTGCTACGGGTTGATAATCGTGGCGGCCGGACTCGGGGTAGCATTAGCTTGGCGCGGGCGCGATGCCTTGTTGCCGCTACCTATTTCCTGGGGGCTGATAGGCACATGGGTGGCTCAGCGCGGCTCCACGCCGGGCTTGGCCACTACGGCGCTGGGCGCGGCAGTGGCGCTGGTGGTAGGGGCAGTGCTGGCGGGCATACAGCGGCGGCGTATTACATAGCCGCAATAGGAGAGGAGGAGGCTCGTGCGGCGGCTAGCCGTACTTTTGCCACCTATCCACTCCTCCTTAACTCGCTCTTTGCAATGCGCCAGAAATTTGTTGCCGGCAACTGGAAAATGAACCTCACCCTGCCCGAAGCGCAGGCCCTGACTTCGGAAATCGTGCACATGCTACAAGATGAGCAGCACGGCCCCAATACGCCGCAGGTAGTTATCTGCCCGCCTTTCCCACTGTTGTCGGCCGTGGGCCACTTGCTGGGGGAAGGCAAAAACCCGGCCCTCGGTGCCCAAAATTTCCATCAAAAAGACAGCGGAGCCTATACCGGGGAAGTATCGGCCAAAATGCTGCATTCAGTAGGCTGTCAGTACGTTATCCTGGGCCACTCGGAGCGCCGCGAGCACTTTCGCGAAGACGATGCACTGCTCGGCCAGAAGCTGAAACAGGGCTTGGATAATGGGTTGCGCCCCATTTTCTGCGTAGGCGAAAGCCTCGAAACCCGCGAGGCCAACGAAACTTTCGCCTTCATCGCCAAGCAGTTAAAAGATGGCTTGTTCCACCTCACCCCCGCAGAATTTGACCAGGTAGTTATTGCCTACGAGCCCATTTGGGCCATCGGCACTGGCAAAACGGCCACCAGCCACCAAGCGCAGGAAGTACACGCCTTCATCCGCGGGCAGGTTGCCGAGGCCTACGGAGCCGAAGTAGCTGCCAACACCACCATCCTCTACGGCGGCTCGGCCAATGCTCAGAACGCCCGTGAGCTATTCAGCCAGCCCGATGTAGACGGTGGCCTGATAGGCGGCGCATCGCTGAAATCGCGTGATTTTGTGACGATTATCAAGTCGTTCTAACAATTACCTCACCCCGGCCCCTCCCATCCGGGAGAGAGGTGACGGACGACGGTTTACAACATCTGCTAGCGAGCGGCTCCCCTCTCCCGGAGGGGAGGAGTTGGGGGTGGGGTTACACGCTAGCACGCATTTTGCCCAGTAGCGGTTTATCGGCAAAATCACTTCATTACGTATGTTTTTCTCCTTTATCCTGTCCGCGCTACTGGCCCTGACGCCCGCTAAGCCGGCCCCGGCCGGCTCTATCGAGCCGTGCAAAATCTACGGGTCCATCTACCTCGAAACTGACCCGCGCCTGCGCGGCAACTGCTTCGCTACGGTGTACATCGAACCCGAAGAGGCTTTCGCCGATGTGCTGGTATATCGGGAGAATAACAAGCTTTTTGCCGATGGCGCCGGCCTGTGGTACCCGGCCGAAAACCGAGCGTTTGCCGACTACACCTTGTTCGTGACTACCGACCGCAATTTGGCTGAGTTTTCGGTGCACTACATCAAGGTGCGCTCGTTTGCGGGCTGCAAAACGAACTAAGCCTGCCGATGAAAGCGGCGCGGAAAAGAGCGAAAGTTGAGCATGTCAATCAGCGTCGAGTAGCCGCTTTTTCATTCTCACCCGCTTCCTTTTCTGCGCCGCTTTCACTTTTTTTTGTACATTTTCTTTAATTTAATTTAGAATGGATTACACCGAGCTGCGGGTGCAAGCGCCCCGCGAACTGGCCGAAATGCTGGTGGCCGAGCTGGGCGAAGTGGGCTTTGATACCTTCGAGGACAACGACGAAGGCTTCTGCGCCTACATCGGCGTCGACGATTTTAACCCCGACGCAGTGGCCGAAATCATGAGCCGCTACGAAGCCATCGGTGAGCTGAGCTACTCCGACCGCGTCATTACGCGGCAGAACTGGAACGCCGAGTGGGAGAAGAATTTTCAGCCCCTTATCATTGCTGAGCGGGTGTCGGTGCGGGCACCATTCCACCCCAAGCCCGAGGGCGTGGAGTACGATATGGAGATAATGCCGCGCATGTCGTTTGGCACTGGTCACCATGAGACCACGGCGCTGATGATTGAAAATCAATTGGATATCGACCACCAAGGCAAGCGCGTGCTGGACATGGGCTGTGGCACGGGGATTCTGGCCATCATGGCCGAAATGCTGGGCGCACGCCAGGTACTGGCCGTAGATGTGGAACCCTGGACGGTAGAAAACGCCCGCGACAACGCCGACGAAAACCATTGCCGCACCATCGAGTGCCGGCTGGGTGGGGTGGAAGTACTGGCCGGCGAAGCGCCGTTCGATATCATTTTGGCCAACATCAACCGCAACGTTTTGCTTGAAGATATGCACGCTTATGCAGCGTTGTTGCCGGCTGGGAAACCAATTTTATTCAGCGGGTTTTATGAGGAAGACTTAGCCAAGATTACGGCCGAAGCTACCCGCCAAGGGCTGCGCTACGAGCGCCACCGAGAGCTACGTAATTGGATTTCGGCTATTTTTACGAAATTGTAGGTTGCCCGGCGCATTGGCCGGGCGCAACCTTTGTTGCCCGTGCCTTTGCCCGAATTTATGAAGCGATTTTTCGCCGCCGCGTTTTTTACTAGTCTTTTGCACCTGCTGCCCGCTCAGGCGCAGCCCACCAAGCCGGTAGCCGACCCGGCCGCCAAGCCCCCCGCCGCTACCGATGGCCGCACACCCGGCCAGGCCCGCCCTGGCCAGGTAAGCGTAAATAATCGCTACACGGGCCACCTCTCGCCCGAGCCAGCGCAGTTTATCATCGACGTGGGCACGATGATGCTGGCTACCAACAACAACGCAGCTAAAATCACGGCCGATAAGCTGCGCCAGATGTGGGGCACCAACCAGATAACCAGCAGCCAGCAGCTACGCATTGCGGAGCTGTCGCAGAAGTTGCTGGATAAGAAGTTTCGGCCGCTGCCGCACCTGGCGGCGTTCTATGCAGCCATTGTGGGCGGCAAAAACCAGGCGAAGCTTGGCGATGCCCAGATAGACCAGATGCTGGAAGTGCTGGGGCAGTCGGTGGAGCACGACCCCACCGGCGACACCGAGAAATTCCTGATTACCACGGCGCGGGTGCTCAATGGCGGCTACCTCTACCGCTCGGGCTTTAGCACGCTGCGGGCTGTGGGTGGGCAGTTTTCTTTTGCCCATAAAGGCGCGGCTACCGAGCCTGCGCCCGGCGCTAGTTTCGACGCGGCGGCCCCAGCTACCTTGCCAGCAGCGGCCGCCAAGCCAGCTGTAGCCAAAGCAGCCCCGGCCGCCGCTAAGCCAGTGGCCAAGGCTAAGCCAAAGCCAGTGGTGAAGAAAAAGCGCGCCAGCGATGGCTGGGACACGGCTGATATGTGGTCGAGCACCTCCAGCAGCAAGAAAAATGACGGTTGGAGCACGGCCGACGATGGCTGGGGCACGCCGGCTCCTAAGAAAAAAGCCGCTGCCAACGACGGCTGGGGGAGTGCCAACGATGGCTGGGGCACGCCTACACCCAAGAAAAAGACGCCGGCCAAAACAGTAGCCAAAGCCCCAGCTAAAGCGCCCGCTGCTAAGCCAGCAGCAACAGCGGCAGCCAGTGACGGGTTTGATGACCCGGCGCTGCCCTTTACGCCTTCGGCCAGTGCGGCTTTCGCTCCCTACTACCCGCCCGCAGTAAGCGGCCCGGTCATTGAGCTGAAAGATGCCGACTTGGTGATGGGCACCTCGGGCGACTCCATTGTGATGAAAAAAGTGAGCGGCACAGTAGCTGTGCTCAGCAATCACTTTGTGGCGACGGGCGGGCAGGTGGCTTGGACTATCAAGACCAACCCCGTGACAGCCGACCTCGGTCCGTTCGATTTCGACCTCGGCAAGCCAGAGTTTACGGCACAGCCCGTCACCCTCACGTATTCTTATCTGCTTGAAGCACCCATAAAAGGAGCCCTGAGCTACAAGAGTGTGCGCCGCCGGCCGGCCAATGGCGACACCGGCTACCCGCGCTTTATCTCGCTCACCAATGATGCCAGTGTTAAAAATCTGGGCACGGGCATCACTTACAAGGGTGGCTTGTCGATGGCCGGCGCGCGGCTAATGTCGGCGGCGCTTGATGGCTCGCTGGCCACCATTACGGTGAACCAGGAAGGGAAACGGCGCTTTCGGGCCACTTCGCGCAGCTACGTGCTGGGCGATTCGGTGATTACAGCTGCCCGCGCTGCTGTGGCGCTGTATGAGAGTGCCCACGACTCCATTACGCACCCTGGGGTAGAGCTGAAGTACCTGAAAAACAAGCAGAACTTGAAGCTGCTGCAAGAAGACGGCAACTACCGCAAAACGCCCTATTCCGACTCGTACCACCAGTTGGACATTCGGGCGGAAATGGTGGTCTGGAACCTGACCGAGCCGAAAATTAATTTCAGCATCTACACCTCGCCCAACCAGGTATCGGCCGATTTTGAGAGCAAGAACTTCTTCTCCAACGTACGCTACCAGCAGCTCAAGAGCATCAACCACCTGCACCCGTTGCAGATGCTGATGGGCTATAGTCAGGACCACGACAAGGTGCAAACCATGTCGGTGCGCGATGTGGCCGCCTCCGTGCAGATTCCCGAAGAGAACCTGCGCTCGGCCGTGGTGAGCCTGGCGCGCGACGGTTACGTGGATGTGCAGCCCAAAACCGGCGAAGTCACCCTTTTGCCCAAGGGCCGACACTACGTAGGCGCAGCTCGCGAGAAAAAAGACTTCGACCACATTGCTATTAAGTCGCTCACCGGGTCGGGGCGCTCGGCCACGCTCAATCTGGGCACTGACCAGCTGCTGGTGCGGGGCGTAGAGCAGTTCAGCTTCTCCGACGACTCGGCGGCGGTGGTGGTACGGCCCGACAGCGGTATTGTGCGGCTGGAGCGCAACCGCAATATTCACTTCAGCGGCCGAGTAATAGCCTCTGCCTATCGGTTTAAGGGTAAAGATTTTCAGTTCGATTATGATGGCTATTTCATTGATATGCCGCATATTGACTCGCTGACTATTCGGAGCAAGGCTCCGAAGAAAACGGCGGGCAAAGCCGCTGCCCGCCCCAGCGATTTTACATTGACCAACAAGGGCAACACCCAGAGCGGCCGCTTATACCTGAACGACCCCAAAAACCGCTCGGGCCGCAAAAAGCTGGGCAAATACCCATCGTTCAACTCGACTTCGGGGGCCACGGTGTTCTTTAATAAGCCTGATGTGCTGGGCGGAGCTTACGACTCGACCACGTATTTCGACGTGCCGCCCTTCAAGTTCGACTCGATGGGCACCGGCAAGTCGCGGGCCAATGTGGTGGGTACCTTCCATAGCAAAGCCTTGCCGCCCATCAAGACTACGATGACGACGCAGGAAGATGGTTCACTGGGCTTTACGCACGTAGTGCCGGCCGCTGGCTACGCTATGTACGGCGGCAAGGGCAAGCTATCGGGCGGGGCTAAGGTGAAGCTCAACGCGCAGGGCTTGCAGTCGGATGGCACCGTAACCTATCTCGGCGCGACCATGCAAAGCGACCGGTTTGTGATGTATGGCGACTCGCTGACCGGTGAGGGCAAAGCTGGCGCCATCGCGGCCGGGCCGAATTTTCCGAAGGTGGTAATGCCGCCCGGCTACCTCATTAACTGGAACGCCAAATCGCACTCGTTGCACCTGATGACGACGGAAAAAACCGCGCCGGTGAAGATGTACGCCGACCATACCTTTAAAGGCAGTATGCTGC
>CAXUKA010000203.1:0-11812 GCA_964251335.1 uncultured Hymenobacter sp.
AAAGGCGTAAGTTAGAGGGCTCGTTCTGGCCTGCCTTGCGTGCCCCCCCCCCCCTCGCCCCCTCTCCTTCGGGAGAGGGGGCTAGGGGGTGAGTTCCACGCCCGCCGAGCCAATATCTTCGCCCCATGCACTACCCCGTCGAGCTAGTCTGGGGCTCGTTTCACCTGCCCATCCATTTGCTGTGCGAGGTGCTGGCCTATTCGCTGGGCTACCGCTTCTACACGTACCTGCGTGCCCGCACCCCCGACCGCATCAGCGACCAGGGCCGGCAGTGGATATTCGTGGGCGCGGCGGCCGGCGCGCTGCTCGGCTCGCGGCTGCTGGGGCTGCTCGAGCACCCCGCGCTGCTGCTGCACCCGCCCGGCGGCTGGCTCTACTACACCACCAACAAAACCATCGTGGGCGGCTTCCTGGGCGGCCTGATAGGGGTAGAGCTTACCAAAAAATACCTCGGCATCCGCACCAGCAGCGGCGACCTTATGGTGTTTCCGCTGCTGCTGGGGCTGGCCATCGGCCGGCTCGGCTGCCACTTCAGCGGCCTCACCGATGGCACCTTCGGCACACCCACCCGTCTGCCCTGGGGCATCGATTTTGGCGACGGCATCGCCCGCCACCCCACCAATCTCTACGAAATCACGTTTCTGGCGGCGCTGGCGCTGCTGCTCATCGGGCTAGAGCGCAGCGGCCCGCTGCCCAATGGCCGCCGCTTCGAGCTGTTTCTGGCGAGCTACCTGCTGTTTCGCCTGCTGGTCGAGTTTCTCAAGCCCACGGCGGCGCTGCCGGGGCTGGGCCTCACGGCCATACAGTGGGCGTGCGTGGCGGGGCTGGGGTATTATGTTTGGGTGTGGTTTCGTCTAGTTAGGCTACTATCAATATGACTGCTCTTGAAAGAAGAATTCTCGAAGTAGCGACTTGGATTTTAAAAGTTAATCCTGAGTTTGAGCATAATTACTTCCGAAGCGAAGAAATTAATTCACTTTGGGGGAACAATGCTTTAATCAAGAATAAGTATCCGTTAGTCAGCGCTGATGGTGTTGTTGAAACTGCTAAGAGAAGAGCATTGCTATTACAAGAGCGAGGTATTCCATTGGTCGCATTAGAAGAAGCTGCTACGTATGGAAATCTGGTTTATACTTTTCCTGAAGAATCTCACCTTGATGGGGGAGCTGAATTCTATTCGCAAGGGCTAGTCGATATATGGGAGGTGCCAGCTTGGGATACTTGGATAGCTTTTGGTAATCGTGAGTTTAAAGAATTTAACTTGTATCCTAGTGCTGTAATAAGCTGGATTCCTAGAACAGTTAATGACTTATTTTTTAGTGGCAGAGAGGTATCTATTATTGAAAACCTAGGATGGCTAGAATTAAATACCAATAATCAATTTTTATCGTCTTTAACTGGGGAGCCAGAGAATTTAGTATTCCTAGATATCGCTGATGAAGACAAAGATGCTATGTCTCTGCGGCTACAACTGATAAATGGGTGGGGAACCGAAATAGAGAAAAAAGTTGAGATTGATGAAGAAGTTAGTGATGGAATTATAAAGCCAGTTACTGGCGGATTGCTTAACACAATTAAAAACTGGTTTAAATAAAACCATATTTCATGCCCGAACGCCCCTACACCTACTACGGCTTCACCCTGAGCCTGTGCCCGCATTGCATATAACGCGCATTGAGACAGAGTTTCGGGAGTTACTAGTTAGTGCTAATTCAATTGAATAATGAAAATTGCGTTACTTTCGCTAGCTTGTTTGTTTGGATGGTTTCAGGCTCGTAGCCAAACACCACCAGCTTTAGCAGTAACTGCTGAAGTGGTTGGGGTAGGCCCTAGTGATTATAATATGAATGGCTGCTACCTTAAGCTAACGGTGAAAAATGTTTCTTCGACCAGTCGGACAGTTGCTATTTTCAGCTGTTCCTGGGAAAACTCTTGGAACATTAGTAAACAGGGTCTGCGGCTTGGGCCGGAGGTATGCGAAAGTAATTATCCTGTAACAATTAAATTGGTTTCGGGCCAGCAGATAAATTTTTATGGATTTCTGCGAGTGCTAAAGCTCAATGGGCCAGTAAAAATAACTAAACTATCACAAGTCCTGGCTAGCTATTCAGGGGTGAGATTTGGCTTTAGAGATTCAAGCATTAACTCTCTGTTTGGTGCATTTAAGGATAAACACAGTATTACTTACTGGAGTAATCCCGTGTCGTTGATTGCTATTAACAATTTCTATGAAGTGCAACCGCCACCTGCTAAATAGCTTCTCATATGCCCGAACGCCCCTACACCTACTACGACTTCACCCTGAGCCTGTGCCCGCACTGCCTGCGGCGCATTGAGGCCAAAATCGTCTTTGAAGACGGGGGCGTGTACATGCTCAAGCGCTGCCCCGAGCACGGGCGGCAAAAGGTGCGCATTGCCACCGACATCGAGTACTACAAAAGCATTCGCAACTACGTGAAGCCCAGCGAGACACCGCGCCGCTTCAACATGGCTACCCACTACGGCTGCCCCTACGACTGCGGCCTCTGCACCGACCACGAGCAGCACTCCTGCCTCACCGTGATTGAGGTCACCGACCGCTGCAACCTCACCTGCCCCACCTGCTACGCCGAAAGCAGCCCCTACCACGGCCGCCACCGCACCCTCGAAGAAATTGAGGCGATGGTAGACCTGGTAGTAGCCAACGAGGGCGAGCCCGACGTGGTGCAGCTCTCGGGCGGCGAGCCCACGCTGCACCCGCAGTTCTGGGAAATCCTGGATATGTGCAAGCGCAAGCCCATCAAGCACTTGATGGTGAACACCAACGGCATCCGCCTGGCCAAAGACGAAGCCTTTGTGGCGCGGCTGGCCACCTACGCCGGCGCGTTTGAGGTGTACTTGCAGTTCGATTCCTTCCGCGAAGACGTACTGCTGACCATGCGCGGGCGCGACCTGCGCGAGGTGCGCCGCCAGGCCATCGAGCACCTCAACAAGTACAACCTCAGCACCACGCTCGTCGTGACCCTGCAAAAAGGCCTCAACGACGACGAGATGGGCGCCATCATCGACTACGCGCTCCAGCAAAAGTGTATTCGCGGCGTCACGTTTCAGCCCACCCAGGCGGCCGGGCGCATCGAGCACTTCAACCCCGAAACCGACTCGTTTTCGCTCACCGAAGTGCGCCAGGGTATCATTGCCCAAAGCCCCGTTTTCACGGCCGAGGACCTGCTGCCCGTGCCCTGCAACCCCGATGCGCTGGCCATGGCCTACGCCCTCAAGCTCGACGGCGAAGTGTTCCCGCTCACGCGCTACATCGACCCCGCCGATTTGCTGCAAAGCGGCGGCAACACCATCGTGTACGAGCGTGACCCGCGCCTGCGCCAACACCTGCTCAAGCTGTTCAGCACCGCCAACACCGTGGACACGGTGGTGCCCGAAATCAATCAGCTGCTCTGCTGCCTGCCCCAGGTGTCGGCCCCCAACCTCAGCTACGACAACCTCTTCCGGGTCATTATCCTGCAATTCATGGACCCTTGGAATTTCGACGTGCGCGCCGTCAAGAAGTCCTGCGTCCACATTGTGAGCAAGGATTTAAAAATCATTCCCTTCGAGACCATGAACATCTTCTACCGCGACCAGGAAAAGCTAGCGCGACTGGAAGAACTACGCAACGAACGCATCGGCATTATATGAGCGAGCCGCAAACCCCTGCCAATCCGCCCAAATTCGGCTGCCTGTGGGTCGGACTGTTAATCCTGTTAGTTCTGGCGCTAATCGGCTATGGCATGTGCAGCAATATGCACATTGACACGCGCTAAATTGCTTGAAACGAGCGTATTCCATGCAGCCCTCACCACCTCCACCCAACGACAAAAAGCCTTTTTCCTGGCCGCTGGCCCTCAACCTCGGCCTGCTCGTGCTGGCGGCCCTCATCACCGGGGCTAACCCTGGCGGAATGGCCATCTTCGTGGTGATACTCGCCGTTATCAATGGCATTGCGGCCGTAATAATGGGTATTTCGGGTAAGATGAACTATGTGGTTGCCTTTATTCTGTCGGCGCTGCTGGTACTGCTGATTGGGCTGGGTATCTGCGCGTTGCTGCTGACGAACATGGGCGGTATGCATTGATAATGAGGCCAATCAAGGGCTACGCTTTTTCGTCATGCTGAGCGCAGCGCAGCGGAGTCGAAGCATCTTGGCTGGTTAACTATCTCCTTGACATTAGCGACGAAGCGGTAGAGCTGCTTCGACTCCGCTGCGCTGCGCTCAGCATGACGAAGCGTAGTTTCTTACGCAGCTTTACGGTCTAATTCCGTATTCCCTTCCCCATGTCCGGTTACCGAAACCTGGCCGATATTCTCGCCCTCGAGCAAACCCCGCTGGCCGACCGGCCGGTGCCGCCTCACACCCTAGCCCTGCTCGAACGCGGCGCGGCGCGCAATCCGCAGGCCCAGGCGCTGCGCTTTGTCTTCAGCGGCGAGCGGCCCACCGAATCAGTCGATTTCACCTATGCCGAGCTGGTGCAGCGCTGCTACCAGGCCGCCAATCTGCTGCACGAGTTGGGCGTCGGCCCCACCGATGTAGTGTCGTACCTGCTGCCCAACCTGCCCGAAACGCACTTTGTGCTCTGGGGCGGCCAGGCGGCGGGCATCGTCAACCCCATCAACCCGCTACTAGAGCCGAATGCCATTGCCGATATCCTGAACGCGGCCGGTACCAAAGTGCTCGTGACGCTGCGGGCCTTCCCCAAAACCGACATCTGGCAGAAGGTCGAGGCTGTAGCCCCATTGGTGCCCACATTGCGTACCGTGGTGGTAGTTGATTTGCTGCAATACCTGGCCCCGATTCAGCGGCTGGTAGTAGGAGCGATGCGCCTGGGCCAGCGCCGGCCCGGTTTGACAGGTGTGCAGGTGGTCGATTTTGCGGCGGCACTCAAGCGCCAGTCCACTGACCGCCTCGTGTCGGGCCGCCGCATCGCGCCCACCGACGTGGCCTGCTACTTCCACACCGGCGGCACCACGGGCACACCCAAAATCGCGCCTCTCACGCATTACAACCTCACCAGCGTGAGCTACTCGGCGGCGCAGCTGCTGGGCGGTGAGACGGAGGCCGAACGGCTGGTGTTTTTCTGCGGGCTGCCGCTGTTCCACGTCAATGGCGTGGTGGTGACGGGCAGCGTGCCGTGGCTGCTAGGCCACACGGTGGTGCTGGGCAGCCCGGCCGGCTACCGGGGGCCGGGCATTCTGGATAATTTCTGGCAGCTGGTGGCGCACTACCGCATCTCGTTGTTTAGTGGCGTGCCCACCATTTTCAGCCGCTTGCTCGATTTGCCAGTAGCGGGACACGACCTCAACTCGCTACGCTACGCCATCTGCGGGGCCGCGCCGCTGCCGGTCGAGCTGCTGCGGGCCTTCGAGCAGCGCACCAAGCTGCGGCTGGTTGAGGGCTACGGCTTCACCGAAGGCAGCTGCATCAGCGTGGTGGGGCCGCTGGCGGGCGCGCCCATGCCGGGCAGCATCGGCCTGCGCGTGCCCTACCAGGAGGTGCGCGTGGTGCTTCTCGACGAGCAAACCGGCCGCTACCTGCGCGATGCCGCGCCCGACGAAAGCGGCACCATCGTGGTGCGCGGGGCCAATATCTTCGCCGGCTACCTCCAGCCCGAGCACAACAAAGGCATCTGGGTCGATACCGGCGACGGCCAGGGTCCCTTCTACAACACTGGCGACCTGGGCCGGCAGGATGCCCAAGGCGGCTTCTACATCACCGGTCGCCAGAAGGAATTGATTATCAGGGGTGGCCATAACATCGACCCTAAAATAATTGAGGACGCCCTGGCTGCACACCCCGCCGTGGCGCTAGCCGCCGCCGTCGGCCGCCCCAATGCCCACGCCGGCGAATTGCCCGTGGCCTACGTGACCCTGGCCCCCGGCCAGCACGCCACTGAGGCCGAGCTGCTAGCCTTCGCCGAGGCGAATATCCCCGAGCGCGCCGCTGTGCCCAAAAACGTGTACATCGCCGCTGAGCTGCCGCTCACTGCCATTGGCAAAATCCTGAAGCCGGCGCTGGTGAAGCAGGAAATCAGCCGCGTGTACACCCGCGAGCTGGCCGCCGTAGCCGGTCTCACGGTGCAAAGCGTGACTGTGCGCGATGATAAGAAGCTGGGGCTGGTGGCGGAGATTTTAGTTGGCGGGGTAGTGGATGAGGCAGCAATAGCGCAAGTGTTGCTCGGGCTGGCGGTGCCGTATGAGGTGCGGCAGGCGTGAACCTCACCCCCCGGCCCCCTCTCCAAAAAAGAGGGGGAGCCTGACGACTTTTTGCAAAAATTAAAAAGGGTTCTCAGCATCGCTGAGAACCCTTTTTAATTCAAAAATTCACGTTCGCTCGCGGTCGGCTCCCCCTCTTTTTTGGAGAGGGGGCTGGGGGGTGAGGTCCCCGCGCTCGGCGAGCCTACCCACGCCGCAGCACCAGCACTCGCTGCGTCTCCTCGGTCACCTTAAATCGGTCGTCCGGCCGCAGGCCCACCACCCAGCAGATTTTGCCATCGGCTGAGGTGAGCACTCGCACGTTATCCTTAAGGTTGAGCGGAATTTTCTGGTCAATGAGAAAATCGCTCAGCTTCTTCTTGCCCTTCAGCCCGAGTGGTAGAAAGGCATCGCCTTCCTGCCATTTGCGCAGCGTAAGCGGAAATTTTAGCTTATCCGCATCCAGCGCCGTCGAGCCTTTACCCTTCGGAATATCAAAGGTGGTCGGGTCGATTTCCAGCAGTTCGGCGGTGAGGCGCACGCCATCGGCGCGCAGTTCTTCCTGCCCCGCCGCCAATTGAAAAGTGCCGAAAGTCGCCAGCTCGCGGGGCGTGATGACGAGCTGGTCGCGGTCCTTCACAAGCCGGTGCGTAGGCGAGTCAAACTGCCGCCCGGCCGGCGCGTGGAAGGCCGCCACAATGTCCTTCACCACCAAATACGAAAAGCCGAAGGGCCGCAGCAGCTCGTGCAAAACCAGCGCGGTAGCGGCCGTTTTTTGCAGCGGGGCAATGCTGAGGTACGTAGCCTCGGGCTCGTCGCGGCGGGCCTCGGCGGCGGTGTCGGCTACGTAGCGGCGCACTATTTCTTCGGCCCCACCTACGCGTTCGGCGGTGATAGCCAGCGTATTATCTAGGTTGGGGTTGATTTCGCGCAGCACGGGCAGCACCTGCTGGCGCAGGCGATTGCGCTGGTACACGGGGCTGTCGTTGCTGGCATCTTCGCGCCATATGAGGCGGTTTTCGACCACGTAGTCGTAGAGGTCGTCTTTGGCGCAGGGCAGCAGGGGGCGCACCACGTGGCCGTTTTTGGCCTGAATGCCGTGCAGCCCCGCTAGGCCAGTGCCGTGGGTGAGGTTGAGCAGCATGGTTTCGGCGGCATCGCGCTGGTGGTGGGCCGTGGCAATGACGGCTAAATCCGCACGCGCACGCACCGTTTCAAACCAGCGGTAGCGTAACAGGCGGGCAGCCATTTGGGTCGAAACATGCTCCTGCTCGGCGAAGGCTTTCGTTTGGAAAAACTCTACGAAATAGGGTGCCTCATACTGCTTGGCCAGCTTGCGCACGAACTGCTCGTCGGCATCGGCCTCCTCGCCGCGCAGGCCGAAGTGGCAGTGCGCCACCGCCACCTGCACGCCCAGCCGATGCAGCACATCGAGCAGCACTATGGAGTCGAGCCCGCCGCTGACGGCCACCAGCACGGGGTCGGTAGTGAGGTTAAAAAGCTGATGTTCTTCAATAAACTGGCGAACCTGGTCGAGCATGCAAATGGGGGAGAAGCGAACAGGGCAGCAATTCCTGCCCGCTTAAAATAAAATGGAGCTACCCGCAAAATTAAAGGGTACAGGCAGCGCAGACGCTACGAGCTCGCGCAGGGTAAGGTAGACCGCCCCACGCCCGGACTCGCGGCAGCTGCGCTACATCAGCAGCGGCAAAACCGCTTGAGGAGCAGCGCGCCTGACAGCCCCGCCCGGCGGCAACAAACTGATAGCATGCGAAAATGCCAAAAAGATATTCAGCTTCTCTCAGGTAATGAGCACGATAAGCGTCTGCGACGCCAGCAAGAGGCGGATGAATATCCCTTTTAAAAGAAAACAGATTCCTTCAGCTATATCGAGCAGGCTACATTTGGCGTATGAAGTTATGGTGTACTCAGCCGAGTGCATCAGTATTCTGCATATCCTCTCCCTTTTCCCTATCTGAATCCAGAAACGTATGAAAAAACTGGTTTATCTCTTAGCGGCGGCGAGTACTTTGGGCAGCTGCCAGAAAAGTACTCCTGAGCCCGGCGAAGACACGGCCGCTCTGCACGACCGCTTCCACGGCCAATACAGCATAGTATCGGCCACGGCTGACAAGGCAGTTGACCTCAACCGCGACGGACAGGCTTCCACTGACTTGCTTACCGAAATTCCGGACCTGGGGCGTAGCCAAAGCAGGCTGAACGTGCTCATCAGAGCCAATGGCCTCAAGTGGTTTGAAGATTCCTGGCCTCAGCCCATCATAACCAGAAACTGGAACTATAGCAGCCCCGACTCCGTGATGCTCGCCGGCTATCTGTATAGTCCGCTGCCACGAGATTTTACGTTTGACAAAACCGCGACCAGCCTGCTGGTAGAGCCCGGGCCGGCCGACAAAGCCAACGGCGGGCGTACTGCCGCCCCCGAATCGGTGACGGCAGCAGGCAGCGACCAGCTGCGGGTTGTAACGCTTAGGCTGCTTTACATTGGCAGAAGCTGGCAGCTGGTGCGGATTACGACCGTATACAAGCGCTTCACCAGCATCACGTAGTCGGCAACGCTACGACGCGCATGGGCCGGTAGCACTAGCCAGCTCATGCGCGTAGTAGTTGAGCTATCGCACCCCCAGCCGATTCCGCCGCCAGCCCGAGCCCACTGCCTCCGCAGTTTCACCGGCTGCTACGGGCGCGGCCGGTTTCTTCTCGCTTAGCAGCATAGCTACCAGCGCCGCTGCCACTTGCGCCGTGCCTTCATCGGGCGTGCCAGGGGCTAATACAGCCGCGCTGAAATGGTCACGCACGAAATTCGTATCAAAGTTGCCGCTCACGAAAGCGGGATGCCGGAGTACGAAAGTGCCGAAGGGCAACGTGGTCTCGATGCCCGTAATCTGATATTCGGCGATGGCGCGCAGCATCCGCTCGATAGCCTCCTCGCGGGTTGCGCCGTAGGCTACCAGCTTGGCAATCATGGGGTCATAGTAAATCGGAATGTCCATGCCCTGCTCGAAGCCGTCATCGACGCGCACGCCAGGGCCCTGGGGGCGCACGTAGGTAGCGAGGCGGCCGATGTCGGGCAGGAAGTTGTTTTGCGGGTCTTCCGCGTAAACCCGTAATTCCAGAGCGTGGCCGTTTATCGTTAAATCTTCCTGGCGGAAGGGCAGGGGCTGGCCTTCCGCTACGCGAATTTGCTCTTTCACCAGGTCGAGGCCCGTTATCATCTCCGTGACGGGGTGCTCGACTTGCAGGCGGGTGTTCATTTCGAGGAAGTAGAAGCGGTGCTGGTCATCGAGCAGAAACTCGACCGTGCCCGCCCCGGCGTACTGGCAAGCGCGGGCCACTTCTACAGCGCAGCGGCCCATTTCGGCTCGCAGCTCGGGCGTGAGCACCGACGAGGGCGCTTCCTCAATCACTTTCTGGTGGCGGCGCTGAATCGAGCACTCGCGCTCAAACAGGTGCACTATATTGCCGTGCTCGTCGCCCAATACCTGAATTTCGATGTGGCGCGGCCCGGTCACGAATTTCTCAATAAACACCGCCCCGTCGCCAAACGCCGAAACGGCCTCGTTGATGGCCAGCTGCATCTGCTCCTCAAACTCGGCGGCGTTGTGTACCAGGCGCATACCCTTGCCGCCGCCGCCGGCCGAGGCTTTTATCAGGATGGGAAAACCAACTTCCTGGGCAATTTGCTTGGCGGCCTCCACATCGGAAATGGCCTCGTCGGTGCCCGGCACCAGCGGAATGTTATAGGCTTTTACGGTCTGCTTGGCTGAGAGCTTGTCGCCCATCAGCTCCATCGCCTCGGGCGAGGGGCCGACGAAAATTAGTCCTGCCTCGCGCACGGCGCGGGCAAAACCGGCATTTTCCGACAGAAAACCGTAGCCGGGGTGAATGGCATCGACGCCCAGTTCGTGGCAGATTTCAATAATTTTATCGCCCCGCAAATAGCTCTGGGCCGAAGCGGGCGGGCCTACGCACACCGCCTCGTCGGCGTAGCGCACGTGCGGCGAGAGGCGGTCGGCTTCGGAGTAGATGGCCACCGTGGCGATGCCCATTTCTTTGGCCGAGCGCAGCACGCGCAGAGCAATTTCGCCGCGATTGGCAACCAGGAGCTTAGCTATTTTCTTCATGCGAGGGTGGGATGTAGCGCGGACTTTCAGTCCGCGAGTAAGTAGGGGTAATGCGACGTACTCGCGGACTGAAAGTCCGCGCTACGGACTGCAAAGAAACCACCCTAGGCTAAAAGCCCGTCCGCCAAGGTTGCAGCCACGCCCAAATTATGCACATCGCTGGGGCGGGGCTATCTTTGCCGATTGATTAATTAACCGGTTGGGCTGCTCACGCCCGACGGTTTCGCTCTTTTTACCCTAATCCCCAAGTTTTTCAGTGGATATTTTCGACCGCGTTTCGGCCAACCGAGGCCCACTGGGCTCGCACTCGCACTACGCCCACGGCTACTTCACGTTTCCTAAGCTCGAAGGCGAGATTAAGCCTCGCATGCTGTTTCGCGGGAAAGAAGTGCTTACCTGGAGCCTGAACAACTACCTGGGCCTCGCCAACCACCCCGAAGTGCGGCAGGCCGACATCGACGGCGCGGCCGAATACGGCATGGCTTACCCCATGGGTGCCCGCATCATGAGCGGCAACTCGACGCTGCACGAGCAGCTCGAAAACGAGCTGGCCGACTTCGTGCACAAGCCCAGCGCGCTGCTGCTCAACTTTGGCTACCAGGGCGTAGTGAGCATTATCGACTCGCTGGTGAGCCGCCACGATGCCATCGTGTACGACGCCGAGTCGCACGCCTGCATCATCGACGGCGTGCGCCTGCACCAGGGCAAGCGCTTTGTGTTTCCGCACAACGATATCGAGAACCTCGAAAAGCAGCTCGAGCGCGCCAAGCGCCTCACCGACGAGACGGGCGGCGGCATCCTGGTGATTACCGAAGGTATGTTTGGCATGTCGGGCAACCTCGGCAAGCTGCGCGAAATCGTGAAATTGAAGGAGAAATACAACTTCCGCATCTTCGTGGATGATGCCCACGGCTTTGGCACGCTGGGCCCCACGGGTGCTGGCACGGCCGAGCATTTGGGCGTGACGGAAGGCGTAGACCTGATTTTTTACACCTTCGCCAAGAGCATGGCTAGCATCGGCGCGTTCGTAGCCGGGCAGGAGGGCGTTATTGAATATTTGCGATATAACATGCGCAGCCAGATTTTCGCCAAATCGCTGCCTATGCCGCTTGTAATCGGCGCCCTGAAGCGTCTGGAGCTGATTCGCAACCACCCCGAGTACCGCGAAAACCTTTGGACCATCGTGCGCGCCCTGCAAAGCGGCCTGCGCGAAAAAGGCTTCAACATCGGCACCACCGAGTCGCCGGTGACGCCAGTGTTCCTGAATGGCCAGATTCCGGATGCGACAGCGCTCACGTTCGATTTGCGTGAGAATCACGGCATTTTCTGCTCGATTGTCGTTTATCCGGTAGTGCCCAAGGGTGTGATTATGCTGCGCCTCATTCCCACGGCCGTGCACACGCTGGACGAGCTGGGGATCGCCCCCGAGGAGCCGGCCGATGCTCGCG
>CAXUKA010000204.1:0-11719 GCA_964251335.1 uncultured Hymenobacter sp.
GGCCAGTGCTGTGAACTGCTCGCCTGCCTCTGCGATAAGCGGAGCGACCGGATACCGATGCCTAAGGAGCGGGTAGCGGCCCTAACTCAACTGCTCGCCACATAAAGAACCGGTCCATATGCCAGACAACCCGCCGCTGCAAGGCTTCTAGTATAGTAGTCCAGCCGGCCGCTGGCAAAGCCGAGACAGAAACCAGAGACCTCAAAAAGGCCGGCTCCAATGGGGCCGGCTTTTCCGTATATCATACGAGCAGCCTCTCGACTGCTACAAAGGTAAACGCCTGGAACTGACCGGCCGAGGCGTTTATTTGCAGCATGACTTTCCGTACCTACCCTGAAAATCACCAGGCTTGGCTTACCGAAGCCATCCGCGCCAGCGCCGCCCAGCACCAGGCTACCCCACTCCACCTATGGCGCACGGCCCTGGAACAGGTCAATCCCGAAGTAGTCACCGTCGCGCCCTACTGCATGACCAGCGCCCTTGTGGACGTATACGACCTGCTTGATACAGCTACCAACCCTTAACTAAAAAGGCCGCCTCTAAAAGGGACGGCTTTTCCCTGTATCGTACGAACAATATTTCGGCTGCTACACTACGAAGACACCCCCGACCTGACCGGCCGGGGTTTTTTCGTAGCTTGGGAGTACTAATCGGCTACTTATCCCATTTACAGGGATTTACGCCATCTATTATTTGATTTTTTATTCTTTAAATCCTATTGTTCAACCGGTAGGGCACTTAGCTTTTCCGGTTGATTTATTTTTTTATGACAGCCGTTGAAGTAGAAAACGAGCGCCTGCTTATCCAGCGCTTGTACGCCCGCGAGGAGCAGGCCATGACGCTATTTTACAAGCAATATCACCGAACACTTTATCATGTTATTTGGCGCCTCGTTCGTCACGACGAGTTAGCCGAGGACATCCTGCAAGAGAGCATGCTCAAAATTTGGTTATCCTTTGCCACATATGATACTGGCAAGGGGCGCTTATTTACTTGGGCCTTGAATATCAGTCGCAACCTAGCCATTGACCGTTTGCGCGAACGACGCTATCAGGAGGCGCGGCGGACCGACTCCTTAGCCGACAATACGGCTCACTTAGTCGCGCCAACCACTTTCCAGCCAGAGCACATTGGCGTGCGCGACTGGCTGACTCTACTGCCGAACACAGACCGTGAACTGATGGAAATACTCTACCTCCAAGGCCATACCCAGGTAGAGGCCTCGGAGCACTTCAAGGTTCCACTAGGTACGGTCAAGTCGCGGGTCAGGCGCATTATCGGCACGCTCTCCCGCGCAGTAAATTGAGCAGGGCATACTGGGGTTCTCAGATACTTTTGCCCACCGCCACCAATACGCCCCGACCTGACCGGCCGGGGCGTTTTTTCTAGTAAGTAATTTCCGCAATTTTACCCGTACTAACTGGTAATTGTAGAGCAAATCAACCTTTCGTATCTACCAACGTAACCACTGCCGCAACCTGAACCGTTGAAGGCCCCTAACATTACGTTCTCCCACCCTGCTTTATGGAAGCTATTCTTATGACTCGTCAGCAAGCAACTGCTACTCCCGCCTCACAACTTAGCCCCAAACGAAGACGCCCAGCTGCCCGCGTAGCAGATGGTAAATCTCGCCGAGGCTTCGCCAGCATGGACCCTGCACTCCAGCAGCGCTTTGCCTCCGAAGGAGGCAAAGCCTCCGCAATCAGTGGCCGCGGGCATAAATGGACCACCGAGCAGGCGCGGGAGGCTGGGCGCAAAGGTGGGCTGATTAGTCGGCGTCGCAAAGCAGGCAACAATGAGCCGAATAAGTAGCGCTAAGTAGTAAAGACGATGCACGATAGGGTGCAGTCACTCGGTAATTTCGCTTGGAACCTGAGAAGGTTCTGTTCATATATAAAAGGTTCAAAAAGCCCTGTCTGGCTCAGGCAGGGCTTTTTTGTGGTTAGTAGCTTAGCGTGCTAATATGAGCTTTCACGCTTTCCAAGCCCTTTCATCTGTCATGCAGCTCTACTGGGTGCTTAAACATGGCAGCTTTCTGATTCATCGCAGGCAAAAGGAAAGTGGAGGCGAGGCGTTTCTATACCTATATCATGTACCTGCTGAGGGGCACGACTTTTTTGTGGAACTGGGGGTAGATAAGGAGCGGGATTGTTTTTTCATTGTGCGCAGCTTCAGCGACTCAGAGCCGCTAGAGGATTACGCGCAGTATGTACAGCTACCGAAATAGATAGTATAGAACCAGCGCGGCTGCCAAGGACATAAGCGTTAAGAGCCGTCGGCGCTGCCGTTGCTTACGCCTACGCGAAGGTCGCTGGAGAATGAGATGAGGCAAGGTCATTATACTGAAATATAAATATTATTGTAATAAAATGCACTATGCCTATTCAGTTCATGACTGTAGTGGCTGCCTGTCGCTGGAGGATTATGCGCAGGGGGTGCGGCTGCCGGGGGATATAAGCCTCAAATCTTAGAAAGCTCGAACTGACAAAACCGACAAAAAGAGTTTTGTCAGTTCGAGCTTTCTGTAAATGAAAAGTTTTTAGCGCATTACCACCATATGTTGCAATTGCCTCAATGCCCGCTTCAAACTTGGATTCTGCCTGAACCTACCTGCTTACTGCTGGTGCCGGGGCCGCAACAAACGGAAGGTAACCGCCGAATTAATCCGTGCGTTTTTAGCTTAGTGGGAACTATGAGTACGAAGCGCCCCGCTAAACGCCACCCTCAACTCCAAGCCCTGCTAGCCACCCACGCCGACATGCTGCGCCCGCTACTCGGCCACCTGTGGCCCATCATGCCTTTCAAAGTTCAGCGGTTCGGGCCCTTGACTAAATACACCTTGGGTCAAATGCCGGACGGAACCTGGGCCATGTTGCACCACCTCACCCGGCCCGACGTTGGCGCGCCCCACAGCCACCCGTGCCGTTTCCATTCTTATCGCATAAAAGGCAGCTACTGGGAGCGTCTATTTGTGCAAGGTCGCACCGAGGACGTACTCCGGGAGGAGGGCAGTAACCATGTGATTGAGCCCAACTGCATCCACGCGCTCACGAGTTTGCCGGAGGGCGAGGCTTGGACCTTATGTTTTGCTGGCCCCGTCGTGCGGCGGTGGAGACATTACCCCAAGTTATTGTTGGCTGCGTAGATTGCCCACCAGCAAAGAAAACGACCCGGCCGGTCAGGATCGGGGCGTTTTTTTGCACCATGCTTATCAAGCCTTTACTCGCCGTGCTACTGCTATTCACTACCAACGCCCCCGCCCCTGGGCTCACATGCTCGTGGTGGTCGAGCGCAATGTACACCTCATCAAACTCACTGGTATAAGGTAAGCTAGTAAGCGCGGCCGATGCAGGAGCCAGCCAGGCCATCGAAGGCTTGGCCGTTGGGTCCGGCAGCTTAACTTTATGAGGCTACGCTTAAGAAAGGGGCTATCCGTCTCACGATGGGGCGGCAGCCCAGTTTAAAGCAAAGTAAGCCCAGTAGCACTCCGTTATTTTGGCTGAGTGCTACTGCAGGAGTTTTTACCCGACTGACCAAAAAAACTCCGAAACACCTAAACGCCAAGCCTACAAAACCTACAAAACTACTTTAGTAGGTTTTGTAGGTTCGAGCTTTCTGTATTTTAAATATTTGCAGCGCATTATCTATCACCATCGCCCCCGATGCAATCTCCAAACCAGCCCGCCGCCCTTCTCACGCCCCAGCTTGCAAGTCGCGTGATGCTAGACCCCAGAGCAACAGCTGCCGAAAAAACGCAGGCGGCCCGAATCATGCAAGCGGCCTACGTTGCCAAAACAGCAGCCCGCCGAGCCGCTTGGGAAATAGCCAACTCCCCCGAGGCCATCAAGGCAAGAGTTGACGCAATGCTTGAGGCATGGGAGCGTGAGCTTTCAAGTAAGAAGCCTAACACACCGATTCGGCAGGCCCGCCATACACAAAAAAGCTGACCTCGGTTAGACCGATTTTCGGCACGAACAGGAAAGCTGACATATCCCGCACTTAGGGCAGATTACATAGGTCAGCTTTGCACTGTGTACCCCTACGTGTACCCTGAACAAAACAAAATGCCGTTTCTGGATTAGAAACGGCATTTTTAGTAGCCACGAGCAGATTCGAACTGCTATCAAGCGTTTAGGAAACGCCTATTCTATCCCTTGAACTACGCAGCCAGTGCACAAAGGTACGTTTTAGATGCACTTAGCTTTACACCAGTTCTACATCTTATAAGCCAGCACTATCGCAAATGACAAGGCAGTGAGAATTAGCCCCACCATGAAAATGGAGTAGCTCACGCGCAGCAGCTTGTATTTGCGGTCGAGCACCTCACCGAGGTAGTACACGTCGGTGACCATGTTGTTGTAGAGGGTATCTTTCTGGCGCATCAGGTCGCGCATGCCTTCCTGGAAGCGCTGAAGGCTGAGCTTGGTGAACTGCCCGAAAAACAAGAGGTTAACGCGGCGGTTGGTGGCGATTTCGGGGTTGCGCTTGAGCCATTTAAAGCTCGTGACATCGGGCTGGGCCGAGAGGATGGCCGACGTGACCGAGGCCAGCGAAGTAGCCAGCAAGATGCCCATTGGCACGGCCAGAATGGGGTTGCGGGTGAAGCTGGTGCCGCCCGTGGCCCCCAGCGACGACGACTTGGCCCCGAGGTAGGTGATAATCACCGACATGATAACCGCATTAAGCGAAATCATCATGCTGGCTTTTTTATCGGCCATGTCCGAGAGCTTCATGTGGTTGGAATACATGGTGCGGAACATGGTTTCGATGCCCCGCTTGGGCTCGGCGAAGGTGTCAGTGGCTTTCTTGGCCTTCTTCTTGGCTTTCTTTTCGGTCTTTTTGAGGTAGTCGCGCTGGTCTTCAATGTTGGCTTTCAGCGCTTTTTTGTAGCGGTCCTTACCTACTTCCGACTGATACTTGTGGGCCAGCATGAAGTTGAGTTGCAATTCGGCCCAGTCGGTGTTGCTGTACGACTTGTTGAGGGCCAGCTCCCACTCGCTGCGGATGAGCTCGGCGCGGGCACGGAAGTCGTCGGCCGCGAGGTTGCTCATGTCGGCATCGCTCATTATTTTTTCGAGCTCAGTGTTGGCCTTCTCGTCGCGATGGGTAGCCCGAATGATGTTCTTAATCACCTCAATACGAGCGGGGTCCACTTTCTTTTCCTGAAGCCAAGCCTCGGCACGGGCCATGCTTTTATACTCGTGGCCATCATAGACATCGAGGTAGCCGGCATCATGAAACCAGGCGGCAATGAGCAGCTCTTCGGTTTCTTTGGCTGATAGCTTGGCGGTGTCGGCCAGGATGTGGGCCTGCTTCACCACGTACTCGGTGTGGGCCAGCGTGTGGTAGGTGTAGCGCGGGTCGAGGCTGTTCTTGAGCAGCGGCTCTACGGTGGCCTGGGCCTGCTGCACCAGGGCCGACGGCTCCGATTTGGGGAGCTTGGGGGCCTTGGGTGCGGCAGCAGCCGGTAGGTCGGCCGCGGCGGCCGCGAGCGCCTCAGCCTGCTCGGCGGGAAGAGTAATAGAAGCCATAAGATGCGAGAAACAACGAAGAACGGACGCCGAGTTTGGCCCGCCGCACAGGCTTTCAACGCGAAGGCCCGGCCGTGGGTTAAAGGTAGCCTCAACCGTGAGCGGAACCTTTACGTAGGCAGCGGCCAACGAGGTCGTATTTTTCGTACAGCGATGGACCTCTGCCGAGTGCTGGTAGTACCAGCCGCCGGCCCCAGCTATTACCAGCTATTCTCTTTTTTCTGCTTTCCCTTTACTATGAGGCTAATTTTCCGCCTGACGTTATTTTTCAGCTTGTTGGCCACGCTGCCTTTTGCCGCTCATGCTCAATTGGAGGAATTGGGCGAGGCGGGCGAATCCGACTTTAACCCCCCGCCTGGCTACAAACCCAACTACCGGGGCAAAGCCGTGGGCTGGCAAAAAAACCTGCCGCCCGATTCGATGCGCATTCGCTATTCGGTATTTCTGATTGGCGATGTGGGCAACCCCATTCCGTTTGATAAGGGTGGCGAGCCTTCGCTGAACTACATGCGCAAGCAGCTGCTGCAGATGGGCACCAACAGCTCGGTGGTGTACCTGGGCGATAATATCTACAACCAAGGCATGCCCCGCGAGGGCGCCTACGACCGCAAGATTGCCGAAGGCCGCCTGCGCACCCAGCTCGACGCCCTGAAGGGCTACAAGGGCGAGAAATACATGGTACCCGGCAACCACGACTGGATTCAGGGCATCAAGGGCGGGGCCGAGCAGCTACTGCGCGAGCAGGTGTATGCCGAGCACTACATGGCCAGCGACTCGGCCGAATTTGCTTATACTGGCGACTTTCTGGTGCCCCGCAATGGTTGCCCCGGCCCGTACGAAATTCGGCTGCGCGACGACCTGGTGATGATTGCCATCGACACGCAGTGGTTTTTGACCGACCAGGCCAACCGGCCGTTTGGCGAGTCCTGCGGGGCCGACAATGCCGAAGAAGCCTTTGCGCAGATTGAGCAGGTTATCAAGGACAACCAGGACAAGCACATTCTTATCGTGACGCACCACCCGATGTATTCGGATGGCATTCATGGCGGCTACTTCACGTTTGCCGACCACGTGTTTCCGCTGAGCATTGTGTTTAAATATGCGTTTCTGCCGCTGCCGATTATCGGCTCGGTGTACCCGCTGGCGCGGAAATACGGCGGGGTCAACCAGGATATTCCGGCCCCCGTCTACCAAGAATACCGCAAGGGCATGCTGGCCATTATGGCCAAATACCCGAACATTATTTATGCCAACGGCCACGAGCACAACCTGCAATACATCGAAAACCCGGACGTAAACGCCTACTTCATCACAAGCGGCTCGGGCTGCAAAACCCAGCACGTGAAGCCAGGCAACGGGGGCGATGCGCTGTTTTCGGATAAAGAGAAAGGCTTTGTCCGTCTCAACTACTACGACGATGGGCAGGTGTGGGTAGAATACCTTGTGCCCAACGACAGTGACAAGGGCCAAAGCGCTCGCCGCGTGTACCGCCAGCGGGTGTACGCTGACCTGGGCCGGGGCCGTGCCTCAGCGAAGACCACCGGCCCTGGCGGCCCCGTAAACGAAACCAAGCCCGACCCCAACCGCGTGCAGGGCATGGGCGCGCCCGCCAACACGGCCAACACCCGCAAGGGCAACCAAAGCAAAGACGACCTCGAAATTGCCGCCGCCAACGCGGCTGGCAAACCCAATGGCAAGCCCGTTATCACGTCGACCACCAAGCGCCCCGACTACAAAGACAGCACCGTGACGGTGGCCGTGAACCCGGCTTACAACCAGCACAAAGGCTTTCACAACTGGCTGCTGGGTGAACACTACCGCGCCGAATGGGCCACGCCGGTGAAGTTTCCGGTGCTCGACATCAAGACAGCCGAGGGCGGGCTGATTCCTTATAAAACCGGTGGCGGCAAGCAAACGGCCTCGCTGAAAGTGCGCAATGAGGACGGCTACTACTTCACGGTGCGTGGCATTGACAAAGACCCGGCGGCCGTGCTGCCCGAAGGCTTCCGCACCGGGCTGGCGCTGGCTGTGCTGCAGGACCAGATTTCATCGCAGCATCCGTATGCGTCGTTTGTGCTGCCGCCGCTGGCCACAGCAGCCGGCATCTTGCACACCAACCCGCGCTACGTGTATATCCCCAATGACCCGGCCCTGGGGCAGTACCAGCAGGCCTTTGCCAACACGCCGGCCGCGCTGGAAGAGGACGCCAAGGGCAGCCAGGATAATGATGCTTCGCTGGGCTTTGCCAAAAAACTGGTGAGCACCGATAAGATGCTCGAAGACCTGCTCGAAGACAACGACAACAAGGTAGACCAGCCGGCTTTTGCCCGCTCGCGCCTCTTCGATATGTGGATAGGCGACTGGGACCGCCACGAGGACCAGTGGCGCTGGGCCCAGCGCAAAACCAAGGACGGCGACAAGGTATACACGGCCGTGCCCGAAGACCGGGATATTGCCTTCTTCAAAGGTGATGGCGTGCTACCCAGGCTGATTTCGCAGAAATTTGCGGTGCGCAACTTCCAGAATTTCGGCTACGACTACGGCGATTATAAGGGTCTCAACCAGACGGGCCTCAGCAATGACCGGCTGTATTTGAGTGGCGTGAGCCGCGAGGAATGGGTGAAGCAGGCCGAGATTATGAAGGCCCAGCTGACGGATGCGGTAATTGAAAAGGCTTTCCGCGATAAGTGGCCCAAGGAAATATATGCCTTGCACGGGGCCGAAATCGTGGCCAAGCTCAAGCACCGCCGCGACCTGCTGCCCGACGTGGCCGCCAAGTACGCCGACCTGATGAGCGACATCGTGGAGGTGCGCGGCTCGCAGAAGGACGAGCGCTTTACGGTGACGCGCCTGCCCGACCACAAAACCCACGTGGTAATGCAGAAAATCAGCAAGAAGGGCGCGCTAACCAAGGTACTCTACGACCGCACCTTCGACCGCAAGACCGATGAAATCCGCCTCTATGGCATCAGCGGCAACGATGTGTATGACCTGACGGGCGACGAGCGCCAGGGCCACAAAATCCGCATTATCGGGGGCACGGGGCGCGATAGCATTGTGGACAACTCGCGGGTGGCAGGTATGCGGCACCGCACGCAGGTATACGATGCCGACACCGGCAATGTGATTATCAACAAGCTGGGTGAATCGCGCCTGCGCCTGGAGCCGGGCGTAGACGTGAGCCGCTACGACCATCCCCACCGCTTCGACCTCAAAGACTACCGCCTCAACTACACGGGGCCGGCGCTGTTTTTTGGGTATAACATTGACGATGGCTTGCTCATCGGGGGCGGCATTACGCACCGGCGCTACGCGTTTCGGCGCGAGCCGTTTGCCTCGGAGCAAACGCTGACGGCCAATTTTGCGCCCGCCCGCCAGGCGTTTAATATGCGCTACGCCGGGCAGTTTACGAGTGTGTTTGGGGGCAAAACCAACCTGCACGTGGCCGCGCAGTATTATGGGCCGCAGCTGCTCTACAACTTCTTCGGCATCGGCAACAACACGCAGAATTACGCCGTCGAAAATCACGACCAGGCTTCTAACCGCTCGATTAACAGCGCCTACCGCATTCGCTTCGACCGCTTCTACGTGGCCCCCACGTTTGAGCTGCCGGTGTCATCGTTTGGCAAAATCGGTATCGGGCCGCAGTTCGACCGCTTTCGCGTCGAGCAGACGCCCATCGGCACCGTCATTGCCGACAGCATCAATGCTAACGGCAGCCGGCCGGGTGCTACTTACCAAAACGAGCGCTTTGGCGTGCGGGCTTCCGATTTCCAGGCTACCAACTACCTGGGCGGGCTGCTGTACCTAGATTTCGGAGCACAGTCGACGCCTAAGGACCCGCGCATTGGCATTCAGTGGCACAACGAGTTTCAGTACAACTGGCAGCTCGACAAAAACGGCTTGCAATATGGCCGTTTCGCTACTGAGCTCAAGGCCTACCTGACGCCTAATTTCCCGTTCCGCCTCACTTACGCGGGCCGCGTGGGTTACCAGCACAACATCGGCGACTACCGCTTTTACCAAGCCAACACGCTAGGCGGCACCACCAACCTGCGCGGCTACCGCCGCACCCGCTTCGCGGGCCGCGATGCGCTCTACGGCAACTTTGAGGCGCGCTTGCACTTGTTCAAGTTCAACGCCTACCTCTTCCCTGGCACCTTCGGCATCATGGGCCTCGCCGATGCTGGCCGCGTGTACTCTGTCAACGATACGCGCACGGGCATCTCGGCCTTCCACTCGGGCTTCGGCGGCGGGGCGTTTGTGAATATCCTCGACCAGGCCGTTATCAACGTCACCTACTCATTTGGCGAGGAGCGACTGGCATTTGTGGGGTTTGACTTCTTGTTTTAATGAATTAGTTTCATAACTAAAAAGCCTCGGCTGCCAGAAGGGTAGCCGGGGCTTTTTAGTTATTTCCAGCGCTTGGGCTGACCGTTCTCTGCATCAGCACGAAGCTGGAAACGGGAATGAGCTGCACTTTCGTATTGGCTTGGTTAGCATAGTAGATTAGCCAGCTACCATACCCAAAGGCCTATTTAACTGGGCAACAGTCTAAGCAGTGCCAATCTTCACTAGCAAGACTTCGACGAGCGTAAGGCCATAGCGCTGGTAAACAAGCAGGCCGAGTCAGATGATATGATGATAGCGCTGGGCTTGCTGCTGGTGCTGAAGGAGCGTAAGCTCGGCCGGCAGCTGCCGGTAAGAGCGCAACTCGCCGCCTGAGAATAATATTTAGTCACAACTTACACCGGTAGAAACAGTACATGCTTAGCTCGCATTCTGCGAACTTTCATTATTGCTGTATGACCCGTCTGTTTATTGTCGACGACCACGCAGTGCTGCGCAACGGCCTGCGCGCCCTGCTTTCACAAGAGCCTGGTATAGAGGTGGTAGGTGATGCCCCCAACGGTCAGGAACTGCTAGCCCAATTGCCCACCACCCCCACCGACGTGGTGCTGCTCGATATGAATATGCCCGTGCTCGATGGCGTGGCCACCACGCTGCGGCTGCACACCGAGTACCCGATGCTACGGGTGCTTATGCTCTCGATGGTCGACCAGCCACGCAGCATCGGGCAGGCATTTGCGGCGGGGGCACACGGCTATATTCTGA
The DNA here is from genome assembly GCA_964251335.1 of uncultured Hymenobacter sp. Classification (GTDB taxonomy): domain Bacteria; phylum Bacteroidota; class Bacteroidia; order Cytophagales; family Hymenobacteraceae; genus Hymenobacter. Next base: position 10,647 of record CAXUKA010000204.1, read on the forward strand.
AAAATGCCGACAAAGATGAAATCGTGCTAGCCATCCAGACGGTGATGTCGGGCAAGCGCTTTTTGTGTTCCGAAATCGGTCTCAATCTGCTCGACCTAGTGCTCACGGGCAGCTCGCCCGTATCGGCCACTCCCAACACTCCCTCGCCCCTCTCGCGCCGCGAGCAGGAGGTATTGCAGCTGGTAGCCAACGGGCTAACCACCCAGCAGATTGCTGACCAGCTCTTTACCAGCCGCCGCACCGTCGAAACGCACCGCCAGAATATTCTGGAAAAAACCGGAGCTAAGAACACGGCCGCGCTGGTGCGCTACGCCATTTCGCAAGGCTTCTTGAGTGGCACCAGCGACGGCAATGACTAGGAAAACCGCTGGCAACAGCCATGCGCAGCAGCCATTCACCAACTATTCACGTAAGCAGAACAGCTCGGTTTTTAGCTAAGCACTGCCCGGTTTATGTCGCTCGTTACTGTTTCCGCTTTTTTTCGCTACTACTTGCTGGCCAGCGGGCTGGGGCTCGTAGCCACAGCCCGTGCCCAGCAGATACCGCGCATTTACCCCGCACCCGCCCCTACGGCCGTCGACTCGGCCCGCAATGCGCCCGACCTACGCGACAAACAGCAGTTTGCCAACCCCTCGGTGCTGGGCATGGGGCCGAGCAAGGGCATCATCATTCGCTACGAACGTATGCCCGCGTTTGGCGTCAGCTCGACGGCCGAGGTGGTGGGCATCAATAATTACAGCACCCAAGCCACCAAAAACGCCCGCCTCACCATCAAGGGCTACATTCCGGCCTGGAACCGGCCGCACCTCAAGGTAATAGTGGGGCTGAACTACGACCGCGAGGAATTCAAATTTCGCGATGCGCCCACCAGCTACGAACTGCTCGATAACATTGAGAATAAGGGCCTAAAAAGCACCGGCGTGCAGCTAGCCGTTATCCGCCCCATCGATGCCGTGCATTGGTACCTGGCGCGGGTAAAAACCGAGCTGGCCGGCGACTACACTGCCGACGAGTTGAGCCTTGGCAGCTCCCTGCGGGCTTCGGCGGAGGCGGTTTATGGCCGCAAGCGCAGC